>NZ_OY762947.1:3717500-4017500 GCF_963666695.1 uncultured Desulfobacter sp.
CATATCGTTGCCCGGCAATGGCGCTTTGCCTTGAAATCATGGAATAGATGGCGTAAGCCATTATATTAAAAATTTGGAAAGATTTTATATTTTTGCTGGTGAAATTTAAATTAAGGTTAAATCCATGACATTTAAACCATCTATAGCGTTCAGAGCCAAGGCCAAAGCCGGGGAAGCCATGGTAGAGGCCTTTAGTAAAAAATTTGGAAATCGGTTGGGGGTGAGCCTTCATACCCACCAGGGACCGCCACTTATGGCATGGGCCAAAATCGGATCGGAGCGAAAAGAGACCCTGGTCCTGATTCATGGCTTTGGGGATAGAAAAGAAAACTTTTATTTTATTTCAAAATTTTTAAACGAAACGTTGAATCTTGTCATTCCGGATCTGCCGGGATTTGGAAATTCCGGTATGGACCCGAATCTTGTGTATAGTTTGGATAATTATATTGATTGGCTGGGCCGGTTCATTGAAGAAAACGGCCTGGATTCTTTTCACCTTGCCGGCTGTTCCATGGGAGGCGCCATTGCCGCAAAGTTTGCGGCCCAATTTCCTTCAAAAGTTAAATCTTTGTCTTTGGTGGGGCCGGCCGGGTTTTACCTGCCCGGCCAATCCTCTATTTATGATGAGGTACTGGCCGGGACTAATATTTTTCATATAAGTTCTCCCGGGGATTTTGAAACGTTACAATCCAGGATTTTTAGAAAAAGCCCGGCGCTTCCTGCCTGTGTCAAAGAATATATGATTTTAAAGGCCATAGGGGACCGGACGTGGCTTGCCAAAATATTTGATGAACTGGTGGACATGGAGTCAGTAAAGTCCGGTAAAATCTCTTTGGAACAAGCCTCTTTAAATCATCTTTGCAAAGAGATCACCATGCCGGTTATGCTGTTTTGGGGGCGCCATGATTCTATTTTGCCTTGGAAGACCGCACCGTTTGTAGAAGAATTGTTTCCCCGTGCACGGCTTCATATATTTGAAGAATATGGCCACGTTCCCCATTTGGAAGGCCCCCATAAATTGGCCGAGCACATGCTGAACTTCATATGTGAAGCCCAAGCGTAATGCATGGTCTGCAATCCATATTTGCCAAGGATGAAAATTATGAAAGTCACACCTGACAGCGGCCCCAAAGAATATCCTGTCCGCCCCGCCCTTGCCGTGGGCGCAGTTGTTTTCAAAGACAACAGGGTGTTGCTGGTTAAACGAGGAAATCCTCCGGGCAGAGGCGTCTGGGCAATCCCGGGAGGCAGTGTTGAATTGGGAGAAACCCTTCAAAAGGCGGCTGAAAGGGAAATTTTTGAGGAAACCGGAATAATTATCAAGGCCGGGGAACCCATATTTTCATTTGAATCCATTCACAGGGATGATAAGGGTCGGGTCAGGTTTCATTATTATATTGTGGATCTTGCGGCAAGCTATATCAGTGGAGAGCCCACTCCCGGAGATGATGCCCTGGATGCCGGGTGGATTTCTCGAGAAGCGCTTGGTCGTCTTAACGTCACCCCCTCCACCCTTAAGCTTCTCGACCAAACCTTAAATTTTAGATAAAAAAAATGAAGACGGGAAACCGGAAGACCGGTATGCGTTTTTCCGGTTTCCTAAATAGGGGATTGGTTTTAACGTCGGCAGCTGTAGGGGCAGGCCCCCGTGCCTGCCCTAACGAGGGCAACCACAGGGGGATTGCCCCTACGAAAAACGGCCTTAAATAAAATCAAACCCCACATAGTTTTATGTTTCCCACAGAGCAAGCAATTCAGGTAAAAATTCACCTCCAGGCCCGTCAAGGGCAATCCCCCGGTCGTGACGGGCGGCAAACTGCCTGAAGGGATTATCGCCCGGATTGATGTCCACAATGACCGCTTCAGGATTTCGGGCCACCATTCCGCCGATCTGCATGGGAAGGTTGGTGGCTCCGGCCGTGCCCACCACCAAGAGAAGGTCGGTGGACGTAGCCCATCCCATGGCGGACTCGGCTTTGTACCAGGTTTCGTTGTAGCATTCGTCAAACCAGAGGACATGGGGCCGGGCAATGCTGCCGCACCTGGGGCAGGTCAGCAGCTTTTTTTCTTCCTCGGTGACCGGCTGGTCTTTTTCCTTGTCTGCTATCTCCTTTGGGAAATCAAAAAGCTTTGGCGTGCATTCTCCAGAGCATCTTATATAATTGAGGTTTCCGTGGATCTGAAAGGTTCGTTCACGGCTGTTGCCGGCCCGTAAATGAAGACCATCCACATTCTGGGTGACCAGACGGAATCTGTCTTTGAAAATCTCTTCCATTTGAACAATGGCGCGGTGGCCTGAATTGGGTTCTGCCTTTTTACACACGGTATGCCGGTAAAGGTACCAGGCCCAGGATTCCCAAGGGTTTTGGGTAAACATGCTGTGGGTGGCCATCTGTTCGGGCCGGTACTCTCTTGACCCCACAGTCCAATATCCTTCAGGCCCCCGAAATGTCGGGATTCCGCTTTCAGCTGAAATTCCGGCTCCGGTTAACACGGTGATCCGTTTGTTGTTATCCTTAAACGGCTTAAGCAGTTCGGCTGTGTCCATTTTCCCGCCTCCTTGTTTGTGTTACTCGATGATCAAGTTTTTGCTAATTTGCCCAACTTCGGCGTTGGGAAAAATTTTTAATCCTCAAAATATATTGTATATTCCTCCGGTTAAAAATTTTTCCCGCCTTGAATTTGAACAAATTCCCTAAAAACGTGATGATCGAGTGTTAGTCGATTGAGTATATCAATAAGTGGATTGTAATTCATCCCGGATTTTCATTAATATCTTACCTGTGACATTGGAACCGATACCCCAGAAACTGTCCGCTGCCGAATGGTCATATAGTGTGCCTTTACTGCGTTTAAGTATGTCAGCCAGATCGGGATGTTGATCAAATCGGGCACGTATGGCGCGTTCCATGACGGAAACCTTTATATCTTCCCAATCCTCTCGAAGTTTAAATTCCCGGGTTTGACCAATGGCAGCACAGCGAAATGGATTTGGGCACTCTTTGATTTTCTTAATGATCTCGTCGTCAGTGAATTTTGATGCTTGATAGAATTGTTCAGCAGAGTGCCAGGTAAAAGCGTCAATTTTAATAGGAATGACGGCTAAATTTGAATATATATCTTCTTCAATCATTTTTTAGTTTTATCCTCCATTTCCACAAATTTCGGCTTTCATTGCTATTATTCAGTAATAAAGATAGCGTATCCTGCATGCGGGTTGCAACTTATTTCCACTCGCATCGCCACCGGGCATAGTTAATGTCCGTTGTCACTTCGATGGTGTAAGTACCCGGACCCAGTGCCAATGTGCCTGATAGTCCCACCCGGGTTTGTGCCGCCAACTCTCCGTCAGCAAAAAAGGCCCGGACAAAATAGCGCTGCTTTCCTTTTTTGTATGGGTCTTTGAACTTCAAGACAACTCCTTGGGTTGCGGCAAGTTCCCATTTACAGGGTTGCCCGGGCTTAAGAGATCCATGGGCAAGGCCCCACTGACAGCCCATGCTGCCGGAGATCTTTTTCGCCCGGTCGGTTTTGGGGATATCCGGCGCCTGGTCCGGAAGATCCATATCATAGCCCGAGCAGGCTGTGTAGGTTTGGCCATCCATGACAAAAAAGTCCTTGAGCCGGATCGCCTTGTCAATCCCGCCCCAGGCATTGGTCCGGGACAGACGGTTTCTATCTTGCCGCTGCCAGGTCTCGACAGCCCCGTCGCCCCAGTGGATGGTGACTTGATCCCCCCGGCACTCCCAGTAAAACCGGCTTCGCTTTTTTCCGTAGAGATGATTGGGCATCAGGTGCACCCGGGTGCCCCGGGATGGAAACTTCCACAGGCCGTAGTAGCTGCAACACACCCCTGAGCCGGACCCATGCCCGCCGCCGGCGGCACCGGAGATGTCGTTTCCAGTATGGTGCGAAGGCGGTTTGGGTGCATATGCCCCTGAAAAACGAAGGCTGGTGATGCTGGTATATACGGTTTCCCGGTACCGGGCGGCCTCGTTTTCGGCGTACACCCCAAAAATCGTAAAGGCCTGGCCTCTGTCATAGGTATACAAGGCAAAGGCCTGCAGCGAATTACCGTTGTAATGCCCTGAATATTCCCGAATGATGCCGGGATTACCGTCCACATGGACAGGCTTTGATGATATACGGTTCTGCAGAAAAGCCTTTCCCCGGTTGCGCATGGTCTGCTCCATGCTGTCGGCAATGGCCTGGACCCCGATATTGCCGCTTCGGACGGCATATACTTCAATAAAAGCCTCCTTGCCGGGCGCCATGACCTGCTGTTTCAGATCATTGTCCAGACGGTCGGTCCTGTTGTGCCAATGGGGCGGGGTTTGGATCTGAAAAGACGCACCCCGGGCAACAGCCTGGGCGGTGAAAAGAAAGAAACAACAGATGATGGCCGCAGCATAAACAGGGCCCATGCCGTAATATATGCTGAAGGGTTTCATGGTTGCCTACACCTTTAAATCTAAGTCTGAATGGATAACAATCCGGTCCCTGCCGGTGTTTTTAGCGTGGTACATGGCTTTATCGGCTCTGGTGATCACCTCATTTCCGGTTTCGTCAAGTTTATACTGGGCAATTCCCATGGATGCCTTGATCTGTCCGATGCGTTTTTGAGACCCCTTTATGGTCCACTCTTTTTTACATAGAATGTTTCTGATTTTTTCAGAAACGGTATACGCACCTTCAACATTTGTTTCGGGCAGCAGAATCAAAAACTCTTCCCCACCATACCGTGCAGCCAGGTCATTGCGGCGTAACTGGCTGGAAAGTAAAGCGGCAAAACCTTTAAGAAGGCTGTCCCCCACAAGGTGGCCAAAGGTATCATTCACGGCTTTGAAATGGTCAATGTCCAGCATGATAACGGAAAAAGGCGCGTTATTCTGGCGGGCCCGGATTCGTTCAATTTCCAGTCTTTTTTCAAGCCCCCTGCGGTTGGTCAGGCCGGTCAGGGAATCCGTCCTGGCTTCCTTTTGGGAGACTTCAAGTTCTTTGTGGAGCTGCTTTAGGTCCTCGGAAGAAACCTTCATCCGGGTTTGCAGGCGTGACCCGGACTGGATAATGGCTTTGGTTGTGTCCAGCATCTGGTCTATGACCTTTTTTACGCCGTCAAAATCGTGGATGTCCTCAATCTGATCTGATAAATTGTCAAGGGTCTGGCCATGGGCGGAAAGGTCGCCTTCGGTTTCCACCACATACATGGTTATCTCCCGCAGCATCAGATTCAGTTTGGTTAAAAGACGTGAAATAACCACCCGGTCTCCATCGGATATGAACTTTTGATAAAGGCCTTCAACTTGATTTTTGTTCAAAGACAGCTTTTTTTCAAGCATCTGGTCAATGGCTTGTCGTAGCTTGGGATTTTTCCCGGACGCGTATTCGTACCAAACAGTATAATTGACAGGGGTTGCCGGCAGGTTATGTTTTGCTAAAAAGCCGAGGGTAAGCCTTAAAAATTCTCCGGCCTGGGTGTTGGATTCGCTGTAGTCCATGTTCCTTCGAATTCCTTTTATTGGGGGTATGGAAGGCGAGTTTTGTTATAAAGTCCATAGCTTGTTGACAGCATAACTATATATAACAATACTCCGGAAAAGCAACAAATTTAGATAATGATTTACACAATAATCATTAAAACAAACCAACGTCAACTTTTTCCCAACTGGCCGCATCCGGCACTGACCGACCTGCCCTTACTCCACCTTTTGATCACAAACACCCCTTTGTCGGTGAGCGTTTGGGCAAAGTCATGCATTTGTTCATCACTGGGGCTTTGGTGGTCAAAGCCGGTGACCGGGTTGTAGGGAATCAGATTCAAACGTACGGGCAAAGGATGGATGAACCGGGCCAGTGCCTGGGCATGCTCCATTGAGTCGTTTACCCCTTTGATCAGGATATATTCAAAAAGGAATACACCCCTTGGGGGCAGGGGATATGCTTCGAGGCTTTTTTTCAGCGCAGCCAATGGCCAGTGCCGGTTCACCGGCATCAGGGCAGACCGGGTGGCATCGTCCGGCCCGTTTATGGAAACCGCCAGGCGGATATTGGGCAGATTCATCTGTGCCAGGCGATCAATCCCCGGCACGACACCGCAGGTGGATATGGTCATGTGGCGCAGGGCAATATCGCATCCTTTCTGGCTGTTGAGCACTTTAACTGCGGTCATTACCGCATCAAAATTGTCAAAAGGTTCTCCCATGCCCATAAATACAATGTTTTTTATATCATGGCCAAGGGTATGCCGGGCATTAAATACTTGACCCACAATTTCAGATGTTGACAGGCTGCGTTTAAATCCCATGCGGGCGGTCTGGCAGAATTTGCACCCCATTTTGCACCCCAC
This sequence comes from uncultured Desulfobacter sp., assembly GCF_963666695.1. Classification (GTDB taxonomy): domain Bacteria; phylum Desulfobacterota; class Desulfobacteria; order Desulfobacterales; family Desulfobacteraceae; genus Desulfobacter. The sequence continues at coordinate 3,723,847 of NZ_OY762947.1, forward strand.
CTGGCTTGAAACGCAAAGGGTATTGTGCCGGGTCATGGGGATGACCACGGATTCAATTTTCAGACCGTCGGTAAGCCGGGTGATGAACTTGACCAGTTCATCCTCCTTGAATGTTTCTTCCACGTTTCCGGATACCGGCACAAGCGCTTTTTCAAGTTCAGTCCAAAATTTTAAAGAGTTCTTGAATTCCGGGGCATTGCCAATATTTTTCCCGCCGTTTTTAAACACTTCCCGGTAGAGCGCTTCGGCATGAAACAGCCCCTTGCCGTAGTCTTTTCGCAGCGTCCGGGTTAACTGTTCCAACGGCAGCCCAAAGATATCAATAATACGTTCCATGGCGAATATATATCACAGGCCCGGGAATTTGCCTATGACTGAGAATGCCATGGGGAAAACGGGATAAGGGACTGAACAAAGTCGTTGAAAAATAATCAAGCAGTTGGCACCCGGGCATAATTCTGGTATTTAATAATAGTCCGGGGTTCTAAATTTCACATTGCCGAAATTTCGATATTGATCTAGTCCACAGTGGAGATTTGAAATGCCCCTCTCCACAATACGTTTGCTATTATAATTTTAAATTGCTGCCGGTCCGGAACCGGCTGTGACTTAATGCAGGTAACCACATACAAGGAGAAAGCCATGGATGTTGGAGAAGTTTGCAATCGCGAAGTGATTATTATTGACAGAGAAGGTTCCATCCGTGAAGCAGCCGGGCTCATGCGAGAATACCACGTCGGTAATGTCGTGGTTGTCGAAGAAAAGAACGAAGAACGTTTTCCGATCGGCATTCTGACCGACAGAGACATCGTGCTTGAATTGATCGCTCTTGATGTCGACATAGACGCCGTCACGGTTGGCGATGCCATGAGTTTCGAATTAATAACCGCCAGGGAAGAAGACAACGTTATGGAGACAATCAAGCGAATGCGCCACAAAGCAGTGCGTCGTATACCGGTTGTAAACGATCGCGGCGTTCTGGAAGGCATACTCGCGGTGGATGACCTTATAGATTCCCTCTCCGAACAATTGACGGACCTTGCAAGATTGGTCATGGGGGGGCCGCAGCAGGAAAGTGAAAAACGCCTGTGACACTCAAAAAGGGGATATAATGCCGACCGAATCTTTACCAAAATCCCTGAAGAGCTTTCATGATATCGGCTTTGAAGAGATAGATCACACAGCTGATTGCGCACTTCACATTTTCGGAGAAAATTTTTCAAAACTGCTTACAAACGCAGCAATCGGCATGACCACTCTGATGGCTTTCGAGCATTCCGCCATCCCTGATGATACAACACGGCATGTTGAACTGGAGGCCATGGATGCCGAGAGCTTACTGGTCGAATGGTTGAGTGAATTGGCCTATTGGGCTGAAATGGAGATGCTCGTATTTCACCGGTTTGAACTCTACAACGTGACACCGAACCATGTGCAGGCCGTTATACACGGTGGTCACGTATCCGGTTTTAAAAAGCATATAAAAGCAGTAACCTATCACAACCTGGAGGTTGTCGAAACGGAAAAAGGGCTGGAGGCCACGGTGGTATTCGATGTATAGACACACGGCGAATTGAGCGTGTTACATTGGAGGGAGCTGCAACTTTCTTAATTTACAAGGAAGGTATAAAATGATCAGCAACCATAATTTCAAGCAAATTGACAAATACCTGTACGAAATTCCCAAGACATTTCGTGCCGACATGCGCGTTCCGGCCCGTTTTTACGCCGATCCGGAACTCCTGAAGGCCATACAGGGGGATAGAAGTCTGGAACAATTGGTCAATACAGCTACCCTTCCGGGAATTGTCAAATACGCACTGGCCATGCCCGACATTCACCAGGGCTATGGTTTTCCTATCGGAGGTGTGGTGGCCACCCAATTTCCCGACGGGATTATCTCCCCCGGCGGTGTCGGCTACGATATCAACTGCGGGGTACGTTTGCTGGCAACTCAAATGGAAAAAGAGGAAATAACCCCTTATCTGGATGATCTGGCCTCGGCTGTATACGCCAACTGTCCCAGTGGTGTCGGCAAAGCAGGCCATATAAAACTTCAGCCGGGTGAACTGGAGGTTCTGGTAGAAAAAGGAGCGAACTGGGCATTGAAGCGTGGGTATGCCACCGAGTCTGACCTGGAACGTACTGAAGAGAATGGCTGCCTGGCGGGTGCTGACGCCGGCAAAATTAGTGACAGGGCCAAAAATCGAGGTAAAAACCAGGTCGGTACCCTGGGGTCAGGCAATCATTTTATTGAGATCAATACGGTAGACCGGATTTACGACGAACCGACCGCCCGGCAGATGGGCCTTTTTCCCAACCAGATAACCGTCCAGATCCATTGCGGCTCACGGGGGCTTGGGCATCAGATTTGCGGTGATTATGTAAAACGCTTTCAAAAAGCGATTCATCAATACGGCCTTATTTTGCCGGACCGGGAACTGGTCTGCGCACCGCTCAGCAGTCCCGAAGGACAAGATTACCTGGCAGCCATGAAAGCGGCCGCCAACTATGCGTTTGTCAACCGCCAGGTCCTGACCTATCATATCCGTCGCAGCTTTGAGCAGGTGCTGGCCGGTAAGATAAAAAGGCACCACATTTACCAAATTTACGACATTGCCCACAACATGGCCAAAGTTGAAGCGCATGAGGTGGACGGCCGTCGGATAAAGGTATGCGTTCACCGCAAGGGAGCAACACGCGCCTTTGGCCCCGGTTCCCCGGTTCTGCCCGGAATTTACCGTGGCATCGGCCAACCGGTGCTGGTGCCCGGCACCATGGGAACCGCCAGTTGGGTGCTGGTGGGTACAAAAGAATCAATGACCCAAACCTTCGGGTCCATCTGTCACGGTGCCGGCAGGGTAATGAGCCGAAGCAAAGCAAAAAAAAACGTACGGGGCACCAAGCTGCGGGAAGAATTAGAGCAAAAAGGCATCCGCGTACGGGCCGGCAGCATGTCGGCCCTGGCCGAAGAAGCGCCCATGGCCTATAAAGACGTGGACCGGGTGATCCAGGTGGTTCACGGCTCAGGCATTGCTAAAAAAGTGGCACGATTGATTCCGCTGGCCGTGATTAAGGGATAATCGGAGGTCGGGATTATGTTGTATATAGACGGCTCCTACAGAGAAGGCAGTGGACAACTGGGTTCATAGGCCATTGAATTTGTTTCCGGCAAAATGCCCCCCGGTAAAGTATGGCGCCATCGGTTTTTTATTAAAGCCTTTTGCCGAACAGGCTTTAATAGAAATGATTGAATTACGGGATTGGTTTTAACGTCGGCCGCTGTAGGGGCAGGCCCCCGTGTCTGCCCTAACGAGGGCAACCACAGGGGGATTGCCCCTACAAAAAATGGCCGACAATAGAATCAAGCCCTGAATTACAGACAAAGTGAACGGGGAGCAAGTCCTGATCAGCGGTATCACCTGCAGTGACGGACCTATTCCATTTTTATGAAAAAGCGTATTACCCAAAAAAGGAGGATCAAGATGAGGAAAAGAAAAATTTTACTTTTCACGTTTCTGGCAATTGCCATGATATCATTGCCTTTTGGCCATGCAATGGCTGCGCAAAAAGACAAGCCCAATATCCTTGTAATCTGGGGGGATGACATCGGTACCTGGAATATCAGCCACAACAATAACGGCATGATGGGCTACAAGACCCCCAACATTGACCGCATCGCGCAGGAGGGTATTTCCTTCACCGACTACTACGGCCAGCAGAGTTGCACCGCGGGTCGCGCGGCGTTTATCAACGGCAGCGTGCCGGTCCGCACCGGCATGACCAAGGTCGGCATGCCCGGAGCGGAACAGGGTTGGCAGAAGACGGATGTCACCTTTGCGACCGTGCTCAAGGAGCAGGGCTACGCCACGGGTCAGTTCGGCAAGAACCACCAGGGTGACCGCGACGAGCATCTGCCCACGATGCATGGGTTCGACGAGTTCATGGGCAACCTTTACCATCTCAACGCCGAAGAGGAGCCTGAAAATCGGGACTATCCCGGTGACCTGAAACTGGCCAACGGTAAAACCTTCCGCGAGCAGTTCGGCCCGCGTGGTGTACTCAAGTGCAAGGCCGACGGCAAGGGCGGCCAGACCATCGAGGATACCGGCCCGCTGACAAAGAAGCGGATGGAGACAGTCGACGAGGAAACCCTTGCCGTCGCCAAGGACTTTATTAATCGTCAGCACAAAACCGGTGAGCCGTGGATGTGCTGGTGGAATGCCACGCGTATGCATTTTCGTACGCACGTTAAGGAGGAACACAAGAACCTCGCAGGACCCAACTCCGATGAATACCACGATGGAATGGTCGAACATGACATGATGGTTGGTGAGTTACTGAAACTGTTGGATGAACTTGGCATTGCCGAGAATACGATTGTGCTCTATTCGACCGACAACGGCCCGCATTACAATACCTGGCCGGATGCAGCAAACACCCCCTTCCGGAATGAGAAAAACTCCAACTGGGAAGGCGCATTCCGAGTGCCGGCATTCGTCCGCTGGCCGACCAAGTTCCCGGCCGGTGCCACGATTAACGGGATTGTGGCCCATGAAGACTGGTTGCCCACCTTTGCCGCGGCCGCCGGAGAACCTGAGATCAAGGAAAAATTGAAAAAGGGCGTCACACTGAACGGGCGAACGTATAAAAACTATATTGACGGCTACAACATGCTGGACTACCTGTCAAAGGCCGGCACGTTCAAGACCATCGACGAAGATCAGGCAGCCTGCCCCCGAAAGGAGTTCATATACGTGACCGACGGGGGCGAGGTTTGCGCCATCCGCGTCGGTGACTGGAAGGCAGTTTACCTTGAGAACCGGGCCCATCAGTTGCAGATCTGGCGTGAACCATTTATCCAGCTGCGTCTCCCGCTGGTGTTCAATCTCAGGCGTGATCCGTTTGAGAAAGCACAGCACAATTCAAACACCTACCATGATTGGGTGATCGACCGCGCCTACATTCTCGGGCCGATGCAGGTCGTTGCCAGCCGGTTCCTCATGACTATGAAGGACTATCCGCCGAGCCAGACCCCCGGCGACTGGAGTTTGGCCACCCTCGAATCACAGATTAAAAGCATGACCATGGGTGGCAAGTAATTGCATTTTTTAAGTGGGGCGCACGCATAGTGCGCCCCACTTTATTTACTGTAAAAGGAGACGCTATGAAAAAATGCATGTTTTTTCTGGTAATCGCTATCGTATTCACCGGTTCCGTCATCGGTGCACAGGCCGCAGATCATTTGCCGTCGTGGAACGACACTTTTGCGAAAAAAGGCATTATAGCCTTTGTTGAAAAAGTTACCACATCGGGCTCCCCTGATTTTGTGCCGGAATCTGAACGAATTGCCGTTTTTGACAACGACGGCACCCTCTGGCCTGAAAATCCTGTGCCCTTTCAGCTCGCATATGCTTTGGATACACTGAAGCAGATGACGGAAATAAAACCGCAGCTGAAAAAAGACCCCATGGTTCAGGCCGCTTTGAGCGGTGATTTTTCAAAGCTTCTTGAGGGAAAACACCATGACGGTCTGATGCAGGTTATGGCGCTGACCCATGCCGGCATGACCACCGGGGAATTTAACACACAGGTGAAAAACTGGCTTTCAAGTGCCCGGCATCTCCGCTATGGAAAGCCGTATGACCAGTTAACCTATCAGCCGATGCAGGAAGTATTAAATTACCTTCGTCAAAACGGTTTTAAAACGTTCATTGTGTCCGGTGGCGGCGCTGATTTTATGCGCGTTTGGAGCGAACGGGTCTATGGTATTCCACCGGAACAGGTAATCGGGTCCAATGCGCTGACAAAATATGAACTCCGGGAAAGCGGACCGGTGTTGGTCAAAACCATGGATTCGCTTTTTGTCGACGACAAAGAAGGCAAGCCGGTCGGTATCCACCAGTTTATTGGCCGCCGCCCCATCGCCTGTTTCGGAAACAGTGACGGAGATAAGGCCATGCTTGAATATACCACCATCCAAAATCCACGCCCCAGTTTCGGCCTGATTGTCCGTCACACTGATGCGGAACGCGAGTACGCCTATGATGCAAAACCCAAAAGCAGCGGAAAATTGGTTGAGGCATTAAAAGAGGCCCCTGAACGGGGATGGGTTGTGGTGGACATGAAGTCCGACTGGAAACGGGTATATAATTTCGAAAAAAAGGGGGTACGGTGAAATCTTAGAATCAGCCGTAGCTACAATAGTCAGCTACCCAAGCCTAAAGGCATTGGGCTTGTAAAAGCCCCACGCTGACCAGCCTAAGTGCTTCAGGCACTACGTTACATCGGAAATAGGTACCAGAGGGTGCTTGCCAGCCCCCTGCTCTACGGTAAGTGGTTAAACAGGTCTAAGGGGTTAAACCGGTGCTGCTTACGTTAAACCCGATATTAACATTGGCGAGGCAAACATTACCCCATTTTTGGGAGATTAAATTATGCAAGTTTTTGTACTCGATACGAACAAACGTCAACTTGAACCGATACATCCGGCAGAGGCGAGATTGCTGTTAAGCGATCAACGAGCCGCTGTCTACAGGAGATACCCATTTACAATTATTTTAAAAGAGGAAGCCCCGGAGGCAAAACCCGAACCGTTGAGACTAAAAATAGATCCCGGGAGCAGGACAACCGGGATAGCTATTCTCAGAGACTCAGGTGAAGTTGTTTTTGCTATGGCGCTTACCCATAGAGGGCTCCGAATTAAAAGTCAGCTGGAGTTCAGACGCACCATACGCAGATCCCGTAGAAACCGTAAAACACGTTACAGAAAACCCAGGTTCGAAAACAGGGCACGCCCAAAAGGATGGTTAGCCCCGTCGTTAAAAAGCAGGGTATATAATATAGAAACTTGGGTGAACCGGTTACGCAGCGTATGCAACATTACGGCAATTTCTATGGAATTGGTACGCTTCGATACTCAGCTGTTGCAAAACCCGGAGATATCTGGGGTAGCTTACCAACAAGGTGAACTTGCGGGCTATGAGGTACGCGAGTACTTACTGGAAAAGTGGAACCGTACTTGTGCTTACTGTGGCAAAACCGACGTGCCTTTGGCGATTGAGCATATTGTACCAAGGTCCAAAGGTGGATCAAACAGTGTCAGTAATCTAACCTTGGCTTGCCATAGCTGCAATCAGAATAAAAGCAACATCCCGGTAAAGCAATTTTTGAGAGACAAACCAGCGCTTTTAGCGAAAGTAACAGCTAAAGCTAAGGCGCCTCTGAAAGATGCGGCTGCCGTAAATGCAACACGATGGTACCTATACCATAGGCTTCTACAGCATTGCCCTGTTGAGGTGGGCTCCGGAGGATTGACTAAATTCAACAGAACAACCCGTAGCTTACCCAAAACCCACTGGCTTGACGCAGCCTGCGTAGGCACAAGCACGCCGGATACCCTATTTCAAACCCATAAGCAGGTCCTACAGGTGACTGCTATGGGCCATGGTACCAGACAGATGTGTCGGCCTGATAAGTTCGGCTTTCCACGAACCGGATCTAAAGCTCGTAACAAAAAAGTAAGGGGCTTTCAAACCGGAGACATCGTCGAAGCTATTGTTACTGCCGGTAAAAAATCGGGGCATTACATCGGGCGAGTGGCCGTCCGTGCGAGCGGAAGTTTCAATATCAAAACCGGTACCGAGACAGTACAAGGCATTGGCTGGCGATATTGCAGGCTTTTGCATGCAGCCGATGGTTATACCTACAATTTTTAAAACAAAAAACGTGCTAAAGCACTTTTTCCTCCCAAGCCTAAAGGCCTGGGTTTCCACAGCTAAAGGCAAAAATCTATGAATGGAAGAGCACAAACCATCAGGCAGGAAATTATAAATCACCTTGAAAGCGGTCCTATGACGGTACGGGATATTTCACAATCCGTTGGGATTATGGAAAAGGATGTTTTACATCATTTAGAATTCATAGATAAAACCGTTCGGACCCAAAAGAAAAGAATACGGATGGAACCTTACTACTGCATGAATTGCGGATTCGAATTCCAAAACAGGAAAAGATTCAAGAAGCCTGGTAAATGCCCTTCTTGCAGAAATGGTAGGATCGCGCCGGCTGTTTTTTGGATTGCGCCTTAAGTTTATCGGGTAAAGACGCTTCTTTTCACCTACGAGGAGCAATAGAAGGAGGTATCTTTTTTGTGAATGGCCGACTGAATGCCGATAGCGTCAATGCCCGCTGTCCTGCGGCGCCATACACAGCAGCAGATTTGCCGATTGATGAGGATGGGCGAAGTTACCACCTTCAGATAAAACCGGGGCAAATGGCCCCCAATATCCTATTGGTAGGGGATCCCGGACGTGCTGAGTTCATCGGTTCAACAGTGTTGCGTGATATAGAGGTTGAGCACGAACATCGGGGAATCGTGACGGTCACCGGAACCTCAGAAATTACAGGCGGACGGGCAACGATCCTTTCGCCGGTGAAAACCACCGTAACGACCTCCGGGATCGGAACGCCTTCCCTTGAGATCGTTGTGAATGAGTTGGTTGCGTTGAACGAGATTAATTTTGAGACACGAACGCACAAGCCCGATTTTCCACGGCTTCATATCATAAGAGTTGGCACTTCCGGTGGACTTCAGCGATCAACAAAGATCGGTACCCCAATCATCACCTCTTATGCGATTGGTATGGACAATACAGGTTTGTTCTATGAGGCCCCCTATCCAGACGAGACCTGCGAGCGACTCGAACAGGAGCTTGGCCATGTTGTTAGCCGCTCGATGAGCATAGAATCTCGATTTCACGGGAGAATCCACCCATATGTCTCCCGAGCGGAGCCGACCATTGTCGATGCCCTATTGGAGGCTTCGGCGAGTCTTGGCGTGCTGGCCAAGCTCGGTTTGACGGTCTCAACCAGTGGGTTTTACGCCCCCCAAGGCCGTGATATTGCTCGAGTGAAACCTGTCATGCCGGAAATAGACAGAATCTTGTCCGAATACGACCCGATGGTGGGTGGCCAACGTATCGAAAACATGGAAATGGAAACGAGTTTCCTGATCCACTTCCTTGGCGCGCTTGGGTACTGGGCCGGCGCAATCTGCACAACTATCAATAATCGGCGGGAGAACACATTTGACCACCATTACCAAGAGGCTGTCAAAAACTCGACCAAGGTGGCACTTTTGGCATTGGCTACTATTAGGCGTCGTGATCCCGATGTCCGAATCAGTTAAGCCTTGATTTTTTGGTTAAAATTCACCCAAGGCTATCCCTTTTAATGTTGGGTTTTGATTTCTCCATTTAAATAGGATTATTGTTTTTTTATGTCTCTCTGTGTAATATGAAAAAGATTCATAAAACAGGCATATGGTAATTTGCGATATTACCTGATGTAAATATCTTTTCGCGAAGATACCTTAACAGCCGTTGAATTTTTGATATTTACTGAATACTGGAAGCATATCTTGAATAATGAAGCTTAAAAGCATATTTTTTTATTTTACGATCCTAACACTAATTACTTCTGCATTTGGGCTGTATTTTTATTATAATGCTCAAAAAACTGCGGCTTACAATGAAGATCGTTTGGTTTCGATTTCACACACCAATTCAATCAAACATTCTTTTTCTGAGATGATTTCACGCTATCAGCGTATAACCCTTTCACTCAGCCGTCACCCTGCATTAAGTCTTCTATTGAAACAGCATTCTCTGGAAAACTTGAACAATGCAAATAATATACTGGATATATATAACTCTTCCATGCAGACAAGCGCATGTTATCTAATGGACATGAATGGTATCACCATTGCTTCAAGTAATCGCAATGATTTAAGCAGTTTTGTAGGGGAAAATTATTCATTCAGACCCTATTTTAAAAATGCTGTTCAAGGAAACCCGTTCATTTACATGGCACTGGGAATTACATCAGGAGGACGGGGCATTTATTTTAGCAATCCAGTATTTGACGAGGAAAGAGCCTTAACCGGTGTTGTGGTCATCAAAGAAAATGTAAAGACGATTGAAGAGGATATTTTAGGCAAACACGCACCAACACATGCGGAACATAAAGATTTTGTATTTATAACCGATGAAAACGGCGTGGTTTTTATATCAGACCATCCAGACAAAATACTTCATACCTTATGGGAAATCGATAAAAAGTCAATTGATCGGATTAACTCATCAAAACAATTCGGAAAAGGTCCATGGCCGTGGGTCGGGTTTAAAAAAACAGGACAGAAAAAAATCTCTGATAAATCGGGTAAAAAATATGATTTAATAGTTACCGATGTTAAAGAACCCTACGGATGGAAAATAGTTCACCTGAGTGATACTGAGGCTATCTCCGGGCGGGTTCTTTCGTCTCTTCTTAATGCAGCAGGGTATATTTTATTATTCCTTTTTATTTTGCTTATATCAGTCCTTTTTATTCTGAATTTTCAGGCCACTAAAACAGGGAAGACTTTACATAGGCGAATCGAGTATGAGAAGGTATTGGCAACAATCTCTTCAAATCTAGCTGGAATTGGTATTGACAGTATCGATACGGCAATAGATAATTCTCTGTCCTTGATAGGAAATTTTATCAAAGCTGACCGTGCATATATTTTTCAATTTAACAAAAACGCAGATACCATGGACAATACTCATGAATGGTGCGCTGTCGGCGTTGAGCCTCAAATACAAAATTTAAAGGATATCTCTGTTGAAAAAGAATTGTCTTTGTTCATGGAACATATTAAAAATAAAGGAGTATTTAACGTCCCTGATGTGACAAGATTGCCGAAAAAAGCTCAACTCGAAAAACAACATTTTGGAGATCAGGGCATCCAATCACTCATAGTATTACCAATAGAAAAATCAGGAAATCTTATGGGTTTCATAGGATTTGACTCGGTTGGTAAATGCCGGGAATGGGAGAATAATGAAGCGTTATTGCTTAAATTTTTTTGTCAGGCATTAGGGCATGTATTGGATAGGAAAAAAGCTGAAGAAGTTCTTAAAAAGCAAAATTATTATCTTGAAACATCGCAGGCTCTTGGTCAAATAGGAACGTGGGAGCTTGATCTAATAACGAATACCTTGTTCTGGACAGATGAGAACTGTCGAATCTTTGGCGTCCCTGAAGGAAGTGTTGTTGATTATAAAATATTTTTAAATAAGGTCCATCCTGATGATAGAGAATATGTTAATCGGGAATGGAAATTTGCTGTTAAGGGTAATCCTTATGACATAGAACATCGATTGTTGCTTGAAGGTGAGGTGAAATGGGTTAGAGAGAAAGCCAATGTCGAGTTTGATGACAATGGAAAAGCAGTTAGCGCAATTGGCTTTACTCAAGATATAACTGAGCGCAATCAGGCAAAAGAGAAATTAAAAGCTGAACGTGATTTGATGCAAAATATTATGGAAATTAGCCCCGCTGGTATCACGCGTGTGGATAGAGAAGGAAAAATTGCTTACGCAAACCAGCGTGCACAGGAAATTCTTGGAATACGATTTGATGAGGCCGAAACAATAACCTTTGATGATCCAAAGTGGGAAATTACAGATTTTTTTGGAACTCCTATCCCACAAGAAAAGTTGCCTTTTTATATCGTAAAAAAGACCGGCAAATCTGTTTATGGTATTCAATATGCTATTGAATGGCCGAATGGTAGACGAACCTTGCTGTCAATAAATTCCAGCCCTCTTATGAACGAGAAGGGAAAATTCGCTGGTATGGTATCCTCTTTAGACGATATCACTGAAAAATATAAGACTGAAAAGAAATATAAAATGTTGTTTGATGAGATGATTGATGGTTTTGCACTTCATGAAGTTATATGTGATGATTCTGGAAAACCTGTCAATTATCGTTTTTTGGAAATTAATCCAGCCTTTGAGCGTATGACTGGATTAAAGTCAGAGTCTTTGATCGGGCAAACGGTACTGGATGTCATGCCTAAAACGGAGCCATTCTGGATAGAAAAGTATGGGAAAGTGGCTTTAACTGGAAAACCTGACTCATTTGAAAATTATTCGCAGGAATTGGATCGTTACTTCCACGTGACTGCCTTTCGATATGCTGAAAATCAGTTTGCCTGCATTTTTGTTGATGTCACTAAAAACAAGTTAGCAGAAGCGGAACGTACCCGACTTGTTGAAGCAATTAATCAGGCTGGAGAATCCATTGTTATCACAGATCGTGACGGTAATATTCAATATACGAACCCTACATTTGAAAAAACAACCGGTTACTCCAGCCAAGAAGCGTTTGATAAAAATCCGCGATTTTTAAAAAGTGGTTTTCAGAACATCTTATTTTATAAAGGTTTATGGAACACTATTTTATCCGGGAATCGCTGGACTGGAGAATTGGTTAATAAACGTAAAACCGGGGAATTATATACCTCCGAATGTTCAATTTCGCCAGTCAAAGATGGAAACGGTCAAATCACCAATTTTGTTTGGATCGCCAAAGATATTAGTAAACAAAAAGATCTTGAAAAAAGAATTAATCAAGCGCAAAAGATAGAAACAATCGGCAGTTTGGCCGGGGGTATCGCTCATGATTTCAACAATATTTTGTTTCCGATTGTTGGTATGTCCGAGTTGCTGATGGAGGACTTGTCGCCAGACAGTTTAGAGTATGAAAATGCTCAAGAAATTTACAAGGCGGGTAACAGGGCTAAGGAGCTGGTGAATCAGATTCTCTCATTCAGTCGTCAAGCTGAACAGGAGATGATGCCGGTAAAATTTCAGAAGATATTGAAAGAGGTATTAAAACTCTGCCGCTCAACCATACCGGCAAATATTGAAATTAAACAGGAAATTCAGTCTGATTGTGGATCAATATGGGCAAATGCCACTCAGCTCCATCAAATTGGTATGAATCTGATCACCAATGCCTATCATGCGGTTCAAGATAAAAATGGAAAGATCATCATTGAACTGAAAGAAATCATTATCGAAAGCGATGATATGGATTCCATTTCTGCCGGTCCAGGAAAATATGCTTTATTGTCGGTTACCGACAATGGTACCGGCATGTCGGATGAGATTAAAAATAAAATATTCGATCCATATTTCACGACCAAAGAAAAAGGTAAGGGAACCGGATTGGGGCTGGCTGTTGTTTATGGCATAGTTAAAGAATCCGGCGGAGATATAAAAGTTTACACTGAAGTCGGTTTTGGTACAACATTTAGAGTATATCTGCCATTGATGCAAAAGACACCTGATCCCAAATCAAGTGATTTTAAAATTGATATGCAAACCGGCCACGAACACATACTTCTGGTAGATGATGAACCCTCCATAGCCCGGCTTGTTCAGTTGATACTTGAACGGCTATGTTATACGGTCACTGTTCGATTGAGCAGTATAGAAGCGTTGGAAGCATTTAAAAAAAATTTTGAAAAATTTGATTTAGTCATCTCTGACATGTCTATGCCCCATATGACCGGAGACCAGTTGGCCGGCGAAATCAGGAAAATTTCACCAGACATGCCGATTATCATCTGTACCGGTTTTAGTGAGCGAATCAATAAGGATAAAGCTGAAGAGATCGGTGTGAGTGGTTTTCTTATGAAACCGGTTGTCAAATCGGATATGGCAACAATGATTCGGAAGGTACTGGATGAGGCTATGGATATTTATGAGGTTAGAATATGACCCGAAAACCAACATATGAAGAGCTCCTGCAAAAAGTTGAGGAGCTTGAACAGGAAAAACGAATATGGATGAAGGGGAAAGTAAATGAAATAAGTGGGTTCGAAGCAGAGGAAATACAACCGGACGTGCAGTATAAAGATGCTTTGAAAAAAATGAGCAGCCTTGGGTCCATCATAAATGTCGAAGAACTTCAATCGATCATGGATGATTTTCATCATTTAACCGGAATGGTCACTGCCATTCTCGATATGGAAGGCAACGTTATCGCAGCAACCGGCTGGCAAGATATCTGCACCCAATTTCACAGAATCCATCCAAAAACCGCACAAAACTGTACCGAGAGTGATCTTTATCTCGTAAAAAATATCAAACCTGGAGAATACATAGGATACCAATGCAAAAACGGTCTGTGGGACGTAGCTACTCCCCTGTATGTTGGAAACAAACATATGGGCAACATATATACCGGACAGTTTTTTTATGATGACGATTCGGTGGATGAAACAAAATTTATCCAACAGGCGGAAAAATACGGGTTCGACAAAAATTCATACATGGAGGCATTCCGTCGCATCCCGAGATACAGTAGGCAAGAGATAAAGCATTTGATGGGGTTTTTAGTCAAGTTTACGTCCTACATATCAAGCATCAGCTATGCAAAAAAGAAATTGGAAATGGAAATTCATGAACGTAAGCATGCTGAAGAAGCATTGCAGGTAAGTGAAGGTCGGTTACGTGCACTGATTAAAACACTGCCTGATTTGATTTGGCTCAAAGATATGGATGGCAGATACTTGGCCTGCAACGCCCGGTTTGAACAATTTTTCGGTGCCAAAGAAAAAGAGATACAAGGAAAAACAGATTATGATTTTGTTAACAAGGAGTTAGCAGATTTTTTTTGTGCAAACGACAGAGCAGCTATAGAGAAAGGCGGTCCGAGTATCAATGAAGAAGAGATCACCTTTGCTGATGATGGCCATAAAGAAGTTCTTGAGACTATTAAGACACCCATGTATTCAAAAAATGGACGAGTATTGGGTGTATTGGGCATAGGCCGTGACATCACAGAGCGCACGCGGGCTGAGAAAGAACGTCAAAGGCTCCAAACCCAACTTAACCATGCCCAGAAAATAGAGTCTGTAGGGCGTTTGGCGGGCGGTGTAGCACACGACTTCAACAATATGCTCAGCATTATTTTGGGAAATTCTGAAATTCTTATGGATGATTTGGGCTCAAACCACAAATCTTATTCCAATATCAAAGAAATCCAAAAGGCAGCAAGGCGTTCAGCAGATCTTACACGACAATTGTTAGCCTTCGCTCGAAAGCAGACGACTTCTCCAAAAATAATTGATCTTAATAAGACGATCGAAGGGATGCTTGGAATGTTAAAACGCTTAATTGGCGAAGATATTGATTTGTCATGGCACCCCAAAAAGAACTTATGGCCCGTTAAAATTGATCCTTCTCAGGTTGACCAAATTTTAGCCAATTTATGTATGAATGCCAGAGACTCAATAAAAGATGTAGGAAAAGTTACCATAGAAACAGACACCGTTCATTTTGATAAGGATTACTGCGAACGGCATCAAGGATTTCAATCTGGGGATTATGTATTAATCGGAATCAGTGACAATGGATGCGGAATGGATAAAAAGACCATTGACAATTTGTTTGAGCCCTTCTTCACGACCAAGGAGATCGGAGAAGGGACCGGACTTGGCCTGGCAACCGTGTATGGAATTGTCAAGCAGAACGATGGATTTATCAATGTTTATAGTGAACCCGGAAAAGGAACTTTATTTAAATTATACATACCAAGGCATGAGAGATGCCGGAGTGATAATTCTGCTACTGTAAGGGAAGAATCTCAAAAAGGTTTAGAAACAATACTCTTAGTAGAAGATGACATGTCAATTCTTCGAATGACAAAAACAATGCTGGAAAGATTGGGTTACACAGTCTTGGCTGCCAATACACCTGATGAAGCAATAAATATCAGCAAGACATCACATAATGAAATTCATCTACTGCTGACTGATGTTGTGATGCCGTCTATGAACGGGCGAGATCTTGCTGAGAACATTTTAAAGACCTTCCCCAAAATGAAAGATCTCTATATGTCGGGCTATACAGCAAATGTGATTGCCCATCGAGGGATACTTGATGAGGGCCTGAATTTTATAAGTAAACCTTTCTCAAAACAGGAGCTTTCAAAAAAATTGAGAGAAATATTGGATTGAGAAAGGAATCTACTTGTCATTATGTTTCCGTAAAACTATTATTTTTTCATAGGCAGTGCTTTCTATTTCATCTTCATCTTCATCTTCATCTTCATCTTCATCTTTTGTGTTGGTATATGAGGGGGCAGTTCCTACTCCCCTCAAATAATCCATTTTTATATCGGTTTTCAAGTTTAAGGAATTGTTGCCGGTATTGACATAAATCTGTCGATCCCGATAGCGATTCCGATTTGTGTATGGAACCAATAAAATCCAAAGTTAGAATTGCTGCCCAGGCGGTTGATACATTGAATTTTTGCATCATACCTGATAAGTATAATGGCCTAAATTTTTAAGGGGATACACAATGCACTACGAAGGTACGGTTATCAGGCCTCCCAGCGAGGCTGACAGTATACTGCTCCAGGTCACATTGGGCTGTTCCCATAATAAATGTACCTTTTGCGGGACCTATCGGGGAAAACGGTTCAATATCAAAAAAGATGATGTGATCTTTGAAGACATCGAATTTGCCGGAAAGTACTGCCGTCGGCAGAAACGTTTGTTTCTGTGTGACGGGGATGCCCTGGTGATTCCCATGCGACGCCTGGTTCCCATTCTTGAAAGAATCCGGGACCGGTTGCCCTGGGTGGAGCGGGTGGGTGTTTATGCCAACACCAAAAGCATCAAGATGAAGACCGATGAAGAGCTGGCCCAGCTTCGTAAACTTGGACTTAAGATTGCCTACATGGGTCTTGAATCCGGTGACAACAAGGTGCTTGAGGCCATCCGCAAGGGGGCTGACGCAGATAAAATGATCACCATGGGAAAAAAGCTTAAACAGGCCGGCATCAAGGTCTCGGTGACGGTGTTGCTTGGGCTCGGTGGCCGCAAGGGTTCTTTGGACCATGCCCGGGAAACAGGCCGGGTGCTTACGGCCATGGACCCTGACTTTGTCGGTGCTTTAAGCCTGATGCTCATCCCCGGCACAGAACTGCATGACCAGTATGAAAAAGGGGAATTTGAACTACTCGAGCCAGAGGAAATGCTCACCGAACTTGGGGCCATGATTGCTGCCACTAACCTCACAGACGGCCTTTTTCACGCCAACCATGCATCCAATTATTTACCCATACGGGCGCATCTGCCCCAGGATAAAGAAAAAACCCTTGAACTTATATCCCAGGCCTTGGACGGAAAAATTCCGTTGAAACCCGAATATATGAGAGCTTTATAATTTTTTAAATTTTTTACAGGAGAAATATCCATGGCTGATGCCGAAAACAACAACCAAGACCAGCTCACCGTCAACACCATCCGCGCTCTGTGCATGGACATGGTCCAGAAAGCCAACTCAGGGCATCCCGGTGCCCCCATGGGCCTGGCACCTGCCGCCTATGTGGTTTTCAAACACTTTTTAAAACAGAATCCGGCCAATCCCTCCTGGGTGGACCGGGACCGTTTTGTTTTGTCCGGCGGGCATGCCTCCTCTTTGTTGTACGCTCTTTTATATTTGTTCGGCTACGGGTTGACCCTGGATGACTTAAAAAATTTTAGACAATGGGGCTCCAAAACCCCGGGACATCCCGAGTATGGTGATACCCCGGGCGTGGAAACCACCACCGGCCCCCTTGGACAGGGCGTGGCCAATGCCGTGGGTATGGCCATTGCCGAACGCCATATGGCGGATCGGTTCAACAAGGAAGAGCAGAGTCTGATTGATCATTACACCTATGCCGTCTGCGGCGACGGGGATCTCATGGAAGGGGTGGCTATGGAGGCCGTTTCCCTGGCAGGGCATCTGGGTCTTGGGCGTTTGATCCTCATTTATGATGACAATGAAATCACCATCGAAGGCAAAACCAGCATCACATTCACCGAAAACATCAGGGCCAAATTCGACGCCATGAACTGGCATGTGGTCGAGGTGGCGGATGGTAACGATCTTGGTGCCATTGAAAAAGCGATTCAGTCAGCCAAGGATGCCGTTTCCAGGCCCTCATTGATAAAAATCAGTACGCATATTGCTTATGGCAGCCCCAGCAAACAGGATTCACCGGATGCCCACGGTTCTCCCCTGGGTGAAGAAGAGATCAAGGTGGTGAAAAAATTCTACGGACTGCCCGAAGATAAGGATTTTTATGTGCCTGATGACGTTATGGCAAATACGCGCAAGGCACTTGCATATGGGGAACAGTATGAGAAAACCTGGCAGGAGGTGTTTGCAGAATTTAAGAACCTGTATCCCGAAGAAGCCAATTTGTTTGTGGATGCCATCACAGGATTTTTAACCAAAGGATGGGACAAGGATATTCCTGTGTTTAAGCCCGAGGACGGGCCTGTGGCCACGCGGGCTGCCTCCGGCACGGTGCTCAACGCCATCGCACCCAACCTGCCGGCTCTGATGGGCGGCTCTGCCGACCTTGCGCCTTCCAATAAAACCTATATGACCTGTGCCGAGGAATTCCAGAAAGAAGCGTGGGGCGGCAGAAACATTCGTTTCGGCGTCCGGGAGCATGCCATGGGCGCCATCATGAGCGGCATGTACCTGCATGGCGGGGTCCGGCCTTTTGGCGGCACCTTCCTGGTATTTGCCGACTACATGCGGCCGGCCATCCGGGTGGCATCCCTGATGCGTCTGCCCATCATCTATGTGTTTACCCATGACTCCGTGGCTGTGGGTGAAGACGGTCCCACCCATCAGCCGGTGGAGCATGTGGCGGCGCTGCGGGCTATTCCCGGTCTTAATGTTATTCGTCCGGCAGACGCCAATGAAACGGCCTTTGCCTGGAAAAAGGCCCTGGGCACCCTGAACGGCCCAACGGCATTGGTTCTTTCCCGGCAGAAACTGCCCACCCTGGATTTGTCCAATTCAGACGGAGATATGATATGGGGCGGATACACCGTAAGAAGTGCGGGCAAGACCCCTGATATGCTGATAATTGCCACGGGCTCGGAGGTTCACATCAGCGTGGCAGCCGCGGAGATTTTGGAAAAAGAGCACAACATCAAGGCTTCTGTGGTCTCCCTGCTCTCCTGGGAACTGTTTGAAAAAGCACCGGAAGCATATAAGGAAAGAATGCTCCCTGCCGCTGTCACCAAACGATTGACCGTTGAAGCAGGTATTACCATGGGGTGGGAAAAGTATGCCGGCAGCCAGGGCAAGAGCATCAGCATCGACCGGTTCGGCGCATCAGCCCCCGGCGGTACAGTGCTCAAAGAGTTTGGTTTTTCCGTGGAGAACATCGTAAAAACCGCTTTGGAAATGTAGGGCTTAATTCTATTTTCGGCCATTTTTCGTAGGGGCAATCCCTCTGTGGTTGCCCTCGTTAGGGCAGGCACGGTGGCCTGCCCCTACAGCGGCCGACGTTAGAACCAAGCCCGAAATGTAAGTTTAAGAAGGATCAAAGGGGAGGCTGAACAGATGCAGTTTTCAGTTAAAACCGGGGCCAGGACCCAAATGATAGACATTACCGCCCAGGTCCGGGACATTGTCCGGCAGTCCGGCACGAACAACGGACTTGTGCATGTCTTTTCCATGCACACCACAGGGGCTGTGACCATTAATGAAAATGCTGATCCGGCGGTGCCTGAGGATATTTTATCCTGCATCAACAAGGTGATCCCCTTTGATGACAATTTTAAACATATGGAAGGCAATTCAGCGGCCCATATAAAGGTCAGCCTGTTCGGGCCGTCTGAAACCGTTGCCCTTGAAAATGGAAAACTGGTTCTGGGAACCTGGCAAAGTCTTTTTTTCTGCGAGTTTGACGGGCCCAGAACCCGAAAAATTAACGTGACAATTATTAGCGCATAACAGGGTATATGTCTTTCCGTCCTGTGTTTCCAAACACAGGACGCCTGATGTGTATTCAAGTGAGTTCTTTCAAGCGGAAGTTCAAAATTTTTAAACAATTATGCTGTCTTTTTTGACAGCATGTTCGCAGGTTTTTTATTTTACATTATGCTTTAATTTAAAATAAAAAACATGTTAATTTAAAAATTAAAATAAAAAACATGATCAGAGACCTGCAAGGCAAATATATCAATATATCGACAGTTGGAGAAAAGGCTCAGGCATTCGTTCCAGCCCCGTTGCCACCGGTGCCTTCAATTGAATGGTCATCTGAACTTCGAGAAAAATTTGACCAGGCTCTATTGGCCCTTGGCCGGCTGGACAGTGTCTCCGTACTGCTTCCTGACACATCCCTTTTTCTTTATATGTATGTGCGCAAAGAAGCCGTGCTATCTTCTATGATCGAGGGCACCCAGTCATCACTTTCAGACCTGCTGATGTTTGAATTTGAACATCAACCCGGAGTTCCCTTAGATGATGTGCAGGAAGTAAGCAACTATGTTGCCGCTCTTAATCATGGCATCAGAAGACTTGGAGAAAATTTTCCTCTTTCGCTCAGATTACTCAAAGAGATTCATGGTGTATTGCTATCGAAAGGTCGCGGCAAAGAATGTAATCCTGGTGAATTTCGAAGAAGCCAGAACTGGATTGGAGGAAGTCGCCCTGGTAATGCCGCTTTCGTACCCCCACCTCCTGAACATCTTCAGGAATGTATGGGAAAACTGGAGTTGTTTCTGCATGATCAGCCGGAAAAGACTCCGGTGCTGATTAAGGCAGCATTAGCACATGTCCAGTTTGAAACCATCCATCCGTTCCTTGATGGTAATGGTCGTCTTGGCCGCCTGATGATTACGCTATTGCTGTGCTCTGAAAAAGTCCTTAAGGAACCAATGCTATATCTCAGTTTTTATTTCAAAACATACCGGAGACGTTATTATGAACTTCTCAATGAAGTCCGGCTGACCGGTGACTGGGAGGCGTGGCTCGATTTCTTTGCCGATGCTGTTATTCATACTGCAACAAAGGCCGTTGAAACAGCTCAGCAACTGATGAAACTGTCCGCCGAAGATGGGCTGCGCATCAGCGGAATGAAACGGATATCCGGTTCGGCCCACCTTGTTCATAAGGCAATGCTGGAACGCCCAATGGCGTCTCCGAATTGGGTCCAGGAGAAGACGCAGCTGTCACCAGCCACGGTCAATGCCTGCCTGCGTGAACTTGAACACATTGGGATAGTGAAAGAAATAACCGGCCAGAAGCGCAATCGCCTTTATTCTTATGCAGAGTACATCCGAATTATGAGCGAAGGGACCGAGTTGCCCCGTTAACGAAGATGAATCTGATCTCCAACATTCCATGGGCAGCAAACGTCTAAAAAAACAAATGAAACAGGCACACCATCCGTAAGACAGTGTGCCCGAAGTTTGATGGTCCCAGAACCCGAAAAATCAACCTGACAAATATCGGCGCATAAATTTTGATAACCGAACACGCGCTTACAAAGGGCGCATGTAAGTTTTAGTATCAAGCGTAATATTTCATGAACTGGACCCGTTCCAGCACCGCAGGATCCTCTGCCTTGACATGGCTGAGTTTTCCCCTGAAATCGGAAAGGGATCCATACCCTTTGTCCCCCATCCAGCCGGTTAACCTGTCAAGCATGGCCGGTATGGTTCCCGTGCGGTTTTTATACAGGGCAGAGACCACCTGTACGGCCCGGGCCCCGGCAAGGATCTGTTTAATGACTGCATCCCCGTCGTGTACACCTGTGGAGGCTGCCAGGTCGCAGTTCACCCGGTGGTACATCAATGCAATCCAGCGCAGGGGCATGGCAATGTCCGACGGGGCGCTGAATACGAAAGATGGTTTGATTTCCAACCTTTCAATATCAATATCCGGGTTGAAGAACCGGTTAAACAGGACCATGCCTGATACCCCTGTATCCGATATTGCTTTGATCATCTGCCCCAGGCTGGAGAAATGATAGCTGATTTTTACGGATACCGGAATGCTGACCCTGGCAGTCAGGGCATTGATGACCTTAAGATACCGTTCCTCCATTTCCTGGCTTGTCCGGTTCATATCCGACGGTAGGAAAAACATGTTAAGCTCGATGGCATCTGCCCCGGCATCCTGGATTTTATCGGCAAAGGCCGTCCATTCATGGGAATATACACAATTTACGCTGGCAATGACAGGGATGGATACAGCCTTTTTCGCGTCTTCAATCAGTGCGAGGTAGGCATCCAGCTTCTTTTTTTTGAGTACAAAATCATAGTAATCAAACTGCTCCATGTTGTACCCGGTATTCTTTACTTCCTTTAATACTTCCTCGTATTCAAAGATAATCTCTTCCTCAAACAGGGACTTGAGAACCACTGCCGCGGCACCGTTTTTTTCCCATTCCTTTATTTTTTCAGGGCTATCCGTCAGTCCTGAACTGCCGACGATTACGGGATTTTTTAAAGGTAAACCTAAATAAGTCGTGGATAAATCCATTTTTTTTCTCCTTATAAAGTAATAAATTAACCGACGTCCCTAATAAAGTTTCTTAATACTGTATGCAGAATCCCCCCGTTCTGATAGTACTCAATTTCCACAGGCGTATCCAATCTAAGCACAACCGGAATTTCCTGGTCATCCACTTTTAGCGTTAATTCCTGGCCGGGTTTAATCCCATCACTTAGTCCCAAAATGGAATAGGATTCTTTTCCGGTCAGCCCCAGGGCGTCCGGGGAGTTCCCATCTTTAAACTGCAAGGGCAAGACGCCCATTCCCAGTAGATTGGATCTGTGAATTCTTTCGTAGCTGGTGGCAATAACCGCTTTGACGCCTAAAAGATAAGTCCCCTTGGCGGCCCAGTCCCGTGAAGATCCCGTTCCATATTCCTTGCCGGCTAAAACAATCAACGGTGTTCCGGACGCTTTGTATTTCCGGGATGCGTCAAATATTGACATCTGTTCCCCGGTAGGAAGATAGGTGGTGATGCCGCCTTCTGTCCCCGGAGCAAGCTGGTTCCTTAATCTGATGTTGGCAAAGGTGCCCCTGACCATCACCTGGTCATTTCCTCTTCTGGAACCATATGAATTGAAATCCGCCTGTTGGATTTCATGCTCAAGCAGATACGCCGCGGCAGGGCTGTTGTGCGCGATGGCTCCGGCAGGTGAAATATGGTCGGTGGTGACCGAGTCCCCAACCTTAACCAGCACCTTGGCGTCAACGATATCACGGATAGGTTCTATCTCTTTACTCATATTCAAGAAAAAAGGAGGATTTCTGATATAGGTTGAAGATTCATCCCATGCATAAACTTCATCTCCCTTGGTTGGAATTTCGTTCCAAAGCGGAGATAGTGTTTCAAAATTGCTATACCGTTGTATATACATGTCAGGCGTGATCAGTGAGGTAAGCTCTGCGATTTCGTTTGAGTTCGGCCAAATATCTTTCAGGTAGACCGGGTGCCCATTCCGGTCCATCCCCAAGGGATCTTCCGAGAGATTGATATTAATGGTTCCTGCGATTGCATAAGCAACAACAAGGGGAGGGCTTGCCAGATAATTGGCTTTTGTGAGCGCGTGGACCCTGCCTTCAAAATTACGGTTTCCGGAAAGGACAGAGGCAACGACCAGGTCTTTGTCTATTATCGCGTTGCTAATGGGTTCCGGGAAGGGGCCGGAATTTCCAATACAGCTTGTACAGCCATATCCCACCGTAAAAAAGCCAAGTTGTTCTAAAAAGCCGTCAAGTTTTGATTGCTGCAGGTAATCGGTGACAATCCTTGATCCAGGTGCCAGTGATGTTTTGACCCATGGTTTTGTTGTTAGCCCCTTTTCAACCGCTTTTTTGGCGAGTAATCCGGCAGCAATCATGACAAATGGATTGCTGGTATTCGTACAGGAGGTGATGGCGGCAAGTACAACCGATCCGTGTGCCAGGGTAAAAGGCTTTTCTGATTTGGGAAGGCTTATCTCTGCTTGGGAAGACAGCTCGCTCTCTTTTAACTCATATCCTTGTTGGCTAACGGATGCTGTTAAGCTTTTTGCCCAGGCATGCTTCATATCCGACAATCCGATGCGATCCTGGGGACGTTTGGGGCCTGCCAACGACGGCTCGATGGTGGAAAGATCCAGCTCAATTTCATCTGAAAACTCAGGAGGGGACATTCCGTCGGTTCTGAATAGACCTTGGGCTTTGCAGTAATGCTCCACTCTTTCAATGACTTCAGGGCTTCTGCCGGTGCCTTTTAAATAGTGCAACGTTTCAGCGTCTGTGGGGAAGAACCCGATGGTCGCACCATATTCGGGCGCCATGTTGGATATTGTGGCTCTATCAGGAAGACTAAGACCTGACAGGCCGTCACCATAAAATTCAACAAATTTTTCCACCACACCCACATCTCTTAAGATTTGAACAACTCTAAAAACCAAATCCGTGGCTGTGGTTCCGGGGTTCATTTTTCCGGTTAATTTGAATCCTACAACTTCAGGGATCTGCATATAAATGGGTTGTCCCAGCATGACGGATTCAGCTTCAATGCCACCCACGCCCCAGCCTAACACGCCTAAACTGTTCACCATTGGCGTGTGGGAATCGGTTCCAACCAGTGTATCCGAAAAACAGATGTTATCTTTCATTTGCACGACATTGGCCAAAAACTCCAGGTTCGCCTGATGTACAATGCCCACGCCGGGAGGGAATATCCTCATATTTTTAAAGTTTTTTTGTCCCCATTTCAGGAATTCATATCTTTCCCGGTTACGTTCAAATTCCTTTTCCATATTGATCTGCAGGGAGTTTGGCATGCCAAACGAGTCCACTTGAATGGAGTGATCAATAATTAGATCCACTGGTATTTTGGGGTTAATAACAGCAGGATTCCCTCCTAATTGGCTCATGGATGTTCGTAAGGCGGCTAAATCAACCAGAGCGGGAACGCCTGTTAAGTCTTGCAGAACAACCCGGGCCGGCTTAAAAGGGATCTCTTTTTCGGATTTTTGTTTAGGTTGCCAATTTGCCAACGCGACGATATCATCCTCATTCACTTGGAAGTGGTCCAAGTTGCGCAGGGTCTGCTCCAATAATATCTTAATTGAAAAAGGCAGGCGAGAAACATGTCCTATGCCTTGCTTTTCCAAATTTTCAAGTTTATAGAACTGCGCAGACCCATTAGATAGCTTGAGGTGATCTTTACTGCCAAATTTGTCTTGATCCATAACATCTCCTTTTACTAAGAGGTGTAAATACGTTGTCATTAACGCCAAATGCATTGAAAGAGGCCGCGTATTTAATTGTGCGGCCCTTTTGGACTGAAATTACGGCATCTTCCATCTGGTGGATTGTATCCCTTTGGACGAAAACGGGCCTATCATTAAAAAATGCCTGACTGATTCCATGGGACCGCTTTAGAGCTAATTAAAAATGATTAATTAAGATGCACGACTTTTATATTAAAAAACTAAAGGATAATGGTCAATATATTTAATATTTTAAATATTCTATTGAACAGTTAATATAGTTAGTTTTTGAATAGCTTTGGATCACTGTCCCCTGATGGACGGTGAAAAGTACAAGTCTATTATTTTTTGGTGGCGGTTTTCAGGGTATCAAGACCTTTCTCCGGTCCGAGCAGAATCAGGATTTCGCCTTGGTTCAGAATGTGATCGGCATGGGGGGAGAACCGTGTATGTTCGGCGTCCAGGCCTTTTATGGCGACGATCTGAACACCGTATCTATTGGTCAGGTTAATTTGTTTAAGCGTTTTGCCCACAAATTTTCCAGGCACGGGAAGCTCAATTATGCCATACCCTTCCATAAACGGCAGATAATCTATAAGGTTGGGGTTGTCCAGTTGTCTTGCCATGGACAGGGCCGTGTCTTTTTCCGGGAAGATGATGTCTTCAACGCCCAGCTTTTCCAAAACTTTTTTGTGGGGATCACTTATGGCTTTGGCCACAATATGCGCGACACCAAGTTCCTGAAGGTTGAGCACCGCAAGGATGGAATCTCCGAGCACTGAGCCAATGCCTACCACGGCCGTGTCCACATTTTTGACGCCGAGCTCTTTAAGGGTGCCGGCATCCGTAGCATCCGCAACCACCGCCTGGGTGACATCGTCTTTAATGGATTGTACAAGAACAGGATTTTTATCTATGGCCATGACATCATGGCCCTTGCGGTATAAATGTGTGGCCAGGTAAAATCCGAAATTTCCCAGGCCGATAATCAGAAACTGTTTCATATAAAAAGTCGTCCTTTAACCGATCATTATATTTTCCTGGGCATAGGAAAATTTACTTGGTTTGCCTTTTTTGCTTACTGCAATGGCAATGCCCATGGGGCCTAAGCGTCCGATGAACATGATACATATAATAATCAGTTTGCCAAGTCCTGAAAATCCGGATGTAATACCGGTGGACAGTCCCACGGTGCCAAAGGCACTGACCACTTCATAAAAAATTTCAAGAAAGGAGCCCCGGGTCAGATTATGGGAGATACCGCCGATTTCCGTCTGCTGGAGCAGCACCACGCTGATGACAATCACCAGCATACTGATAAGAATAAGGCTCACCGCCTTTGATATACTTGCATCAGATATCCTGCGGTAAAAAATATGGGGATGTTCCTGTCCCCGGAATCTGGAATATCCCAGGATGGCGATGGCGGATATTGTCGTTACCTTGACCCCGCCGCCGCAGGAGCCGGGGGCTGTGCCCACAAACATCAGAAGAATGCTGATAAAAAGCGTTTCATTAGCCAGGCTGCCAATATCAAGGGTATTGAATCCGGCCGTACGGGTATTCACGGCTTGGAAAAAAGAGGTCAGAAATTTGGTGTGCAGGGGCATATCCTTAAGTGTGTTGGACCATTCCAGGACAAAAAAGAGCAGCGTGCTGCCGGTCAGCAGTATCAATGTCGCAGTCAGCGTAAGCCGTGTATGCAGGCTGAGTTTTGACCGCCAGCCTTTTGAAAATGAACATTTTTGCCGGATTTCCGCCATGACAATAAACCCGATCCCGCCGGTGATAATAAGAAAGCAGATATCAAGGTTGATCAGCCAGCTGCCGTCATATTGGGTGAAACTGTCCGGAAACAGGGAAAATCCTGCGTTGCAGAACGCACTGACCGAATGGAACGCCGCATAGCAGAGGGCTTTGCCCACAGGGAACCTGTAAAGAAAATCCGGCAGCATCAATGCCGCTCCAATCAGCTCAATGATAAATGTAAAGATCACTATCTCTTTAATCAGTGAATATACATTTTTTCCCTGGCCGTAACTGTAGGTCTCCGAGAGCATCTGCCGGCCGGTCATGCTCACCCGTTTGCCAAGGGTGAGCAGGAACATGGTTGACAACACCATGATGCCGATGCCGCCGGCCTGGATCAGCGATATAATGACTACTTTTCCGAAAAAGGTAAATGTTGACGCGGTGTCCACCACGATCAGCCCTGTGACGCACACGGCGGAAGCTGATGTGAAAAGTGCATCAATAAAGCCCAAATGTCCTTTTTCAGTGGATGCGGGCAAAAGAAGTAAAATCGCGCCAAGCAGTATCAACAGGGCATAACTGAGCATGGAGGCCCGGCTCGGGGACAAAATTTTCCCTTTCCGGGTGGTTTTTTTATGGTACAGCAACGTCATCTATAGCAGATATGATATTTTAAAATTCAACAACGATATCTTCATAGGCCTTGCGCCATTTAGGCGGATCAAGTACAAGCCCGGGCTTTTTGTATCCCACGGCAAGCAGCAATGGAATCCAGTATCTGCCAGGGATGTTAAATGCTTCTTTTACGCCCTCATGGTCAAATCCGTCCATGGGATGGGAATCAAGCCCCAAACTTACGGCGGCATACATCAGGCTCATGCCAAAGAATCCCGCGTTTTTGGCAGCAAAAGCCAGGTTGGCATCCGGGCTCCAATTATATAAGCTGCTTGTGGCGTTTAGGAACCAATCCCGTTGCGTCTCGGGCATGCCGGTTTTAACCATCTCCTGCCAGGTTCGTTCAAATCCGGGATGGCCCTGTTTCCATCCCTCCTTATCTGCCAGCACAATCATGGTTACCGGGGCTTCAACGACTTTCGGCTGGTCCCAGGCCAGGGCTTTGAGCTTTTCTTTCTGCTCTCTGTCTTGAAGAATAATCAGGTTCCAGGGCTGGAGATTAAAGCTGGACGGAGTATTTCCGGCCAGTTCCACCATTTTTTTAATCAGGTCTTGGGGGACTTTTTTTTCAGGGTCAAAAAAGTTGATGGACCGTCTGGTTTTAGTAATTTGATCAAAGTTCATAATATCTTCTTACCTCCTGTTTTACTCGATCATCAAGTTTTATTTTTTGGGAATTTGCCTTTTTTTGTGGTTATCATCAATAGCAACATACACGAATCTGGCTTCAGTAACTTTAAAACGCTCCACACCGCAGGCCTCCGTCAGTATAGGTTTGACCCACACTTCGAGCTTCACTGTAATTGAGGTGTTTCCTATTTTTTCCACGTAACCATAGCAACAAAAGATATCTCCCACCTGAATGGGCTCGATAAATTTCATACCTTCCACGGCAATGGTTACAACACGTCCACACGTAAACTCTTTGGCCAGGATACTTCCTGCAATATCCATCTGGGACAGGACCCATCCCCCAAAAATGTCGCCGTTGGGGTTTGTATCTGCCGGCATTGTCTGGGTTCGAAGAAGCAGGTCTCCTTGGGGCTGTTGTTTATCTTTCATTATATAAAATACCCTTTCGATTAATTTTGATTGAAGTTTCTTTTCTTCTCTGAGTGGATTAAGGGACCC
Source organism: uncultured Desulfobacter sp. (assembly GCF_963666695.1). Lineage (GTDB taxonomy): Bacteria > Desulfobacterota > Desulfobacteria > Desulfobacterales > Desulfobacteraceae > Desulfobacter. The sequence continues at coordinate 3,752,333 of NZ_OY762947.1, forward strand.
GGAAAAAATAAATTCTACATTTTGCTTGCCTTTTTATCCGTATTCTTCGTTGCGACTTAGGGCACATATCTCAATATGCTCCCTAAACCGCGCCTTGAATACGGATAAAAAGTCGGCGCAAAATTTGTAGCATTATTTTCTTCCGAGACCCTAACATGTTAATTTATAATACAGATTTGATCAAGGGATAATAGTAGACTTGTCAGGGCTCGCAGTGGCCCCAGGGATTTGATCTTGTTTCGGGAAGCTGTTATATTCACAGTTCCCGGCGGACAACTTGTAACTCGATCATCGAGTGTAAGGGAGCTCATTATTCCCGGAGCCGACACAACAGACCAGCCCTTTCTAAGTAAGGGCCAAAAGGAGGAATTAAGAGATGGCGAATCGAACCGAACATGATACGATGGGCGCAATCCAGGTGCCCGCAGACGCATTGTGGGGTGCCCAGACCGAACGTAGCCGGCAGAATTTCACCATTGGCCGGGAGTTGATGCCGCAAGCCCTGATCCATGCCTATGCACGACTCAAAAAAGCCTGTGCCGCCGTCAACAGGCAGATGACGCTGTTGGATGATCATCGGGCAGATCTTATTATCCGGGTCTGCGATGAAATTTTGGACGGGGATCACGACAGCCAGTTTCCCCTTCACGTCTGGCAAACCGGAAGCGGCACTCAGACCAATATGAATTTAAATGAAGTTATTGCCAACCGGGCCGTCCTTCTTGATGGTGGAAAACTCGATGATACCAGACCCATCCACCCCAATGACCATGTGAACAAATCCCAAAGTTCCAATGATACATTCCCGGCTGCCATGCATATTGCGGCGGTATTTGAGATCCATGACACCCTGCTTCCCGCCGTTGACCGCATGCGTTTGACCCTTGAAGAAAAATCCCGTGAATTTTCACAGATCATAAAAATCGGACGCACCCATCTCCAGGATGCTACCCCGCTGACACTTGGCCAGGAAATCAGCGGCTGGGAAGCCATGATCCAAAGCAGCCGGGAGCAGATTTTGCAATCCCTGGAAACACTCTATCCCTTGGCCATTGGCGGCACAGCGGTGGGGACAGGGTTAAATGCGCCCCAAGGTTTTGGAAAAGCCGTGGCAGAAGAACTTGCCAGGGCAACCGGCCATCCGTTTACACAGATGAAAAATACCTTCCATGGTCTCACCGGACATGACCAGATCGTCTTTACCAGTGGTGCAATCAAAGGGCTGGCTGCCAATTTGATGAAAATCGCCAATGACGTCCGGTGGCTTGCCAGCGGTCCCAGATGCGGCATCGGAGAACTTAATATCCCAGCCAATGAGCCGGGCAGCTCCATCATGCCCGGAAAAATAAACCCCACCCAGGCCGAAGCGGCCACCATGGTTGCCTGCCAGGTCATGGGCAATGATGCAACCATTGGTTTTGCCGCCAGCCAAGGGAACTTTGAACTTAATGTATTTAAACCGGTTATCATCCATAACCTGCTCCAGTCTGTCAGGCTTTTGGCCGACACCATCTCCTCTTTTACAGCCCATTGCCTGGCCGGTGTTGTTCCGAACATCCCGGTGATTGAGCGCCACCTGAAAGATTCCCTGATGCTGGTCACAGCCCTGGCGCCGCACATCGGATATGACAATGCCGCCCGCATCGCCAAAAAAGCACTTCAGGACGGCATGACGTTAAAGGAGGCCGCCGTAGAACTGGATTTGGTTCAGCCCGGGCAATTTGATGAATGGGTCAAGCCCGAAAGCATGATTTTGGGTCGAAAGTAACCTTTCACTCGATGATCAAGTTTCAGGGACTTGGGAAATAGACGCTACAGAATTTTGCGCTGAATTTTTAGTTGTATTCAAGACACGTTACTGGGGCATATTCGAAATATGTGCCCAGTGACGCAATGCGAAAGGACAGCTTAAAAGGCAAGTCATAATAGATGGTTCTATTTTGATTACGAGCCCTTAACGCCGGTTTAAAAGTTGAGCACGGCGCAGACGTTATTCTTTTTTATATTTTTTTTTGACTTTGAAAAAATCCCATATGGCCCAGGGAATCAATACAGCACTCAGTATCTGGTTGAAAAGCGCATGCTCGGCCATTTCAGGATCTGTTGTCAGCCATCCGTCCCAAAAGCACCACAACCCGAAGCCGAGCAGCAGGAGCGTAAATACATAAGGGCTCATTTTAGGCGGGGGGGGAGGATGCTTTTTCTCCGATTTTTTTTCATTCATGAATACGTTTTTCCTTATTATGTTAATTTTCGATTATTATCATAGAACTTTTTAATTGAGAAGAAATAAATGTTTCGTGGAAAAATATTAGGGATGGGTTCTAACGTCGGCCGCTGTAAGGGCAGGCCCCCCCGTGCCTGCCCTAACGAGGGCAACCACAGGGGATTGCCCCTACAAAAAATGGCCGACAATAGAATCAAGCCCAAATATTTTTTCAATGCCTTCGGAGTTTAGGTTTATAACATTTCCCTCCGGAGAGGCATAAAATTTTAAAAAACAGTTCAGCAAAATATAAAAATCATGTATATTCAATCTTTTTTTAAACGTAAGAAATTCCAGTGAAATATTATTAAATTATAACGGGCTGACCCAGGATACCATCCGGGCGGTTTGGGAACATGGAGTAAAAAAAATGGCTAAACCAAAAAAAGAATTAACATTGATGGACAAAGTGGTCGGACTTTGCAAACGCAGGGGGTTTGTATATCCGGGATCTGAAATTTACGGCGGGCTTGCCAATTCCTGGGATTTCGGTCCGTTAGGGGTGGAGCTGCTTAAAAATTTGAAAGACGCCTGGTGGAAAAAATTTGTCACCGAGCGTATTGATATGGTGGGCCTGGATGCTGCCATCCTCATGAACCCGACCACCTGGGAGGCCTCCGGTCATGTGGGCAGTTTTTCTGATCCGCTGATGGACTGCAAAAAATGTAAATCCCGGGAGCGGGCTGATAAACTTGTGGAAAACTGGCAGCAGGCCAATGAATCCGATGAACAGCCCGCCAACTGGGCAGGGGAAAAAACCCCGCCCCAGGATATGCTGGATTTTATTAATGCCAAAAAAATCACCTGTCCCCATTGCGGCAGCCTTGACTGGACCTTGCCCAAGGCTTTTAATTTGATGTTTAAAACCCAACAGGGTGTGGTTGAAGGCGAAGGGAAGGACATCTATCTGCGCCCTGAAACCGCCCAGGGTATCTTTGTCAATTTTAAAAATGTCCAGACCACCTCACGTAAAAAAATCCCCTTTGGTATTGCCCAGATCGGCAAGGCATTCAGGAACGAAATTACCCCGGGCAACTTTGTATTCAGGACCCGTGAGTTTGAGCAGATGGAAATTGAATATTTCTGTAAACCCGGTACCGATCTTGAGTACCATGACTTTTGGAAAAAATTCTGCATGGACTGGTACTTAGGGCTGGGCGTTACCCCGGACAATCTTAGAATGCGTGACCATGACGATGCAGAATTGTCCCATTACTCCAATGCCACGTCCGATATTGAATACCAATATCCATTTGGTTGGGGTGAATTGTGCGGCATCGCTTCCCGGACCAACTATGACCTAAGCCAGCACATGGAGTACTCCTCCAAGGATCTGAAGTATTTTGACGAGGCTGCCAAGGAAAAGTATATCCCCTTTGTTATTGAACCTTCCCTCGGAGTCCAGCGCTCCGCTCTGGTCTTTTTGTGCGACGCCTACGAAGAAGAAGAGATTAAAGAAGGAGATACCCGGGTGGTGCTGCATCTTCACAATCAGTTGGCTCCTGTGAAAATTGCAGTGATGCCCCTGGCCAAAAAAATTGCCGACAATGCAAAGCCTGTCTTTGATACCCTGGTACAGCAATTGGGGTTGAACATGGATTTTGACGTCCAGGGCAGTATCGGCAAGCGCTACCGCCGTCAGGATGAGGCCGGCACACCCTATTGTGTCACCTTTGATTATGACTCCCTTGACGATAATGCCGTCACTGTCCGGGAGCGGGATTCCATGGATCAGCAGCGTATAAAGATAGATGAACTAGTCCCCTTTTTCCGGGAAAAATTTATCTATTAGCGAGAACTTTTATGACATTGTATTCATACAAAGACATTGTACCGGATATCCACGACTCTGTTTTTATAGCACCTGGTGCGAAGATTATAGGAGATGTGCAGATCGGCCGGGATTCGTCGGTCTGGTTTCAAACGGTTCTCAGGGGAGATGTCGCTGAAATCCGCATTGGTGAGCGCACAAATATTCAGGATCTTTGCATGGGGCATGTGGCCCGGGAGACCCCTTTGATAATCGGTAACGGCGTCACCATCGGCCATAGCTGTTGTGTCCACGGATGCACCATTGGGGATGGCTGTTTGATCGGCATGGGCGCTGTTCTCTTGAACAAAAGCGTAATCGGGGAAGGCTGCGTTATTGCGGCCGGTGCCCTTGTCCTGGAAAACACAATAATTGAGCCATATTCACTTGTTACAGGGTCGCCGGGTAAGGTAAAAAAAGTTTACGAGAACCGGGAAGAGATTGATCAGATGCTGAAAAAAGCCTCTGATAACTATGTGGGACACGCAAGGGAATTTGGTTCTAACGATCTGTTTTATGAGATTAAAAAATAGAACGGTAATCCCCTGTCTCTGAAAGGCAGGGGATTACCGGTTCACTCGATCATCAAGTTTAAGGATGTTATTTTTTTCCTGCCCAATCTTTTTCAAGCCCCATGGCCCGACCCAGCAATTGGGTAAGGAGTATGGCGGGCATGGGGTCTGTTGATCCCGATTTCAAGATAAGGTCCCGGCCGTATTCATATTGCATGTGGCAATAATTGCATGCCGTGCAGATTATATCCGCCCCCTCCTGTTCCGCCGTTTTATATTTTTCCAGAATAAAGTCCCGGGCCAGGGCGCTGTTTTTTTCCAACAGGGGATTGCCGCAGCATTCCAGGCGTTTGGACCAGTTTACGGGTTCTGCCCCGGTCAGTGTGATAATTCGTTCAAATATCGTCGGCGCATTGGGGTGGTCATCGAATCCGGTGATGGTTGAGGGGCGCAGCGCATGACAGCCGTAGCTTGGGGCTACTTTTATCCCGTCAAGGGGATGGGTGATGCTTCGCCGGATGATGCCTGTATCCACTTCCCGGTCCAGGAGGGTCAGCATGTGATGGATTTTGACGCCTCCGCCATAGCGAAGCCCTTCCTTTTCCAGTATCCGGTTGATCATGACTCGTTTTTCGGAATTATTTTGAAAATAATATTCTGCCTGTTTAAGGGAGCCGAAACAGCACTTGCACAGGGTCAGTACAGGCAGGTTATGGGCCTGGGCGATGGCCAGGTTCCGTATGGCCAGTAAAAGGAAGGCATCCAGGTTTTTTTCCTTAATAGGGTATCCGCAACAGCCAAAGTCAAGTTCTTCCACCTTAACATTGAGCCTGGATAAAACGGCTTTGGCCGATTTTGGGTGCTGGGGAATGTCAAATCCGGTTCTGCACCCTGAGAATAGCGCGTATTTCATATTCCAAATTCCTGGTGGTATACCGTGTTCCTAAGTTGATAAAAAATATCCGTAATCTTGACTCCCTGGGGACAATTTTCCTGGCATTTATAACAAGTCAGACAATCCCAGACAATGGAGGCATCCTTTGCCAGGTCGGTTTGTCCCAGAATAAGGGCATGGATGACCTGGTGGGGTGCTGATCCGAACTCCTGGGTTTCGCCTGTGACACCTACTACCGGGCATGTACTGGTACAAGTCAGACAGGTATAACATTGGGAAAACGTAGCCCCCTGGAGGGATTTCTTCAATGATGCAACTACCGGGTTTTTCCCGGGTTTGATTTGCACAGGGGCTTTAAGCCCGGCTTTTTCCGGTTTATGTTTTTTGCGAAGTTCCCTTAACCGGATAACGAGGTCCGGAAGTGATTGCTCCTCCAGTCTTTCTCTGCTAGCCTTCCAGATATCCTGCAGGTCCAGTCCGGCAGGGCAAAGCTGGGAGCATTTGTTACACATGGTGCAGGCAAAAGTGCCTTGGGAAAAGGCATCCCTTAATTCCGGATCCATTGGCCGGCCCCATGCTGATTCCCGAACACGGGTTACACGTTCAGAGGGAAACACCCATTGATTGTCAAAGATTTCAAATAAAGCTCCCACGGCACAATGGCTGGTGCAGGTGCCGCACTGGGTGCAGGCGGAAAGATCAAAGACCCGACGGGTGGCCCTGTTCTCATCGCGTTTTATTTGTTGCCCTGCAAGTCCTGAAATCATAAGGCTTACCGGGGTTGTCAGGATGTGCAGGAACTTGCTGAAAGGCAGGTAAGCCAAGGCAAGAAAACAGCTTAAAAAGTGGATGTTCAATATCAGTAAATCCAGGCGGTTCCTGTTGAAAAAACCGGCAACCGGTTTCATGGCAATGGAGACCGGATAGGATACAAAGGCCCACCTTGGGTTGGAATGGCAGGCTGCACAATTGTCTTCATTGATGATCCATCCTTCTTCAATAAGTTCCGGGGTGACCGTGATGGTCTCCCCGGGGAACTGGACATTGAAGTCTTCCTGCCAGACGGCCTTGAGCGCCGGGAGCTCTTCATCATAATCCATGGCGCCATATTCATCCACCATGTCGTAAAACACACCGGAAGAGATGATCTTGGCGGCTTCCAAGCCAAAACCGGATATCATGATGAGTGCAAGCAGGATGATTGCCAGGTAATCATGGTGCTTGCTGATCTGTTTCAATCTAAAATTGGTTTTTCTGCGATATATGGCAATGCCCACTCCCGCCATTACCATTACACCGCCTAAATTTCGAAGGGCCATGAATGGGTTCAGGGTGGATAGGTAATCTGAGAAAATCACTTCGCTGACATAGCCCTCAAGGGCATGGAAAAAAAACAACCAGGCAAATCCCCAGTAAATACAAATGTGCATAAACCACTTGAGGACGTCCTGACGCACCAGCGGCACTTGAAGCACTACATCCAGAATAAGCGTTTTGAAAAGTTTAAACATCCGGACAGGTGAGAACAGGATGCCGAACAGACCGTGCAAAAAAGCTTTTATTCGGCCTGCCGTGGTAAATCCGGCTCGGTCCGGTCCGATGCTTAACCGAAAAAATCCAATGATTCTGTAAATGATTCCGATGAGGAATATTGCCAACGCAATAAAAAAACTCCAGGTATAAAACACTGGACCGGTTAAAAAATCATACAACGGCATTAATTATCTCCCAGTAAAATTTAGGATGATATCCAGGAGCCCCGAATCCGGGTACCAAAGATGTTACATAAATACTACTCAAAAGGAGCACAAAATAAGTTATTAGAATATTTGAATAGGTTAGTATTGTCAATTTCATATTTTATACTCAAATATGTGGATAATTCCATTATCGGCTAAGGGAAAACCCAACCCGGAAGATCTCTTCTTTTAAGCTGTATTCCTTCAGGCGTTCCGCATATCCGTTGAAATACTGCAAATGCAGGTAGAGATTAAGCCCGTTATTGAAGAACGAAGTCAATGGATAGCTTAGGTCCGCCTGAATGCTGGGGCCCGCTTCAGCCCACCTTGTGTGGGTATCCAGACACAAGCCCATGGGCTTGCCTGCCTGGACCTGCAAATCAAAATATCCTCGAAAGTCTGCCAGATCGGGGTTATTATCATCCTCATTCATTACGTACACCCACAGTTTGGGTGCAATGGTCAGATAGGCCTCGTCAAAAAGAGGGATCGCCATAATCGGCTTGACGTATATATAATTGGTGGACCTGGAATCATCCCCGCCCTTGCCGTTGGACTCATGCTGGAACCCGCCCTGGAGACCGAAAATTTTAATCCATGACAGCTCTAAATCAATTTTGGGCACCAGGTAAAACAACTCCGGCTTATAACTGGAATCGTTAAAAGGCTTGGACTTTGACTTAAGATCCCAATAAGAGGTCTGGGTATAGGCCAGATGAAACCCATCCACCAGGGAATTCAACCCCTGGCTGTCGAAGGGTCCATTGAACAGCTTGTACTTAAAACTGACCTGAAATTTACTTTTTTCCAGTCCCGGATCCACACCGAACAGGAAATAAACCGGCTCGTAGGCAGACAGATTTTTTAAAAAAGGCTGGAATTCGTTCTGCTTTTCTCCAATGACCAACTGGCCCTGGTTTGCATGTTCCTCTTCCAGGTCCTGCGGCTCAACCGGTGGACCCGCGGCAAACAACACCGGTCCGGATTTGAAATCTTCAAGGGTCAGACTGACCGTCCCGGTCATGTCTTGGGGCAGTTCAAATTCATAGGTCAGTTTGGCGAATCCGCCGGCCGCAACAGTCACCGTGCCGTCAGGGGCGGTTTCCATACAGATAGCCTTCACTACACGCGTCTGATCGTTTAAGCCCACCGTCACCATGACGGAATCATAATCCTTTGAAATGACGTCCGTGGTACCGGAATTTTGGACAAACAGGGTGAACCGGGTGGGTTGACCTGCCACGGCGTTTCCCTGGGGCGAGACAATGTATATATTTGATGTGTCGGCCCTTGCAGAATTTAGATGCAAAGAAACTGCATCCAGGGCAAGTATCACAAAAAACACAGCCATAAGCCAAGTGCTTTTTAAGGGGTAAGACATGGAGACGTTCCGTAACGGTTTTTTCATGAGCCACAGCTAATTTAAAATACCCGGTTATGTCAAGAAAAATATGTGATTAAGCCCGTTGACATCAAATAAATTATGTTCTAAAAACCCCTCCGTTCGAGTGATTTCTGAAATAGCTGAAACGGAGGAGTATATGTCTGAACTTGAAACTCGAGTGGAATGTAAGAGCCTTCTTAAAAAAGTGATGAAGGCTGAAGAGACAATCCAGTTTTTTAAACCCGGAATGAACCTTGGCTGGTCTGGTTTTACACCTGCCGGTTACCCGAAAGCCGTACCCATAGCGCTGGCTGATTATGTTGAAGCCAACAGCCTTCAGGGCAAATTGCGGTTCAACCTTTTCATCGGGGCATCTGTCGGTGCGGAAACAGAAGACAGATGGGCCAGCCTCAATATGATCGACAGAAGATGGCCGTACCAGACAGGTAAAAACATCGCCAAAGGCATCAACGAAGGCCGCATCAGAATGGGTGACAAACACCTTTCTCTGTTCGGCCAGGATCTTGGCTACGGTTTCTATACAAAAGATACGCAGTCAGGCAAGCTTGACCTTGCTATCATTGAAGTTTCCGCCGTTAAGGAAGACGGAAGCATTGTTCCCACCGCCTCTTGTGGTGTAATCCCTGACATCCTTATGGTTTGTGATAAGATTATCCTTGAGGTTAACACAGGTCAGCCTTCATTCGAAGGCATGCATGACCTTTTTACGCAGGAAAAACCGCCTCACAGACAGGTCTTCAATATTACAAAAGCAGACAGCCGCATCGGTTCTACCTCAATCGCATGTGACCCTGAAAAAGTTATTGCTGTTGTAGAGTCAAAATATCCCGACAAGGGCCGCGCTTTTACAGCAATTGATGAGAAATCGGAAGCCATCGCAGGCCACATCATTGATTTTTTCAGTGCTGAAGTTAAAGCCGGCCGGCTTCCTGAAAACCTGCTGCCGCTCCAGTCCGGTGTCGGGTCCATCGCCAATGCAGTTGTGGGCGGGCTTGCCAAAAGTCCTTTCGAACATCTGACGGTTTACACGGAAGTTCTTCAGGATACAATGCTTGATCTGTTTGATGCCGGCAAACTTGATGCCGCGTCTTCATGTTCACTGTCCCTTTCTGAAAAAGAGGGCTTCCCGCGTTTCCTGGCAAACCGGGAGCGATACGCAGACAAGATTGTTCTTCGTCCGCTTTCCGTTTCCAACTCGCCGGAGGTGGTCCGCCGTCTCGGATGTATCTCCATGAATACACCGATCGAGTTCGACCTTTACGCCCACGCAAACTCAACACTTGTAGGGGGTACAAGAATGATCAACGGCATCGGTGGTTCAGGTGACTTCCTTAGAAACGGTTACCTTACAATCATGCACTGTCCGTCCGTCCGTCCCACAAAAAAAGATCCCACAGGTATCACCTGTGTTGTGCCGAAGGCCCCGCACGTTGACCACACAGAGCACGACCTTGACGTTGTCGTCACCGATCAGGGACTTGCAGACCTTCGTGGGCTTGCGCCTAAAGAGAGAGCTCAGACGATCATCGACAAATGTGTGCACCCTGAGTATAAAGATATCATGCAGGAGTACCTCGACATTTCTACTAAGGTGACCCTTTCAAAAGGTATCGGTCACGAGCCCCAGCTTTTTGACAGATGTTTTAAAATGCAGATGAATCTTGCTAAAAACGGCACAATGAAAATCGACAACTGGGATGTACCTGAAATGGTATAGTGTGCCGGCACACGGTTAGATCGGCACGATGAAAAGCTTAAATGCTTTACCGGGTGATTGTTGTAGAATAGGCATATAAGGGGGGATCTTAACGGGTTCCCCTTTATTTTATTGATCCCACGGTTTTATGCATTTGACAAACCCTTTGGCCGCCTGTTAAATTGCCGGCATGGAAGATAAAACAAGAATAGATAAGCCCTTCCGGAGTCTGATTTCCGTACCCGGACACAAAGGGAAAATGCATGCTAAGGTAGTGGCTTCCAAAGTTGACGTTATCATGCTGGACTTAGAAGACAGTGTGCCGGCAGATCAAAAAGAGGCGGCCCGTAAAACGGTTATTGATTCGCTTCTGTCTTTGGATTTTAACGTAAAACGCGTAGCTCTTCGCATAAATAGCCTGGACACGCCCTTTGCCTACAAAGATTTGATTCATGTGACAGAAGCGGCTTGCGATCATATCGATACCATTGTGGTGCCCAAGGTGAACCATGAGGGGGACATCCATTTTGTGAGCCGGTTGCTGGACGGGGTTGAAATGGCATCGGGGCAAAAAAGGAAGATTCATATCCAGGCCTGTATCGAGACCGCCCAAGGACTTTCCCGGGTTAAAGAAATTGCCCAGGCCGATTCCAGACTCTCGTCTATATCCTTTGGCATTGCCGATTATCAGGCCAGTATTGGCGCAGCGCTGATCTCCTTGTCCGGCCATGGAGAAAATGAGGAACAGGTTTACCCCGGCCATCGGTGGCATTTTCAGATCAGTCGCATTGTCATGGCTGCCAAGGCCAATGGACTTGTGGCCCTGGATGCCCCCTATGGAAACTTTAAGGATGACGCCGGCCTGAAAAAATCAGCAGGCCTGGCCAAGGCACTCGGGTGTGACGGCAAATGGGTGATCCATCCCGACCAGATCGACACGGTTAACCAGGTGTTTACCCCTTCAACGGAAGAGATTCAACGGGCCAGGCAGATTCTGGAAGCGTCAGATGATCAATCCCGGGGCGCCGTGGCTGTGGATGGCCGCATGGTTGACCTTGCCACCATCCGCATAGCCCGCAGGGTTTGGAATCAGGCGGTTTTTCTCGGCCGGACTTAACCTTTTTATAAAGACGGCAAAATAAATATTGGTCGCACCGGGTACTCACATTGAAGTACGGGATGCAGAGGGGCTTGGCCGACGGGTGGATAAAACAGGAACCCAGGGCCAGGCCCTTTATATTGTTGGAATATCTGAGCTAGTAAAAGATAAACGGAAACCAAAGATCAACTTGTTCACGGTGCTCACTTCGTCCAGTACCACGACTGGGTAAGGGATGAAGGAAAAAAGAAGGCAAGCTATATGGTTTATTCATTCCTTGGTAACGGCATATTTTAAAATTCGATCATCAAGTAAAAAGAACGTACAGTTGTTCGAGGTGAGCAAATAGCTATGATTCCCTTTGACCTTCTTAGATTAATCAGATATATTAAAACCAAATCAAATTAAACGGTTAATTTTCACTCTCTTTAGTATAGAACGTTAAATCACGACTGATTTTGGTCACTTTCTTCTTCTTGTTTTTTGCATCGCATTTGTCTGATCATCAGGTGCCACTGAAACCGCCTTAAGACTCTCTGAAAAATTCAAGACGGACAAAATTTTTAACCGGAGGAATATCGATCGTCAATTTTTTAAGGAATTTGTTCAAATTCAAGACGGACAAAATTTTTAACCGGAGGAATATACAATATATTTTGAGGATTAAAATTTTTTTCCAACGCCGAAGTTGGGCAAATTAACAAAAACTTGATCATCGCGTTACATGAAACGCTCTGTAATCCCAAGAGATGTTTCAACTTTCGTTGTGGGTTGAATCTTTGTGCAATACCAGATCAGCCCGTGGTTGTTATCGTAACATCTTTTAATTTTAAAAGAAAAAGGAGAAAGCTATGGAGACCCACGAACTTCACTACGAAACCATTACCCGTTTGACCACTGCGATTTCCCAGAGTAAAGATCCGGAGGAAGTTGCCATGGTTACCGCCGAAAGTGTGAAAAGCGCGTTCAAAGCCAAGGGTTGCTGTGTTTTTTTGGTCAATAGGGAGACCAAAGAGCTTGGCTTGGTAGGATCTTCCGGTCTGAGTCAGGAATATCTTGAAAAAGGGCCGACTTATTTTAAACAGGCAATCAATGAAGCTAAGGATGCGGTTCCCATTGCGATTTACGATGTCATGGATGATCCCCGGATTGAGTATCCTGAAGAGGCGAAAAAAGAAGGGATCTCCTCGTTGCTGGGTGTGCCCATTATAAGCCATAATAAAATTATCGGTGCATTACGGGTTTACACTGCCGAACCATGGGAATTTTCACAAGAAGATGTTACCGTGATCCAGGCGGTTGCCTTGATATGTGGTATGGCCATGGATATGTGCCGGATGTACAAAGGGTATAAAACCAGCATTGAAGTATTGAAAAACATGAGGGATACGTCAAGTTTCAACGTCAACAAATGGACCCCCTATGAAGGCGTCCCGGCCAGTGTTGGCCAGTCTATTTGCGATTATTAGTCAATGAAAGGCTCTTAGCGGTTGCATGGTAATCTCCTTGCAGCCGCTTTTGATTTTATCCTCTAAATTGTGAATTCCTGATATAAGCCAAATTTGAATGCATTCCAACTACCCATTAATCTCAAATTAAAATTGCCCATCTGTTTGTCTTTTAGGCCGACGTCGACATTACGCCAACGGTCACATATTTCAGCCACAGACGTTCAAAGCGATGCCTCCTGTTGAGGGGCCATAGCGGGAGCAGCCAGTTCGGCCACTGTGCCGGTAAAGTCTTTTTCCAGCGCTGCCATAAAATTTTCCCATTCCAGGCCGAATCGGTAAAAGGCGGTAACCGCCAATCTTTTGGTGATGATGGCGTCCCGGTATTCCTGCATGGTGTCGGTATTTAGGATTTCTGTGATTCGTTTTTTGCCCATTAATTTGACTAAGGTTTTAGGGATATAAGCCGTCAGGATTTTCCAGACCAGGGTTTTCTGTTTTAATATGGTGTTGAGCCTGGTTCGGAATATGTCCTGAAGGGTCAGGATCTCTTCTCCTGCCTTGTCCGATTGGGCAAAGAGTGGAATGTGAGGATCTGCTTTACAGCGGTGGATTAATATCTTTGTTTCCGCTGCTGCATGGGTTTCGACAAGGCTTAGGATTTCCCTGACCAAGTCACCGCACACCTTGGAATCCTCAAGTAAGGCGGTCTCGTATTGGTCCCCAAGAAGGAAACCCGGGAGGACTTCGGCCATGACCGAGGAGAATACGCCGCCTTTGTTGGCGGTGGTCTCCTTGAGATGGCGGATGCAGGTGTTTGTGGCAATATGCCGACGGGCGTCGTTGTCGAAAAAAAGGCCGGCGCCTTCCACAATGAATTCAAGTTCCTTGAAATTTCCCAGAAAGGATGTGATGGTACTATCGGTGACACCTTCCTTGAATCCGCCGCAGGGCAGACAGGCCCGGATGTTGGCCCTGCGGAGGTACGCTCTCATTTCCGGGTTAAAGAGGAAGTCTCTGTGGAAGAGGGCGCTTTTTTCGATCACGGTGCCATCGGGCAGGAAGGTGCGCGCGGCTGTGGCCGGCACCTTGAATCCTCCGGGAGACAGCATGTCCGACGGGAAGGCCAGGGTGCCGGCGGCAATGCCGGAGCGGGCGCTTAAAGCTAGTTTTTCCAATTCGCCTGGATCCAGGCCGGCCGGGTCAAAGAGGAGGCCCTCGTTGTCTATGGCCAGGCAGATCCGGCCCTGGTAGCAGAGTAGTTCATTGCCCCCCAGCCGGCCGCCAGGTCCGCCGATGACCATGAGATTCAGATCTTTTTCCCGGGCGTTATCGTGATTAATCAGGGTGCGGAAGGCCGCCATCATACCTGTGGTGGTCATGCCCATGGTTTTAATTTTTCCACTGATTTCTTTCCTGATTTTTTCCAGATCCTGGGTGGCCAGCTGGGATTTCCCGTTAATTTGCAGATCGGTTAGGCCGTCCCCGGCCGGCAGAATACTGAACAATTTTCCGCTGTTAAGATAACCAAAATTATCGTGGCGGATGCCGCAACCTTTTTCCGTGGCAATGGTCCGCCAGTGTGTATAGCCCCGTTCCTTTGCTCTGAGGGCCACAGTATCCATAAGGCCTGCCGTGCCCCGGTCCGGTTCGAAAAAGAGTATTTCAGGTTGGCCGTAATAATCCACTACATTTTCATTGGGGAGCGTGAGATCCAGGATGCCTTCGGTGAAATCCAGTACAGCATCCTTAGGGTATTCCCCGTAGACCGGGTGGAGAACGATTACGCCTGCAGCGCCGTCTTCACAGATATCCTTATGCTTGAGCCGGCGGTCCCGGGGGCCCAGGATAAAGCTGAGCAGGGCCGCATTTTCCATCTGCCTTTTGTGGGACGCCGGACCGCTTGTTACCAGACGCAGACCGCCCCGGGCAATGTCAGCGGAGCGCATGTGGATGCCTGCGGCATAGTGGCCGTTAATAAAGAAAATCCCATAGACCGGCCGGTTGTATACCAGGGGGTCCAGGATGTCGCTATCCATACGGAAGCTGTAGGCCCGTTTGCCCGGGGTGTAAAAATTGGTTTTTTGGCAGTTGGTCACAAGTTTCACCATGAACCGGAAAATCTGCAGGGCCGTGGGGTGTTCTGTGAGACGGGTCCGGCACATCCGGTGGAACGTCTCAAGTAGTTCCGTCTGGTCCGTCGCCGATTGAAGGGGGGTCAGGGCCGGGTCAAAGCGTTGGGCGAATAATTCATATAAGGCTTTGAGCAGGCCGGGGCGGGCCGTTACCTCGGCTTCGATGGTCCGGGTGTCAAAGGCGGCCCGGGCAGCCTTGTGGATCCGGTCGGCAAAGGCCTCTTCACAAGCCCTGTCATCCAGGCGGGACATGATGGCAGAATCGCTTTGGGCCTTGTTCTCGGAGAAGATGAATATCCGGGCAAAGTCAATGGCATTACCGGTAAAAAGCATTTCCTGGTAGGTCAGTTTTTTTTCTACGTAAAGGTTCGTGACAGGGCCCACGTTAAAGGCCAGGAAATCCTGAATGTCCCGGGTTAGTTCCGTTTCCCGGGTCCGTGAAATTTCTCCCCGGATATAGAGGGAACAAATGGACGTGGGCACATCGGTGTCGTCCCAATAGGGCTCCCAATAGGCCCGCATGAGGGTGAAGCCGTGGTCCTTGAGCAACTGCCGGAAGGTGGGGATTTGGGGGGTGGCAAAATTCGAGTTGAACATGATCCGGGTTTCTGCGGTGGCCGGCAGATTGAAGGCTTTCACCAAGGGGGTCACCGATGCCTTGCAGTCCCTTAGAAATTTTTCATACCGCATGCGGGTGGGTTCGGGGGTTGCGGTATAATCGCCTGCAAGGTTGAAAAGAAACGGAGACGCCTTGAATTCATGTTTGGTGAAATCGTTTACGGTTTCCGGCCGGAAGATATAGGTGTAGTATTCATTTTCCCGGCTGTAGTAATATTCCCTGCGGTGGCCGGATATCATGGTTTCCATAAATTTTTCCATGGCGTCCCGGGTTTCCCGGGTGGCGATGCGTACCCGCTGGACCTCACTGCCTTGCCCCAGGTCAAAGTCGATGTGGGCCACCCGGCCCACCAGAACCACCCGGTCATCCTGGATGGCAATGCTGGAGGTGATGGAAGAAAGGATCTGCTTGAGGGAATCTTTGGTGATGTTTTCAAAAAAATAGCTGGGAAGCCCCAGGTCATTGAGCAGGATACCTGCGGCCAGATTGATACAATGGGCCGTAATCAGGCCCTGGGCGGAAAGGTCGATGACCGCTTCGTAGAGAATCCTGATGTTGAGGTTGAGTGCGTCGGCGCGATCAATGATATGGGGGGCATGGCTGATGTCGGGCAACAGGTTGGACATGGGTGTTCCTCAATGCGGCTTACAGGCCGGACAGGTAGGATGTCAGGTTGATTTTTTTATTGGTGATGCCCAATTTTTTGCGGATATGGTTTCTATAGGTTTCCACACTGCGGTAGGAAAGGTTGAGTATTTTCCCGATTTCCTTGGAGCCTAAACCGGTGCGGATCATATTGCAGATTTCGTTTTCCCTGGGGGTGAGGCGCTGGTGAAGTCGACAGATTTTTGTACCAAATGAAGAGGTGAGCTGTGCAATGTTTTTTTCCAGTAGTTGCAGGTATTCTTTGTCCAGATCCGATCCCTGCTCTTCCATTTTTTTGACCAGGGGCAACAGCAAATTTTCCACGTTGGTCAAAACCCGCTTTTCCAGGTCGACTTTTTCGTCTCGCAGTTGGCCCATCACTTCCCGCAGTGCAATATTTTTTTCCTTGAGCTGCTGGTTTTGTTCCTTGAGCTTGCGCCGTGATTCCCGCAGTTCGGCTTCCGCCTGCTTCCGCGTGCTGGTCTGGCCGAGAAGTTCGGCCACCGCATTGATCAGCGAGCGTTCTTCGGCCAGAAAGGGGCCCTCGTCCATGTCGGGCCGTTTCTCGAGGTAGCAGACGGTAAGGATACCAATGGGCTCACCATAGGCAATGATTTTCGCCTGCTGTTTCCAGAAGGTGTTTTTGTAATTTCCCGTGCGGAAACTCTGGTCGTTGATGAGGAGCTGGGCGCATGTAATTTCCGGGTACTGCCAGGAGGGGGGAATGAGATTCACCACTTGCTGAAACGTTTCTTCCAGAGAGAGCCCGGCATGTTCCATAATTTTGGAGATACCGTACAGGCAGTTAATTTCTTTCATACGTTCCTGGAGCTTGTGGGCCTGTTGCTTGAAGATCAGCTCCATGCGCCGGTGGTCCTGCTCCAATTTTTCCAGCTCCCGGTTGCGGCGGACCAGGGCATCGATGTCTGGTTGCTCCACGGTGTGACTCATTTTCCCCCCCAGGTTTTCCAGCCGCCCGGATACGGACAGGGCGGCTGATTCCGATATTTATCGGATATACCAGGAATTTACGAGCTATACAAGACCCTGATCCAGCATGGCGTTGACCACCTTGGTAAAACCGGCGATGTTGGCCCCGGCCACGTAGTTGCCTTTTTCGCCGTATTCGGCACAGGCGTCCACGCAGGATGTATGTATGGATTTCATAATGCCGTGCAATCGTTTGTCTACTTCTTCCCGGCTCCACTTCAGGTGCATGGCGTTCTGGGACATTTCCAGGCCGGATACGGCTACGCCGCCGGCATTGGCTGCTTTGCCCGGGGCGTAGAGGATTTTATGATCCACAAAAATGTCGACTGCGTCCGGGGTGGAAGGCATATTGGCCCCTTCGGATACCACAAAGACGCCGTTTTCAATGAGGTTGCTTGCATCTTTGCCATTGATTTCGTTCTGGGTGGCAGAGGGGAATGCGCAGTCGGCCTCAATGGTCCATAAGGGATTGTAATCCAGGGTCGCATCTGTTTCGGTGTATACGGCCTCCGGGTATTTTTCTGCATATTCCTTGATTCGGCCCCGCTTAATGTTTTTCAATTCCATAATCCAGGCTAATTTTTCCCGGTCAATGCCTGTTGCGTCGTAGATGAACCCGGCGGAGTCCGACAGGGTGACCACCTTCCCCCCCAGATCCAGGATTTTTTCCACGGTGTACTGGGCTACGTTGCCGGAACCGGAAACCAGGCAGGTTTTGTCTTCCATACTGCCATTGCGGGTGGCCAGCATTTCAGCGGCAAAATAGACCGAACCGTAGCCCGTGGCTTCGGGGCGGATGAGGCTGCCGCCCCAGTCCAGGCCCTTTCCCGTGAGCACCGGGACGAATTGATTGGTCAGTCGTTTGTACTGTCCGAAAAGATAGCCGATTTCTCTGCCGCCTACGCCGATGTCCCCGGCGGGTACGTCGGTGTTGGGGCCGATGTGGCGGTAAAGTTCGGACATGAAAGACTGGCAGAAGCGCATGACTTCATTGTCGGATTTTCCTTTGGGGTCAAAGTCGGAGCCGCCTTTGCCGCCGCCTATGGGCAAGGTGGTCAGGGCGTTTTTAAAGACTTGCTCAAATGCCAGGAACTTGAGTATGGACAGGTTTACCGAAGGGTGGAAACGCAGTCCGCCTTTGTAAGGACCTATGGCCGAGTTCATTTCGATGCGGAAACCGCGGTTAACCTGAACAGTTCCGGAGTCGTCCACCCAGGGCACCCGGAAGATAATGGTCCGTTCAGGCTCGGCCAAACGTTCCAGTATTTTGGCCTGGCGGTATTCGATGTTGCGGTCCAGCACGGGCTTTACGGTTTCGATCACTTCCTTAACGGCCTGGTGAAATTCGTTCTGATCGGGGTCTTTGGCTATGATTTTATCCAGTTCTTCTGACATGGTCTACCTTTCTTCTGGTTGTGAGTATTGTAAATTGGGTTCATGAGATCAACATATTAGGCGGCGTCCATAAAATTCGATCATTAAGTTTTTAGGGAATTTGTTCAAATTCAAGGCGGAAAAAATTTTTAACCGGAGGAATATACAATATATTTTGAGGATTAAAAATTTTTTCCACCGCCGAAGTTGGGCAAATTAACAAAAACTTGATCATCGAGTAAAAATAATCGGTGCCGGTGAACTCATTCATGATGTATGTGATTGTCTGTTTTTCCGGAGTTGATGATGACACTGCGGGAATGTTTTCCATCGACTTTAATCAGCAGGGGGCGTTTCAGGCGCATGTGGCGGATGAAACCCTCGTCCCGGACAGTGCGGCAGCCGGCCAGGTGTTCCAGGTCGATGTGGTCTGCATTCCCCGGATTCACGGTAATATAGGGAACGCCCTGGGACGTGATAGTGTTAAAAAAATGGGAGCCTTTGGAGGCATCGGCATGGATGGTACCGTCTCGGATTTCCACGATGGCACCGGCGCCGGAGATTTGCTGCCAGTCCACAGGTATTCCCAGCCAGGGATCCGATGATCCCCATCGCCCCGGCCCGGCCAACAAAAACCGGCGGTTGTTTTTGGCCAGGTCCGCATTGATACGGCTGATCTGCTGTGCCATATCCGAGGTTTTGCCCCCCTCAAAAGTCTCCGGGTTGACATAGACGATATCCCGGATGCAGTCTAAGGTGCAGTTCCCCAGGGCCGAGGTGGAGACGCAGACGGCTTCGTCAAGATCTTTTTTGGTGATCAGGCTGGTGTCCCGTGGACTGAACATGGGCCGGACCTGGAGCAGGGAAATTTTCCAGGGTTCGCCTGATTTTTCAGGGAGATCGGCGGTAAACTCCAATTCTATTGGACCGCCGGCCTCATGAGCCAACGTCGTCATGATATCGTTTACCTGGGCGGTAAGGGGTGGTGTTCCGTATTTCAGAACCTGGGCAAAGGTGAGGACTTTGGGGCCTTTGCAGTACCAGGTATCCCGGATTCGATCTTCGACAGGCACATAGGTTGAGGTCAGGGCTTTGACCGGGGCCTCTTCTAAAGCCTGGGCCAGGTCCCGGCGTTCCAGGTTGGAACAAATGCCGAAACGCAGGGTCTCCGGGTAGCCTTTCATTCTAAGTGCATAAAAGCTGTTTTGTGTTTTTTCCAGAAAATCCCGGGTTCCGCAAAATTGGGGCGTGGCCTGGGGATGTTTGGGGGAAATTCTGAGACTCTGCTCCCCCTGGGCCAGGGTGCGCCCTAAACCCAGTGCCAGGTTCAGGACACCCTCATCGGCTTTAGTATTGGCCGCAGGATAAAAATTCAGGGAATGGGCCGTACCCGAAATGGCTGGGTAGAAAAAATCTCCGTATTGGCTGCCGGCGACTTTCTGGATCATAACGGCCATGCTGTCCCTGAAGGGGGGCGCTGTTGTACTGCGCACAAAGGCCTGAGCTTTTTTATAGTATGCCGAGGCATAGACCAGCTTGACTGCGGTGGCAAGGTGAGATAACCGGATGTCAGAGTCGGCATGGTTGTTGGGGATCATATAGGTTTTGTGCAACCCGGCGCAGGGATGGTTGACGGCATCTTCCAGAAGGCTGGAGGAGCGCACGACCAAGGGGGCACAGTTCGCTGCCAGATAGGTTTCTAAATGCCGGATAACCTCCTGGGGCAGGGGCGCGTCGATGAACGCCTGAACCAATTCCGCCAAGGGGCGTCCGGTTAATTTGGCCAGGCCGTTGTCACGGACAAAGTCGTCAAAAATGTCTGTGCAGAAGACCAGGGCCTCAGGGATGTTGACGGCCATTTCCGGATAAGCCGTTCCAAGGTCGGGGCGGCGGTCAAGAGTCTGGGCTAAAAATGCCAGCCCCCTGGCTTTACCCCCAATGGACCCGCGTCCGATTCTGGTAAACCCGGCAGGGCTTGTTTGAACAGGATACTGGTCTTTGGGGTCGGTTTTTTTCTCCTGAGCCGGGTGGTCTGCTGTCAGGCTGCAGAAAAACTCATGGAGGTCCCGGTCCAGCTGGTTGCAATTTTTATCCAGAAAGGGGACTGAGATGCCTTGGGCCATTTTTTTGTTTGCACTTTCCGCACTCATGAGCATGATGGGAAGGTCGGGCATTTCCCTGTGAATGGTTGACAAAATGTCAATGCCGGCCTCGGGTGCCTCTTTTCCTTGAAAAGGGAGCCGGGTATCGGAAAGAACACAGTAAAGGCGGCTTCCCAATTCGCGGAACCGCTCCATGGCAGCCTCATGGGACCTGGCTAGGACAAGTTTGGCACCGGGGAATGCGGCATCTATTCCTTTATATATTGCTGGAAGAAAAAACGAGGCGTATTCACGACTGTCTTCCACCAGGAGAACTGCACGGCGGGAAGTGTCCTGGCAGCGCCGGTCTTCCATAAAGCGGACCATGGCATGAAAAATTTCAGGTGTCCTGGACCAAATAAAAATGTGGTCCGCATCTTCTACCTGTGGCTGGACTTTGCAACAGCCCGGCTGCACCAGAAAGATTACCCGGAGGCCGGGACAAAGGGACTTGAGATACTGTACCGTTATGCCTGTTCTGTCATCCAAGGTCTCAATTTCAATGAAAAGGAGATCAAAAGCCGTCTTGCGGAGCAGGTCGGCAGCCTCTTTCATGGAAACAGCGTGGGTGATCTCCCAAGGAGATGGGTGGATATCCACTTTCAGTCCCGGCAAATGATAGGGAGCGGAAACAAAGAGGATATTCCTGACCTGAAAACCGGAGGTCTGTGAGTTTTCAAGACCGGCTTTTATGTTTTTGGTAATGTTATCCATTTTTTATTCGTTTCCGTTCATTTAAAGTTTTTAACCATGATAAAAATGCGATGTTTTGCGTTTGGTTTATGGTTAATATTTTTATTTGAATATTAAAAAGAAAACAACGCGATAAAAATTAGATGAAAATGCGTATAAAAACATAGTGGTCAAGAGATTTTACAGGCAAGCAAACCGCTCTTAAGTCCCGTTGAATGCCGGTTTTGGCGTTCGGGAACGATTTTGGGGAAGGGTCTGGGGCGACTGACCAGACAGCCTTCCAGCCTAAAATTAGGAACGCAAAAATGGGATTAGTTCTAACGTCGGTCGCTGTAGGGGCAGATTCCATATCTGCCATGTCCGGGGGCGGATATGGAATCCGCCCCTACAGTTTGGACCAAACGATGATCAAGGCCCTTTTTTCCGTTCCGTCATGACAGATTTCAGGATATTAAATTGACTGTTGCAATTTTTGACAGGGGATGTTTAATTTTCAATTTTTTTAACCAATTTGGATTAAACGAACATACTAAGATTATATGGAAGGTCGAAGAATATGGAAGGTCATTCCCTTCTCGTTGGGCATATGCTGAAGACAAACTAAGAGAACTCAATGATACGTATCAAATGTCAAACGTTGTTTTAAGTGCTGTTGATCCAAGGCATTACCTTGGTACTGAATTTGATGTTTTAAAAGCGATAGAACATGTCAATCAATTTTTAGAATATGATAATCATGTGGTTGTTCAAAATGGTAGAAGATGGATACTAAAAAAATTAAGTGCACCAGATATAAATCTTGAACATCCATATAATGAATCGAAAGAAATAACGCATATTTTTATCGATGAGCAAATAGAAAAATGTAATAACAAACTGGTAAATGATGATTATGATGGTGCTATCACAAATGCAAGGTCTTTGATTGAGGCTGTCCTTTCTTCAATTGAGGCAGATTTTGATTCAATGCCTCAAAAATACGATGGTGATTTACCCAAACTTTACAAACGTGTTCAAAAACACCTTAAATTAAGTCCAGGAGAAGAGGGTTTGGCTAATAACTTAAGGCAAATATTATCAGGTTTAACAAGTATTGTTTCGGGGTTAGCATCGTTGCGTAATTCAATGGGTGATGCGCATGTAATTAAATACAAACCATCTGAGCATCATGCCCGGTTAGCTGTAAATGCTGCAAAAGCATTATGCAAGTTTCTTTTTGATACAAAAGAATATCAAAGCCCAAAAAATGCCTGATTATCATATTAACATTTTTTACTCAGAAGATGATAGCGGATATATCGCCGATATTCCTGATCTTCAGGCATGTTCCGCATTCGGCGAGACTCCGGACGAAGCATTGCGGGAGGTCCAAAAAGCCAAGAAATTATGGTTGGAGGCTGCACGAACTGAGGGTAAGCCAATTCCGCCGCCGGAATATCGTCCGATTATCTATCAAATTGCGTGAGCCTGACGATACAACGCAGATTAATAAGCCGTTACTGAACTTGATAGCCTATTTGAATTACAAGCAAAAATATCTTGATGTGTAGCGAGCTTCAAAAAGGGTTCTTTGCCAATAATTACGGGTCAGAAGTATTCCAGGCCTTGAAAAAAGTGTGCCGGGCAAAATATGGTACCATTTAAATCCCCGGGCTTGATAATGTTCTATAATTTCAGGCCCGATCCCTAAGTCCTTTGCCGCCACAACAGCGGCATCTCGCTGGCAGCGTGAACCGGCATACAGGTTTGCAATCCTGGGTTTGAACCCGTTTTCATAAAACAGGTCTTTTGCCTGTTTGTAATTTTGAAACCGGCTTAACGCATCCAGTTCTGCAAAAAAGGGGAGAATAAATCCATAGGCGGCCAGCCATCCGTATCCGGCCAGGTGAGACCAGTTTTTCTGATGAAATGCGTCCATGGCCAGGGGGAAAAAGGTGTAGAACAGCATAACCCCGAGACAGGCGGCCAGGTGAAGCAGCATGCCGATTTGAATCAGTTTCATGATTCTGCAGATATAAACGATCCATCCCCCGGTACCGGCAGTATTTCCGGGCCGGAGCGGTCTGTTTCTTAAAATCATCAGGATTGGAACAACCTTCTAGAAGGAATTGCCCAGATGTTCAGGTCGGGGTCCAACTCGATAATGCGATTTCCCCTGTGGACGACTAGACCGCCTTTCCATTCCTCTTTCAGCTCAGTTGCGATTCTGGTCATGATGCGCCAATCTTTTTTTACAATGGTTTTACGGGACTTTATTTCAATACCGACATAACCGGATTCCGTTTTCAGCAGCAGATCCAATTCCATGCCGGACTGGGTTCTGTAGAACGTCAGTTCAGCATCAGACCGGGCTGTTTTTACCCATTTGTAAATTTCACCGACAACCATGGTTTCGTATAGTTCTCCGGTCATCCCTTCCTTGAATCCGGACAGGTGTCTTAAAATGCCGACATCCAGCCAGTACAGCTTGGGTGTCTTGATGACTTTGCTGGTAAGGTTTCGATAAAAGGGTTGCAATGTAATGGTCTGATAAGAAAGCTTTAAATATTCAAGATACCGTCTGGCGGTGTCAACGCTGATACCTGTATCCCGGGCCAGTTCGGAATAGTTCAGCAGTTTTCCGGACCTCAACGCGGCCAGTTGTTGGAATTTTCGAAAGGGTCTTAAATCGTCCAGTTTTGCCAGATCTGCCAGATCCCGCTCAAGATATAAATAACAATAATCTTTTAGCCACGTCCACCGGTCTTCCTGGGATAAGGGCAACAGGGCCGGCATTCCGCCCCATTTCAATAGGTAATCTTCCGTTTCAATGCAATTAATTTCCATTTCCCCAAACAAAACAGGGGATGTTTGTGTTAACACGTTGGAAAGATCAGTTTGAGCAATGATGTCCCGGATCAATGGATCACGCATTTTCCCGTTATCTGTGTGGGATTGAATTTCAGATTGAAGCAAGGGCCAAAGTTCAAATAAAAAAGCCCTTCCAGCTAAGGTTTCCCTTATATTTTTTAAAAGCAATATCTGACTCGAGCCGGTTAGCACAGAGAATGAGACATCTCCGGCATCGTAGGCAAATTTGACTTTTTCGAAGACAGACGGTTCTTTCTGGGCTTCATCAATGACGGCAGGTCCGATGACGCGATGCCAGGCCAATGTAGATGTTTGGTGGATGATATCTCTGTATTCGACAGCATCAAGATTTAAATAGTTCAAATCTTGATAAAATGATTTTACCAGGGTTGTTTTACCCGTTTGCCTCGCACCGGTAAGAATAACGATTCGTTTTTCAGAATCTGGAGGTAAACGGTTTTGGATATGTCGATTCTTCAGGGATTTTTGTTTCATTATCGTAAAATATCATTTGAAATTTACGATGTCAAACGTAAAATATGATTTAATTTTTTGATATAGTCGCAAATATTGTTTCAATTCAAAGGAAAACAGCCTAACGGCTCGCCGAGAAAAATTCCCCGAATTGCCCTTGGGTGGGTGTGTAAAAAACAGGCGGTGAATTTGGGTTTTCCCGGACTCCTTGACAAAAGTCGTTTTCCCTGTCTTAAAGTATTATAACTATCCGTAATCTTATGGTCATGATAATAAGGTGGTATTAAATTGATCTCTGCTGTTATGAATTGAACGGAAGGTTTGCCATGCCCAGATTTTTTAGAAAGTCAGGAAAAAAAGCCGGATCTTCGCCGGGCCTGCAGGTTGATGTACAGACCGCGGTGGGCACAGAGCCGGATATTTGTGTTTTAATCTATTCTAAAGATACACTCGAAACATACCACCCCCCGGACATTGACGCCGCCCTGCCTTTGATTCAGAAAGATAAAACCGCATGGATTCAGGTGACCGGCATACATGATCATTTTGCTTTTTCAAGAATGGGTGAGTTGTTTAATATCCATACACTGACCCTGGAGGATATGGTTGACCCGGCACATCCTCCCAAGTTTGAAGATTTTGATACCTATTATTATGTCACGCTGAGACAACTGGCCTTTGATCCCGAGAATCATGAGATATCAGAAACCCAGGTCAGTATGGCCGTCATGGAAAACCTGGTGATTTTTGTCCAGGACAAACCGTCCCCCTGCCTTAAAGCAGTGGAAAAAAGACTGTATGCCGGAAGGGGAAATATACGTACAGGAGGTTCCGGTTACCTGGCGTATGCCCTGATTGATGCTGTCGTTGATCACTCTTTTGATGTGATCGGGCAGATTGCTTCGGCCGTGGAAGCTGTTGAACATGACATGCTTGAAGATTTAAATTCCGGTCACCTTGAGCAGATACATCGGCTGAAACGTGAGGTGATATTTTTCAATAAGCAGCTTCGGCCGGTGCGCGGGGCAATTCTCAGTTTGATGAAATCCGAATCCCCGTTTGTTTCGGATGCCGTTATCCGTTTTTATACGGATATTCTGGATCATGTTAATCATATTCTGGATGCGGTTACGTCTCTTCAAGAGCTTTTGTCCAGCATGCTTGATTTTTATATGTCATCCCAGGGCAACCGTATGAATGAGGTCATGGCAACCCTGACAATTATTTCCACTATTTTTATCCCCCTAAGTTTTCTTGCCGGAGTTTATGGTATGAATTTTAAATTTATGCCTGAACTTGAGTGGCAGGGCGGCTATTTCGTTTTACTGGGATGCATGGCGATGATTGGCGGTGCAATGGTTGTATTTTTTAAAAAGAAAGGGTGGTTCTAAACGTCATGGCAGTAAAAAATTTTGTTCATATGAAAAAACTACACGTTCAATTTATTTTCAGGTTCTTTGTGATCCTGTTTGCCGGAGTTACTGTTTTCAGTGGATTTACCTTTGCTTTTGCCGAACCAGAGCAGAACTCTACATCCCAGCTGATTGATGAACTGGGCGCTATCCTTGAAAAATCTTTGAATACTGAGCTCAGTGACCTTGAAAAATATAAAACCCGTATGGCAAGCGAAGAGCAGAACCAGGTGTATCTGGCAGCCGCATATAACGGCTACCGGGTCCAGTTGTCCTCTTTCTGGAATTTACTGCTGTCCGAGGATGCTGATATTTCCCAGCTCCAGAAAAGCAAAGCTGAACTGAAAAGCTCCATGGTTGACGCCCAGAAGATGGTTCAGGGGCTGATTCCGGGAGAAGATGCCCTGAAACAGGAACTTGAACACCTGAAAAATCAGAAGCTGCTTGTTGACAAACAAATGGCACAATTTACTAAAGTTGAAGAAAACACATCTTCCGGTGACAAGAACCGGGCCATTGAAAAGACGGCAACCCGTCTGGCAAAAGTGCTCAAGGAAAAAGAGGCGTTGGTGTCCCGGCTGGATCAGATGTACAAGGGCCGTCTGGAAAAACTGGCTGAAATAAAACAAACGTATACAACCCTGGAAGCACAATTTGAAGAAATCATTGAGCAGAAAAAAGAAAAAAGGTTGTTTGAGCGTACAAATAAGGAAGCGCGGTTTGGGGCCCTTAATTCTCTCCAGCAGGAGTTCAGAACCCTGATTGAACATATCTTTATAGTTTCTGATCCCCAGTTCTGGATATCAGGCGTTGAAAAACTGTGGCAGGACGCACAGCTTTTGGCGTTATCATTTTTCTTTGTCCTGACTGTTGTGTTCGTCATCCTAAGGCGGCTTCGAAAAGCGGCTTCGGACTTAACGAATCTGCCTGTTGTGCAAAAGTTAGGCGCCTGGCATCAGATGGCTTTAGATCTACTGACCATGTCCATTATTCCGGCCGGGACTGCGTTGACAATTTTTTTGTACAGCCGTCTGGATGGAATGGTTCTGGTGTCCACAATTTTTCTGGAGGCCGCCCTGGTGATAATGATTCTGCTTGCGTGCAGGTGGATCTGCCGCGCCTTGAAAACGGTTTTTATTGATGCCGTGGGCGGGGAATCCAATACCCGGCATCTGATCCGTTTCACCCGGGCTGTTGCTGTTTTTATTATTGTCCATGGGATGTTGTACACCGTTTTGGGGCCAAGCTCGGCTCTGCTGATTTTGCTGCGTATGACAGGTACATTGATCATGTTTGTCTGGGCCCTGAAAACCTGGCGGAATGTCAATTTTAATACGCTTCAGTCTCCGGGGGAGAATCATCAGGATAGAAATCAGCTGATCCGGCTTTTAACCACCAAATATGTGATGCTTTTGATTTCCGGTGTTTCACTCATACTGGACATGACCGGTTATGAACTGCTTTCCTCCCACTGGGTCCTTTCCTGGGTTCAGAGTCTTGTGGTTTTTTTCTGGTGGGGGCTTTTTTATCATCTGCTCCAGGAATGGGATCTTTATTACCGGGAGCAAAGCCGTACCAGGACCGAAAAATTTATTTATGACGATTATCCTGTCCAGTGGCTGGTCATCCGGGCAGGTCAATTTTGCTGGATGGTTACCCTTTCAATTCTTCTTCTGCTGATTTGGGGGGCACCCAAGACTGTATTGGGTCATCTGTACCGGGTTTTGGCTATCCCTTTGAGCCTCGGCAGCATGCAGTTCAGCTTTTTAGGGGTGATTTGTGCGGGACTTGTACTTATTTTCACCTATGCCCTGGTGCGGATATGGAAATGGCTGTTCCAGAAAAAATTTTTAAACCGTTCGGGCATGGCCCAGGGCCTGCAGGAGTCCATTACAACCATATCTGCTTATGTTATTTGGGTCATAGGGCTTCTCATCGCCCTGCATGTTTTTGGGCTGAACACGGCGTCCCTGGCCGTTGCCTTTGGTGCCTTGGGCATTGGTATTGGATTTGGCCTGCAGAACATCGTGAACAATTTTATATCCGGTATTATCCTGCTGTTTGAGCGGCCCATCCAGGTGGGGGATGATGTGGAGGTCAACGGCACCTGGGCCAGGGTAAGAAAAATAAATGTCCGGTCCACAGTGGTGCAGACCTATGACAATGCCTCCCTGATTATTCCCAATGCCGATCTCATCAGCAATCAGGTGACCAACTGGAGTTTCAAGGATAAACGGATTCGCCGCAAAATCAGTGTAGGTGTGGCATACGGATCTGATGTGGAACTGGTGAGAACAATTTTATTGCAGATTCCCGGGGATGTGCCTAATGTCCTTCGCTACCCGGTGCCGGATGTAATTTTTACGGATTTTGGCGACAGTGCCCTGATTTTTGTGCTGCGGCTCTGGACCGATGTGGACCATATGCTGGAGGTGGATACGAATGTCAGATTTAAGATCGATAAAAAGTTCCGGGAAAACAACATAGAGATCAGCTTTCCCCAACGGGATATTCATATCCGGTCCATTGAGGGGGCTGACCGGTTTTTTCCTGCCAAAGCGCCGGAATCGCAACGCCCGGAACAGGAGAAAACGCATGATGATTGAAATTAATATAGACCTGTTCACCACCCTTTATAGATACTATCCAAAGGGCTCGGGTTCCCTTAAAGTGGATAAGGGCACGACTGCGGATGACCTGATCCGTAAGCTGGGCATCCCTGATGGGGCCGTCAGCCTGATTTTCATCAATGGCAAAAGAGTTATGCCTGACCGGAAACTTGAGGAAAATGATAAGGTTGGGCTGTTTCCTCTGGTTGCAGGGGGGTGATTTTACAAGAAACTACAGACAAGATACAAGCATGCCTATCCGGTTAAAACAGGTATAGTCATAAAACTTGTAGGGGCAGGCCCCTGTGCCTGCCCTTTTGGGGGTTAAGTTATTCCTAAGCGATCAAAGTTTTTCAAAGACTGCTGCAGCACCCATGCCGCCGCCGACACACATGGACACGATACCATATCTGCCGCCGACTTCTTTGAGGTTGGCAATGCATGTGGCTGTCAGTTTGGCACCGGTGCATCCTAGAGGATGGCCCAGGGCAATGGCGCCGCCATGAATGTTGATTTTATCCATGTACTTTTCAAGGCCGATTTCCCGGATGCAGTGGATGGCCTGGGAGGCAAAGGCTTCATTGATTTCATAAATGTCGATGTCGTCAATGGTCATTCCCACCTGTTTAAGCACTTTGGGGATGGCATATTTGGGGCCTACACCCATTTCATCTGACTTGCAGCCCACAGTGGTATACCCAACCAGTCTGGCAATAGGGGTCAGGCCTAATTCCTCACACGTTTCCCTGGAAGCAACAATACTGGCCGCTGCCCCGTCCGTGGTCTGGGAAGCGTTCCCGGCAGTAACGGAACCGTTCACTTTGAACACCGGTCCTAGTTTTGCCAGCCCCTCGGGTGTGGAGGCCCGGATCCCGTCGTCATGTTCAACAATAAAGGACTCTTTTTTATACGTACCGTCAGACTTTACAATATATTTGTAGGCCGGGGTAGGGATGATTTCAGTGAATTTTCCACCGTCTCTGGCTGCCATGGCCTTTGCCTGGGACTGGTAGGCAAACAGGTCCTGGTCTTCCCGGGAGATATTGTACCGCTCGGCCACGTTTTCAGCGGTGATGCCCATGGATATGTACATTTCAGGATTGGTTTTTGAATATTCCGGATGGGGCCGGGGGACGTTGCCGCCCATGGGTACAAAGGTCATGGACTCGCAGCCTGCACCCACGCAGATTTCCGACCAGCCCGCAGACACCCGCACAGAGGCCAGGGCAATGGCTTCAAGACCGGATGCGCAGAACCGGTTCACCGTGGCACCGGAGACCTCGTCCGGAAAACCTGCCATTTTAGCCGCGATCCGGCCTAAATTCAGACCCTGTTCCGCTTCGGGGAAAGCGCAGCCCAGCATGACATCGTCAATGTCTTCGGGTTTCAGGTTGGCGGTTCGTTCAACCGCTTCCTTTAAAATAAAAGAAATCAACTCTTCGGGCCGGGTCTGGCTGAACAACCCTTTATTTTGCTTGCAGCCCGGGGTCCGTACGGATTGTACTATATATGCGGCTCTCATTGTTTTATCCTCCTAATTTCTTAACGGTTTCCCGGTTTTCAGCATATGATCAATTCTGGCTATGGTTTTTTCTTCCCTGCAGAAGTCTACAAATGCCTCACGCTCAAGCTTGAGGATGGCTTCTTCGGCAATTTCACTGCCCTCGTTGGCATCTCCGCCACTTACGACATAGGCAATGCGTTTGGCCAAAAAGGCGTCATATTCACTCATGAATTTGCCGTTGAGCAGGTTGAACACCTCCGTATTCACCATGCCCTGACCCGCGTTGCCAATCACTTTAAGTTTCTTTTTCAGCGGAGGAATATATCCGTCATCCACCATCTTAAGCACTTCTTTCTTGGCTTCGCCCACAAGGTTATCCCGGTTCATAACAATCCGGTCGGCAAGGCCGAGAAACCCGTTATCCCGGGCCTGGGCGGCTGACATGGATACCACGGCCATGGCGATTTTCATGAATGCCTGGACGAATAATTTGGCCAGATTCACCTCTTTTACGGTTTTGCCCGGCAGGGCATCCACATATTTTTTCCACAGGTTCATGCAGCCGCCGCCGGCGGGCAGCAGGCCCACGCCGATTTCAACCAGACCCATGAAAAGTTCGGTATGGGCAACGATGCGATCCGCACCCAGGCAGGTTTCGCAGCCACCACCTAAGACCATGCCGTAGGGTGCGGCAACAACGGGGAAAGGTGCGTATTTGGCTCTCTGGATGCATTTCTGGCCTTTTGCCAGGAATGCATCAATTTCAGTGTATTTTTTTTCGTGGCACAGTTTGGAGACAAATGCAAGATCGGCACCGGCGGAAAATGCGCCGGGCATACCGCCGGCTTCGTTGCCGATAACAAGACCGGCACCGTTTTCTTCAACAAAGTCAAGGGCTTTGCCGATGGAATCAACGATTTCGCCGTTGATGGCATTCATCTTGGTGTGGAACTCAATGCAGAAAACGTCATCTCCGATGTTTACCAGCGATGCAGACGCATTTTGAAAAACTATTTTATCGTTGCCTTTGGCGGCAGCAATGGAAACCATGTGTTTAGAAACCGGAACCGCCTTATATTGACCTGACGAAAAATCAAAGTAGTAGCGGATACCGTTTTCAAGTTTGTAAAAAGATTTGTTGCCCTTGGCCAGCATGGCCGTCACATTGGCCGGAACATCAAGCCCTTCGGTTTTCATTCTTTCAACGGCGTCTTCAACACCATAGGCATCCCAGGTTTCAAAGGGTCCCATGGCAAAGTTGTAACCCCATTTCATGGCGTTATCGATTTCAACGATGGTCTCGGCGATTTCAGGCACCCGGTTGGCAGCATACTGGAACGCGTTGGCCTGGCATTTCCAGGCAAATTGGGCGCCTTTGTCATCGCCTTTGAGCACGCAGGCCAACTTTTCTTCAAGAGTGGCTTTTTTCTTGGCTTGGTCCAGGCAGGGAAATGAAGGTCGTTGAAAATCTTCATATTCCAGGGTGTCAATATTGAGCACCTTGCGCAGTTTTTTCCACTCCGGGGTCAGTTCTGTTTTGTAAAACCCACCCTGGGTTTTGTTTCCCAGCATTTTTTTATCGACCATTGTGGAGATAAATTCAGGCAGGACAAGTGTGTCGCGCTGCTCGTCGCCCGGGCACAGGTCATAGGAGTTTTTGGCCACATGAACCATAGTGTCAATGCCAACCAAATCCGTGGTTTTGAATATGGCGGTTTTGGGACGGCCCAGGGCCGGTCCAAGCAGGGCATCCACTTCGGGGATGGTCATTTTGTCTTGGCGCATGAACTTGATGCAGGCACCAATGCCCTGAATACCGATTCTGTTGCCCACAAAGTTCGGGGTATCCTTGGCCCAGACAATACCCTTGCCCAGGTTTCTTTCGCCAAACCGGGCAATAAAATCCATGACGTCGGGTTTGGTCTCAGCGCCGGGAACGAGTTCGAGCAGGTGCATGTAGCGGACCGGGTTAAAGAAATGGGTACCCATGAAGTGTGCTTTGAACTCCTGGGAAAGGCCTTGGCTCATATCTTTAAGGGGAATCCCGGACGTGTTGCTGGTAACAATGGTGCCTTCTTTTCTGACGTTGGCAACCTTTTCGAACAGCGCTCTTTTGATGTTCAGATTTTCCACGACCACTTCCACAATCCAGTCGCATTCCGACAGTTTTTCAACGTCATCATCCAGGTTCCCCGTGCTGATGCGCGACGCGTCTTTTTTGCTGTAAAATAAAGAGGGATTCGTCGCCAGCGCCGCTTCCATGCCGGCCCGAACAATGCGGTTTCTCGCCACAGGGTCTTTTTTTTCTTCGTCAGTTAAATCAAAAGGGACAATGTCCAGCAGCAGCACGTCAACACCGGCGCCGGCAAGAAGAGCGGCAATTCCGCCGCCCATGATTCCGGACCCGATAACTGCCGCTTTTCTGATCTTTCTTATCATGATATTCTCCTCAAGTTCGGGTATAAGAGCCTGTTTGAATAATCAAAATCAACTGCTCTGAAGGATCATTCAGTTTTGTTTGCATAAATCTTGTAAAATAGATAGGGGTTTGATAATTTAGCCCTGTTTTTACAAAGGATATTATTATTTTTATAGAGAGTCAATGCACCCGATAAATGCAAAGCTGCACCCTGATTCGTCTCTGAACCCCGGCTCAGTTGCCGGTATGATTGCGGGTCTTCAAAGGGAGAATGGTGATATTCCATGGCATACCGGAGGGAAAACCGACCCCTGGGATCTTGTGGAATCTGCCATGGGACTGAATATCGCCGGTTTTCATGACCAGGCAATGGCTGCCCTGGAGTGGCTGTCCAGCCTCCAGAATGAAAACGGCTCCTGGTATTCATCCTATATGGATTCCGTTCCCGAGGACCGGACCACCGAAAGCCATATGGCCTGTTATCTGGCGGTGGGGCTGTTTCATCAGTTTTTAATCAAAGGGGACAAGGCTGATCTGGAAAAATTCTGGTCAATCATGTCAAAGGGGATTGCGTTTGCTTTGGATCTTCAGGCGGTCACAGGAAAAATTTATTGGGCAAAGAGCCCCGAGGGCAAGGTTGACCCCATGTCTCTTCTGTCAGGCAGTTCTTCCATATTTATGAGCCTGAAATGTGCATTGGCCATTGCCGGTATCCTGGGCCGTGACTGTCCGGAATGGGAGGATGCACTTAAACGCCTTGGCGGATCCATCAGGGAAAATATTTTTACTTATAACGTGTCCAAGTCCAGATTTTCCATGTACTGGTTTTACCCAATACTGTCCGGGGCCTTGCAGGGACGCCGGGCAACGGCACGTATTGACAAATACTGGCATAAATATGTCATTGAGGGCCAAGGATGCCGTTGTGTCTCCGACCAGCCCTGGGTGACCATTGCCGAAACCTCGGAGCTGGTGCTTGCACTGCACGCCATGGGGCGTCGTCAAAAGGCCGGTATTGTTTTTTCCTGGATTCACAACCGGGTGTTTGAGGATCAAACCTTCTGGTGCGGCTACACGTATCCGGATATGGTGGTCTGGCCGGAGGAGAAAATATCCTGGACCAATGCCGTGGTGTTGATGGCCGCTGATGCCCTGTACGGTCTGACGCCCGGGGCCCGGTTGTTTGATCATGATGCATGGGACGGCTGTAAGTTTAAGTTTTGAACAATGATCCGGGATAAACGCCCATACTACATCAAACAGGCCTGGTACCGGTTTCAGAATTTTTATGTCCGCCGTTATCTTGCGCCTCAGCTCAGTTCCCTGGGCCCCCACCCGTATATAATTAAACCCTGGTATATTGAATTGTTCGGCAGCCCCATCTCCATCGGCAGTCATGTGACCCTGCTGGGGTGTCCGGACAAAAGAACCCGGCTGACGGTGTGGTCCGAAAAAAAAGATATTGACGGTATCCGTATCGCAGACCATGTGCTTATCTCTCCGGGTGTACGGATTTCAGCGGCCAATTCCATTTGTATTGCAGACTCCTGCATGCTGGCCAGCCATGCCTATATCACGGATTCAGACTGGCACGGCATTTACGACAGGTCATTGCCGCCTGCCGGCCGGTCAAGGGTGGTTTTGGAAGAAAATGTGTGGATCGGCGATTCCGCCATTGTGTGCAAAGGTGTAACCATTGGGAAAAATTCCATTATCGGGGCTGGTGCTGTTGTCACCTGCGATATTCCCGCCAATGTTGTGGCTGCAGGCAACCCGGCCAGGGTCATCCGGAAACTTGATCCCGCCCGGGAAATCATCACCCGCAAAGACCGGTACGGCGATACGGAAAAGATGACAATGGTTTTGGAGAATGTTGAGAAGGACTGCCTGGAAGGCAATACGTTTTTAGGATGGATTCGCAGTCTTATCGCCCCCGCCAGGGACTAAGGGCTGAACAGAAACACCACCTATCCGGTCCATGGTCTGGGCAAAGTGTTCAATGTAGGTCTGAATCTTTTCAATGTCAAAGGTTTTAGACAGCTGGAAAAGCTCTTTTCCAAATGTCTTGAACGCTTCGACTTTAAAGACCTTTCCGGTTTCAGTGATCCTTACGGCAAACCGCTGGATATCCGATATCTTTATTGCCTTCCGGGTGTGGGGGATATGGGGGATAATATCCTTGTGCAATCTGCCCAGGAATTCGTCGGGCAGACTGTCTTTGTCCAGTGTGTCCAGTCGGCTTAGCGCAGCAGAAATCTCCGCGGCATCAGGTGCCGGGTTGATGAACCGTGTTAAAACGGCCATCAGGCTGTCTATGGCAATGGGCTTGGCAATGGTGCAGGCAAATCCCCGGGATTCAAGTTCTTCTTCGGGCCATAGCGTCATGCCGGCGGTCATGAGACATATGGGAATATGGGCAACGTCGTGGTCTGCTTTCAAACGTGCTGCGGTGTCCACACCGTCGATTTCAGGCATTTTGAGATCAATGAATATCAGGGCAGGTTTCTGGGCTTTGGCATGCTCAAGCGCCTGAAGGCCGTTTTCCGCTTCAATGACGTCAAGATTTATTTTTTCCAGGACTTCCCTGAGCATAAACCGGATATCCCGGTCGTCATCCACAATAAGAATACGATTTTTGGCAAACTGCATGTTGGCCCAGGTTGATTTGTTTGCTTCCGCCGGTGCGGGGCTGTGAGCTTCATACCGTTTAACACCCGGCAGGAAAATGGTAAAAATACTGCCTTGATCCGGTTTGCTTGATAGGGAAAGGTTTCCGCCCATAAGCTCTATAAGCTGTTTACAGATGGTCAACCCTAGTCCGGTGCCGCCGAATTTTCGACTGGTGCCGCCCGATGCCTGTTCAAACGCTTCAAATATTCTATCCTGCTTGGTTTCACAAATACCAATGCCTGTGTCTGCCACCTGGATGGTAAGATCAGCGTACATTTCCTCATTTTTGTGGCTGGTACGAATCTCCGCTTTAAGGGAAATGGTCCCGAATTCAGTAAATTTCAGGGCATTGCCCACCAGATTGATAATGACCTGGCGCAAACGCATTTCATCCAAGGCCAGGGCGCCTGTGTCATTTTCAGGCAGTTGAATGAAAAAGTTCAGATTTTTTGTTTTTAATTTTACCTTGAACAGCCGGTGTATTTCATTGAACAAAGACTTTAAAAAGACAGGTTTTCGGTTAATTTCCAGTTTGCCGGCCTCCATTTTAGACAGGTCAAGTATGTCGTTGATCAGGCCGGACAGGTTTTTCCCGGCTGTACTGATGGCTGAAAGGTAGCCGGCCTGTTGTTTTTCACTGATCATTGTTTCCAGAAGTTCGCTGAAACCAAGAATTGCGTTCAACGGTGTTCGAATTTCATGGCTGACATTGGCCAGAAATTCATTTTTTACCTGGCTTGCCCGTTCCAGTTCCTTTTCTTTTTGGCGGCGGATCTGGATTTCGTTATTCAAGGCGTTGTTGGCTGTCTGGAGATCTCTGGTGCGTTCTTGTACCCGGTTTTCCAGTTCTTGTTGATACTGCTTCAGGGCCTGTTCCGCCTGATTGCGTTTGGTGATATCCCTTAAGTTAATCACCATGCCCTTGATGGTGGGGTGATCCATGAGGTTTTGGGAAGTGCATTCAAGAAAACACCAGTGATTGGCCTCGTGCCTGAATCGTATAGTTGTCGGATGTGTCGGGATCAAAGAGGCCACCCTGAGGGTGAACTTTTCGGTTAGTTCCTCTATTTCCCGGGGATGTATAAAATCCTGGGCACAGCGGCCAATAAGTGTTTTGGGCTGATATCCAAGAATCCGGAATGTAGACGGGCTGACATAACTGAAGACCCCTTTGCGGTCAAGAATCCAGATCATATCGTTGGCATTTTCAATTAATGCCCTGAAATGCTCTTCATTTTGTTTTAATGCGTATAGACTATCCTGGAGTCTGAATGCCATCCGGTTGAATTCTTTTGCCAGAAGGCCGAATTCATCATCGGACTGAATATTGATTCTGGTCTCAAGATTACCTTTGCCAAACGCCTGGGTGCCTATAAGAAGTTCCTTGAGCGGACGGGTCAGGCGTGCGGTAAAAAACATCAGGACCAGGGAGATGATGATGGCGATTGAAATAAACAACCCATATAGATAGGGCTGCATCCGGTTGATGGCACCGTACACTTCTTCTGTAGGGGCCACCGCCATCAGGTACCACTCCCAGGGCGCAAAATATCCAAATCGCATAAGGAGACGCTCTCCTGAAAGGGTGATCATTTTTCTACCCCCTTGATCTGTCAGAGAAGAAAACCATTTTTCTTGGCCTATATCCGTTTCATTAAGGTATTTGTTGGGATGGAAGATAATCGTCCCGTTGCGATCCACTATAAAAATAAAACCGTTATTTCCGGCGGTGATGTTTCGAATGCGGGCTGTTGCCTCCTGTTTTGCTTTGGCAATGCTCTCCGGGATGCTTTCCAGACCGTAGTCATGAAGAATTTTTTCTTGCTCCCGGGTGATTTTCATGGCCATATTCAGTCTTGTGGAAAGGCCGACATCACCGAGATCAAGAAGGGCTGTTCGTGAAAAATGGTATGTGATCGCAATGGTCGCCGCCAGAAAGAAAAAAATAAGCGGGAGAGTTGGAAGCAGAATTTTGGTGTAGGTTTTCATGTTAAGGTCATTACCGGCGTGTTTGCAAATCGATTATATTAGTAATAAATTTCAATATGATGTATTTCATGTTTTTCCTTTCTGCCATTTTCGAATACGTTACTATACACAAAAACAATGAGAAGATAAATTCACCAGCAATTCTAATTTTATTCTCGCACAAAGCCTCAAAGACACAAAGGGTCAAAAAACCAAATAAAATTTTTGTGTCTTGGTGTCTTTGTGCGAATTTTCCAGCTAAAAATATTCATATTTAGAATTGCTGTAAATTCACAACTTATCTGGACTTTCATATAAAACTGAAACCGGCTATGATTATTTTTCTAATCTACTTGGGGAGGTTGCCCATACGCATTGAAACGGTTTGTGTCTAAACACGGATTGTGAAAATTACGGCAATTTGTTAAAGAATTATTATGATTTTGCCTCTTAAAGATATTATTGATCTTGATTTTCTTCTGGGTCTGGATGAGGACCCGGAAAATATGGATACGAATGCCATTGCATCCCGGGACAGGGATATCTTCCGCCAAATTAAAGATGGCGACCGTCTGGGTGATGCCGGACTGATTGCAGGATGGCTGGAATACCGGCGCCTGGTGTTTTTTCAAAAGACCGAGAACGGCGGCCCCGGGGTTAAGCTTCCCGGCGCATTATTTGAGTCTTTTTACGCCTGGATTGCCAGGGGAATATTTGCCTGTGGCCTGGCTGCCGGAGGTATGGGCGCATATTCGTTTCTGGCTTACCATGGCAGCCGGCCTGTGAATGTGACCTTGTTTGTTGCTGTGTTTATCCTTTTTCCGGCGTTGCTTTGTTTGGCTGCGGCACTGGTGGGATTCCATCAGTTCCGGTCAGGCCCTGCCGGGTCGGGCTGGGCCGGCGGGCTGCACCGACTGTCCATGCGCCTGTTCATTGATAAATTCATGGGACGGCTGCAGAAGTGGGCCGGGCCTGTTCAAAAGCATTTTCCCAAATTTTCAACGGATGCCGGTGAGTTACTGCATTTGGATACCCGGTCCTTTCGAAGTATTTTGTTTTGGCCGGTGTTCATTGTGCTGTCCCTGGGCGCGCTGGGGTTTTCAACCGGGGCGCTTGGCGGCACGTTTTTCAGGATCATGGTTACGGATCTGGCCTTTGGCTGGCAGTCCACGCTTTTGACTTCCGGGGAGAGTGTGCACCGCCTGGTAACCTGGATGGCATTTCCCTGGTCCTGGGCCATGCCTGATATTTTTGTACCTACCCTTGAGCAAATAGAAGGCAGTCGGATTGTGCTCAAGGAAGGTCTTGCCGGACTGGCCAGTGAACATCTGGCTGCCTGGTGGCCGTTTCTATGCATGGGGCTGCTGGTATATGCCCTTATTCCCCGGATTGTGTTGGTAGGTTTGGCCCATGCTGCCAAGGCGTTGGCCCTTTCGCGATTTGACCTGTCCCGGCCCCGGTACCAGCGTCTGATTATGCGAATGCGAACCCCCCGCATGGGTATGGACATCAAAGAGACCGGGGGCTCCCGGGCGGAATTCAGAGCGCCTTTGCCCAGGCCGGAACCCGTGCCTGTGGTGGAAAAAGATAACGGATCTGTTGGTATGCCCCAATCCGTTGCGACTTTAAACACACCAGAGCCAAAGGCAGCGCCTGAGCCTGAATCGCGGCCTCCGGTTGTATCGGATGAACCCCGTGTCAAAAATAATAGGCCCGAGGCGCTTGTGCTTGGTTCGGCCCGGGGGTTTGAGGAAAATGATATGGAACAGATCCGGGTTGGTCTGGAACAGCAGTTTGGTATTCATGTTGCGGCTACGGTCGGCATCCATTATGATTTTGATGAAGATCGGGACCGGATAGCGGCCCATGTCAAGGAGTTGGGCCAGGGGCCTCTGATTGTACTTCAGGAGGTCTGGCAGCCGCCCATCCGTGGACTGCTCTATTATTTCGTTCAAATTCGTGAGATGTTTTCTGATTATCCCCTGTGGATTGTAATGATCCAGACAATGGATCAGGATGAAAAAGATGTGGTGCCTTCTGATGTGAATTTTCAGGTGTGGAAGAGTGCCGTAAACCAGCTTAACGATCCCCTGATGGTCATTGAAAGGTGGGTGTCGCCATGATGGCATTGCCTGAATTTGCCGTTTTAGGGCACCCCAACGAGGGAAAATCCTCGGTGGTGTCCACCCTGACCGAGGACGACCGTATCCAGGTCAGTCCGGTGCCTGGTGAAACCAGGGTTTCCAAGGCCTATTCCGTGACCATGGATGACAAAGAGATCATCCGGTTTATTGATACACCGGGGTTCCAGGCGCCTCGGCAGACCCTGGCCTGGTTCAGAAAGAATCCCGGACCGGACATGGTGGCCCGGTTCATTGCCGAACATGAAAACAACCCGTTTTTTGCCGATGAATGCGAATTGTTGACACCGGTGGCCAATGGGGCAGGCATTATTTATGTGGTGGACGGGTCCCGGCCGGTAAGGGAAGATGATCTGGCTGAAATGGAAATCCTGCGGCTCACGGGACGGCCCAGGATGGCTGTTATCAATGCAAAATCCGAGACCCGGGATAATACAGAGGTATGGAAAGAAGAGTTCCGCAAATTTTTCAACGTGATCCGGATTTTTAATTCCAATCAGGCTGATTTTTATGAGCGCATTCGGCTTATGGAAAGCCTTAAAGCCATTGATCAGGACATTGAACCTTTGATGGAAGGCGTGATCCAGGCCTTTAACGTAGAATGGGAAAAACGCAACCGTTTGGCCTGTGCGTATATTGTCCACGGCCTGGAACAGAGTTTGACCTTTTCTTTGACCCGCAGGCTGAAAGCCGACATAGATCCCGTGACGCTCAAGGAAAATCTTACCCGGGAATACCAGGAAAAAATCCGGGATATTGAACAAAAAATGTTTGGCCATATCCGTTCATTGTTCCGCCATCATCTCTATGATTACCCATTGCCTGCCTGTTCCATTCTCAGGCATGATTTGTTTTCAGAACAGACCTGGGAGATGCTGGGGCTGACCCGGGCCCAGGCCGCCACCGCTGGTGCTGTGCTGGGAGGAACCCTTGGGGCGGTGCTGGATACGGCCGCAGCCGGATTGACCTTTGGGATTTTTACGGCCATTGGTTCCGCCGTGGGTGCAGGCTCTGCCTTTATGGGCCTTCGGCGTTTGGCTAATGCGTCATCGAGACTTGGGGGGGACCGGCTCCAGGTGGGCCCTAATCAAAATATTCAGTTCTTGTATATTCTTCTGGATCGGGCGTTGCTTTATTACACCCATATGAGCCGGCGAGCCCATGGCCGGCGTGATGTCCCTGAAACGAAATCCCAGCTTATTCCCAATGGAGAAAAGGTTGGTATCTCAACGCTTTTGACAACAAAGCAGCACCGGGTTTGCATGGAGTTCTTTAAAACCTGCCGGAAAAAAACTTCAACATCCGGTAAAAAACATTCGCCGTCCTTTGATCGACTTGTGGCGTCTTTGCTGGAAGATATCCTTAAAAGGCGTATCAATCCCTGATAATTTGTCTTCTCATACACAGAAAAATAAACTATTTTGCGCTATTTTCCGGGATATTCTTTTTTGATTGAAAATCACAAAAAGCATTGGTATATAGTGGTTACGCTTAAACGCCGGCGTAACTCAGTTGGTAGAGTATCTCACTCGTAATGAGAAAGCCCGCGGTTCGAATCCGCGCGCCGGCTCCAATAAAATAAACGGGTTACAGGATTTTTCCTGTAGCCTGTTTTGCTTTGTGTGAGAATCCATGTGAGAATTTCATCTGATTGCATGGCCTTGGTCAAAAATGCTATTTTGTATTCTCAAATTTCTGATTCAAAACGTCCATTGCAACCTGCTGGCCATTTCCAATAGAATGTAAATAAATTAAGGACATTAAGAACGTCCCAAAGCTCATGCAACGGGAAATTGGATTCCAACTACATCTTGTCCAAAAGGGTGAAGATCCTGACGATTGGAAGCCTATGACAACTATCGGATCAGGAGTCCGGGAGATACGGATTCGGGTTGGCGATCAATATAGAGTTATCTACATTGCAGCGTTTTCGGATGGGATTTATGTCCTTCACGCCTTTAAGAAAAAGACTCAGAAAACCGAAAAAAGTGATCTGGATATTGCATCAAAACGCTTGAAGGCCATATAAAAAGCAAGGAGAGAAAAATAATGGAAATTATTGAATCTTGCGGGAATATTTTTAAAGACTTTGGTTTTTCCCAGGAGGAATCAGACAAATTGATGATTAAATCAAATTTAATGATAGAAGTCAGGAACTTTATCAAAGACAACGGCATGACCTAGGCCCAGGCCGCCGAGCTTATGAGCGTAACCCGGCTCCGGATCAGTGACGTCATGCGCGGTAAAATAGACAAATTCACCATTGACGCCCTGGTGGATATGCTCTCTAAAGCCGGACTCCAGGTGGCGATCACCGTTGAACACTCCGCTGCCTGAAACTCAGTTGGAATTCCAGGGACACAATTTAAACTTCATACCCGTTCCGGTAAAAAAGTTAGAACGGAGCTGGAAAAATTGACGGCACGCTGGCTTGAATTGCCACAGGATAATCAAAAAAGGTGAGTTTTGCGGTATTGTCTATTTTCAAATCGGGATTTTTTGTTTTCGATGTTTGCCTTTCCCAGTAAACATAGGGTAAAAAAATCTCAAGAAGCCGTGTATGGGCTCCCAGAGGTGATAAATCAGTGGATTTGAAAATTTGACGGCTATGATGCTGCGGGAAGGTTTATGAAATCGTCCTGGATGGACGACTGGGTGGAACGTGGGTTTTATTTTCTTGGATATCAGCTGACGTTGGATAACATAACGCCCGCCAGCTCCACCATTGAAAAGTTCAAAAGACGTATCGCCCGGCTTTATGAGCAAGGTGCAGGCTCAATCCGCATCGGACGATACGTTTAAAAATGGTTTCAGTGGTTGTATGGCGGTTTCGGCATGTTGCAATTAAGGCCCATGCTCGGAATAAAACCTTCCAAAATATGGTTTAGAATTTTCATTCGTATTCAAGGCGTGGTAATGGGAGCATATTGAAATATGTGCTCATTGTCACAACGAAGAAGACGGATGAAAAGGCAAACCATATGTGAGGGTTTATTTTGATTATGGGCCTAAGCTTAGTTGATATATTTTTTCCTTCCCAAGCCTGCTATACCGATAAGACCTGAGCCTAATAATAGAATTGTGCTTGGCTCTGGGGCAGTTGATACATCACTCTCACTACTACTGGATAGGCTCCATACTGCATACACTTGACCTGACATTCCGGTTGTGTCGTATGATGTATTCACATCATAACGACTTCCAGTGCCGTCCGGCTCGCTATGGTCGACCTTACTATTAAAAGCATATGCTATATTCATCCAGCTCGATACATTCTCGTCTATCTCGTATGGCGTATATACATATATAAAACCGGTATAGCCACCCCCGTTTGTTAGTGTTGGGTCTGAGTCGAATAGACCATCCTGTTCGTCGTCAATAAAGACCTGGGCCAACAATGCTGCTGACGCCGCCAGAGCATCAGTTTCTGTTGTGAAAGTGAATGTAAAATCGACGCCATCGCTATAAAGGTCGTCTGCCGAACCATCAAGGAATTTAACGTCATATGACACGTATTAACCCAAACATCTTCTGCTCCATATAATAGTCCATCACTATCGATTAGAAGCGTTGTAGCGAACGCCGAAAAACAGCATAACCCAACAGACAATAATAAAATACAGATTGAACTCAATAATAATTTGAACCTGAACATTAAAGACACTCCTTCTTTTTTTATAGTTATAGGTTTTAAAAAAACATGTACATTGCTTAACGTATTCATCTTTACATATAGTTGATTTTAAAAAGCAAGTTCATGTCAGTGTCCACATAGTTTCCACGGATTTCCCTCATATTTTCCACGCAATTCAACTCTTTTATAACCATAGCCACGTTATCTGGTGCAGTCCGATTTACAGCGCAACGGGCTTGAAATATTCATTTTCGAATAAAACTGACTTTTCAACATCTCAAAACATGTCCCAAGTGTGTTTGCATGATGTTTAAGAGCAGAGAAAAAGAAAAAAGAGCGGTCTATAAAAAGGGTAAATGGATACTGGAAAAGCTAAAACTGGTTGAGCGCATCCCACTAGGGTAAAATTGTAAGCGGGTCCAGGTTGCAGTATCTGGGCAGACGGTATTACGTTGAGATTGTTCCAGACGAAAGCATCCAGAAAATCGAAGTCAAATTCACGCATTCCAAGTTTGAAATCTTCTTGAACCCGGCACTGTCTGACCAGAGTGCTGCCATCAATGAGGCGCTTCAACTGTTTTTTCGGGAAAAGGGAACTATCAAGAACTCACTATCTTGTAAAAAGTATGATATTTCATTTTTGCCTGCTGGGCATAGTGCTCTATTGCTGGGACAGCATGAACAGTATTGGGAGCATAATATGCTTGAAAATAGGCATTATTCCGACATTTTTTATCCTTATCTATTTGAAGCTCATAATTTTTATACAAAATGTCATCATTGGGAATGAGGATGAGATTCGGAGTTATAGGTTCAATATCCGGGGCAAGTTATTTCAGGTCTCACCCTGTTTCTCTGAGCATGGAGAAGATTTGTCAGAAATGCTGAAGCCCTTTGCTCGAAGAAAAAACATCAGGATTACGTATTAAATTTGCGATTGTCGGGCACAAGTAATAAATTGGGTCAAACATTAGAAAAAATAGCCAAAAAATTGGTTGAAAATTTGGGCTGTGTAAATAAGGCTGGAAAACTTTTTTGGCACTATTGGGGATAGTGTTTTAAGGGCTAACTATTTGAAATTACATATAAAAATGGCGGA
Source organism: uncultured Desulfobacter sp. (assembly GCF_963666695.1). GTDB lineage: Bacteria > Desulfobacterota > Desulfobacteria > Desulfobacterales > Desulfobacteraceae > Desulfobacter. Next base: position 3,796,580 of record NZ_OY762947.1, read on the forward strand.
AGCACATGGGAATCGAACCCACCCGCCAGGGTCTTAGCCCGGCACATCGGATTTGAAGTCCGAGGGCCCCACCAGTGAGCCGCGTGCTTCCGTGGTATATGTAAAATATACTTTTAGTTCGTTGCTTGTCAATTTGTTTTAAAAAGTTCCAACAAATATACGCGTTGCAGATATTGGTTTTTTCGTTCCGGCACCAAAGATTTTATTCAAATTCTGCAAGTGCCGGTTCTTTGACCATGGGGTGAATTTCGTTCCAGGACATGCACCGAACCAAGTTGTCATTGGTACACGTCCGGTTCCAGGGCTTATGGATCAATGCTGTGTGCACCCCCATATCCCGGGCCAGGAACATGGCCATGTCCGGGGAATCTTCCACGGCCAGATCGTAATCCATCATGGATAGCTCCTCTTTTGAAATGGCCAGGGACATGTCATTTCCGGGACGGTTGTACTTATCCACCATAATGAATCCCCTGAAAGGCACATCATACCTTTCAAGCCAGGCCAGGGTCGCTTCTTGGGCCGAGGTGGGACGCCCTGTTACAATATCAATGATGTGCCCCATATCAGCCCAGGCCTTCAGGGCCTGAACCGCCCCTTCCACGGGTTTAAATCCCATAAGAAAATCAGACTGATGAACCAGGTCGAAAAAATATTGAAACTCATTATCGGTCAGCTGGAAACAACGTTTTAAATCAAAACCGGTCAGGTCTTCAAACGTCACAGTCTTGCCAAACTCCTGGGCGACAACATCCGGATAAGTTTCCGTGGTTCTGGACACGACATCATCCACATCCACATATATTGTTTTGGGTTGAAAACCGTTCACCTGTCTACCCTTTCCTGTTACACATTCAACACGGCATTATTTTTCACTCAAGGCTTTTAGCAGAATATCCGGCGTTTTGCAAAATCAATTGTTTACAGGTTGTCACAAGTTTTGCCATAAAAACGATCAAATATAAATTCCAGCTTGCTGAAATGCCGGGAACCTGATTGAATACGACCATGAAGATTGCAAATGTAAAAACACCTGATTTAAAGATCCCTTTGTTTGAAGCGTCACCCGGTCAGTTCTGGTGCATTCTGGGCCAAAATCGGTCCGGGATTGACTCTTTTTTCAATCTGTTGTCCTCAGCCCACGCAAAGATCCCGGATGCTGAAATCTGCCTGCCCAAAGATATGGGAATATTTTCTTTTGCCGGTCAGCAGGAGGTTTTTGAACAGGAACTCAAAAATGACGATACCGATTTCATGGACAGTCTGGACCCGGGCACCTTGGCCCGGGCTTTTGTTCGTGATCCGGATAAATACACAGACATGATCCGCGCCTTTGGCATGGATCATGTCCTGGATCAGGGCTATCGGCAGTTATCCACGGGCCAGACAAGAAAACTGCTGCTACTGTCCAGGATCTCCTCGGGTAGCCAATGGTTGTTGATACAGTCCCCCTTTGACGGCCTGGACAAGGCTGGGTGCGGGCAGCTGAATTTGGCGCTGGATCATTGCAGAATTTGCGGTATGGGGATTTTGGTTTTTGTTTATGATCCCGGAGACATCCCCGCCGGCGCCACCCACATTGCGGTCGTTGAAAATGGGCACATGCCCCTTAAAGGGTATCGACAGGACATATTACCCAGGCTTTTAACATTGCAGGGACAGGCAACCTTTTCAGCGGATGTCAATGATTTAAAATCTGCAAAAACCGCCTTTTCCCAAGACGCCGTTTCCGGGGAAGCACCGCATTCAGAGGAACTGGTCAGGCTTGAGGACGGACATGCGGGGTATTCGGGCAGGCCTGTTTTTTCGCATCTGGACCTGTGCATAACCCCGGGCGGCCATACCCTGGTGTCAGGTCCCAATGGCTGCGGTAAATCAACCCTGCTGCAGGTGATCACAGGCGACCATCCCGCGTGTTACAGGAATCGATTGTGGATATTCGGCACCCGCCGGGGCACCGGGGAGTCCATTTGGGAACTGAAAAAAAAGATGGGCATTGTCAGCACGGATCTTCACCGCAACTATCGGGTGGCCGGCAGCGTTTTGGATTGTGTGATGTCCGGTCTTTATGACACCATTGGCCTGTACCAGCGACCTGGACCTGAAGACGAAAAAAAAGCCATGGCCTGGCTGGGACGCATCAGTTTGGCAGATAAAGCAGAATCCGCCTTCCGTTCCCTTTCCTATGCAGACCAGCGGCTGGCTCTCATTGCCCGGGCACTGATAAAACTGCCTGATCTTCTGGTTCTGGATGAACCCACCCATGGGCTGGATCGAGCGAACCGTAATGCGGTCCTGGATTTTTTAGGTCAGGTGGCAACGGAAAAATTAAGTACCATTTTATACGTCAGCCACCGGGAGGATGAGTTCAGGGACTTTTTTGTCTCCCACATTCGTATGGGAAATGAGGGGGTGACAGAGAATTAGCGAAGTTAGCTTTTCTTGGTTTTTTATAAACATCTGTGGTAATAATTTGGTCAGGTTTTTTAATCCGGTAACGTTAAAAAGGACAAAAAAATGAACAAAAAAGTGATCACAACATGCCTTGCTGCCTGCAGTATCGTTGCAGGACTCTCGTTAATCCCGGTATCCGGCATCGTGGCCCAGGACAACGGCCGCCCTGAACTGACACTGAACGGAGGGCACCAAGGCCCGGTCCCCTTTAACCATCAACTTCACCAGACCATTGTTGAGGACTGCGCCGTTTGTCACAAGGATTTTGAAAAGAAACCGGGCGCTTTGGATGAGGCAAAGAAAACAGGTGCGCTTAAAGCAAAACAGGTGATGTATAAAACCTGTATTGCCTGTCATAGAGCAAAAAAGAAAGCCGGGGAAAAATACGGCCCTACCAGTTGCAACGCCTGCCACACCTGACAGACTAACTCAACCTTTAAAGGAACGTGCCTAATGAAATCCACAAAAATTTCCATTATTATACTGACAGGTATTTTAGCTCTTTTTTTTACTATCCCGGCGTTTGCGGATTCATACACCAATACGATTAATGTGTTTAAGAAGGCCAAGGCGGTCCAGCCCTTTTTTAATAACTGCTATGGATATGCGGTATTTCCCACAGTAGGCAAGGGCGGCTTCGTTGTCGGAGGCGCATATGGCCAGGGTCGGGTTTATCAGGACGGTCTGATTACCGGTAGTGCCAGCGTTACCAAAATTACCGTTGGGTTTCAGCTGGGCGGACAGGCTTTTTCTGAAATCATTTTTTTCCAGGATAAACGCGCCTATGATGAATTTACCAAAGGTTCATTTGAATTTGATGCCTCGGTTTCAGCCGTAGTGGTTACTGCAGGGGTCCAGGCCAAGGCCGGCAGTGACGGCGGGACCGCCGGGGCCAGTGCCGGGCCGGCCACAGGCGTTCAGGCAGAAATCGGATATTATAAAGGTATGGCTGTATTTATCCACGCCAAAGGTGGTCTGATGTATGAAGCAGCTATTGGCGGGCAGAAATTTAATGTAAAGCTTTTCAAATAACAGCTATGGGTCGGCCTAGTCTACCAACATCCAGGCTCAACCCACAACAAACAATGAAACTAAAGACGCCGATAATTTAGGGGTAAAATGGGGCGCCGGAGGCGTTTCGCCCTATAGTTTCTTATAAAATACAAATTAATACAGCCCAGGTGATAATATGTTTATCGCTTGGGCTGTATTGTTTTTAAAAACCAGGGTGTTTGAGTTGACCGGGATTTATGCGCGCAATTTCTTGCATTAGTTAACTTTATCCTATACATACGCTATAAGTATTCACATTAAGATTTACATTTGACTTTACATTTCGCGCAGCTTCTGACATTCTCTTTTTTATTATAATAAAGCCTGTTTAAACTACAAAGATTTTTAAACTTTTATTGTGGGCTGAACTATGGTGAAGAATCAGGTCAGCTATGGCTATTGTTGAACATTAACGAAAAAGAATATCAGTAAAAATGAGGCCAAAACTCACAGAAAAACAAAAAAAGGTCATGGCCTTTCTAAAGTCGAGACTTGGACAATCCGGAGATACCCCAAGCCTTAGAGACATGGCCAAAAGCCTTGCCATAAGCCATGCCGCCGTGGCACAGACCCTGAAACTGCTTGAAGCCAAAGGCTATATCCGCAGGCTGGGTCGGTACAGCAGAAACATTGTTATCCTGGATGAAACCGGCGCTACGGACGCGGATCATCGCAAAAAAGTTGTCCCCATTGTCGGACGGATCACGGCAGGACTTCCCATATATGCATCTCAGGAGTGGGCCGGCAGCCTGGTGGTGGACGACACCCTGTATCCCGGCGACAACCTGTTTGCCCTGAAGGTCCAGGGCCAGTCCATGAAAAATGCGGGTATTCTTGACCGGGACATTGCCATCTGCAGGCCCCGGCAGTATGCCGTGGACAGGGAGATCGTGGTGGCCCTGATCAACGGAGAAGACGCCACGGTCAAGCGGTTTTTTTTGCATGCCGACCACATTGAACTGCGTCCGGAAAATCCTGCTTTCAGCCCCCAGACCTATGGGTTTGACGATATCATGATCCAGGGAAAGGTGATCGGCATTATCCGCTCCGCCCAGGTTATGGAAGGGGAATAAGCCGGTGGATAGATTGTGTGCAGGCACCAGCGGCTACTCTTATGCGGAATGGGTGGATGCAGGGGTTTACCCGGCCGGGACCCATGCGGCCGGCATGTTGCCGGCCTATGCCGGGATGTTTAAGGCCACAGAACTTAACTATACCTGGTACCAGATGCCCAAGGCCCGATCCCTGGAGCGAATGGCGGCCCAGGTGCCTGAAGGGTTTAAATTCAGTGTCAAACTCACCCGTACCATGACCCATGAGGTGGACAAAGCTGGATGGATCCGGGAGGTGCTGATGTTCCGCCAAGGCATCACCCCCCTGGAAACCACGGACCGCCTTTTGTGTGTATTGGTACAGCTACCGCCCTATTTCACGCGCACCCCGGAACGGCGAATCTACCTGGCAGCCTTACTGGACGAGCTTTCAGGGCTGCCCGTGGCCGTTGAGTTCCGGCATCCTTCCTGGGTCCATGACAAGGTGTTTTATGAATTTGAACGGCGGGCAATCACCCTGGTGACCGTGGATGGCCCGGATCTGCCCAGCCTGTTCCCAAGGCTGGATATTGTAACCAATCCACAGCTTTTCTACCTGCGGCTGCACGGCAGAAACAGCCAGGGCTGGCGTTCCGGTAACATGCAAAAACAATTTGACTACAATTACAGCGAATCCGAACTAAAGGCCCTTGCCGAAACCATTTCCAACACCCTTGGTCCTGCCGCAGACATAGGTGCCGTATTTTTCAACAATCACGTCAGGGGGCAGGCGCCCAATAACTGCCTGCGGCTGCTTAAGATACTGCGTGCTCACCCATGAGACCCCGGTCCATCATCCATCTGAACATCGCGGATTTTGCCGCCCGGCTGGAAACCATGGCCTTTCCGGCTTTAAAAAACAGCCCTGTGGTCATTGCGCCTTTGGGGGCCCCCAGGGCTGTGGTTTATGACATGAATGAACCGGCGTTCCGGGAAGGCATCCGAAAACGAATGCCCCTGGCACAGGTAATGTCCCGACATCGGCGTATCCCGGTTCTGCCGCCCCGCTTCAACCGGTATGCGCAAGCCATGAAAGAGATTGCCAAGCAAGGCCTGGCATTTACCCCGGCAGTAGAGTCCGGCATGGGGGATGGCCATCTTTTCCTGGATATTACCGGTACGGCAAGACTTTACGGCCCGGCCCCGGATGTGGCCTTCCGGTTGAAAAAAGCAATAAAAAAACAGATGGGTCTGGATTCTGTCTGGTCCCTGGCCACCAATAAACTGGTGGCCAAGGCCGCCACCCGGCTGGTCAAACCCTTGGGGGAGTATATTGTGGGACCTGGCGAAGAAGCTGATTTCCTTGCACCCTTTCCCCTTAAACTGCTGCCCGGAATAAGTCGCCGTGAAGCACAGACCGCCGCCCGCTTCAACCTTGAAACCGTATTTCATCTCCGTCGGCTGACCCCGGCCCAGCTCGCCGTTCCTTTTGCGGACAGGGCGTATACCATTCACCGGATCATCCAGGGTATAGACACCGATCCTGTTCGGCCGGTTTCTGCCTCAAATCGGCCATCTGATCTGATCGTTGATCATGAATTTGCCACTGACACAAATGATCAAGACGAACTGAAAGCCTGCATTGCCCTTTTAAGCCAGCGGATCAGCCGAGATCTGGCACGCCGCCGGGCATTCCCCAGGGGGTTAGACCTGTGTCTGTCCTACACCGACGGAATTCAGCACCATGGAAAATGCGCACAGATGCGAGGCAACAGTCTTTTCATGTTCAGCCAGGCATGGGAGCTGTTTGTGCGCACCTGGAAACGCAGAATCCGCATCCGGCATGTCAGCCTTGCCTGCAGCACGGTTCCTGTCCGGACGGATCAATCATTTTTACCTGTTCAGGGCGATCTGTTCCAGGCGCCGGACAAGGATCAAAAAAAAGATAAAATCCGTCTGGTTCAACGGGCTGCCATCCAGGTGAAGGAACGGTTCGGCGTTGGGGCAATTACCCTTGGGGCAGCTTTGAACATGCCGGGTGACTCTGTTTTGCCATGATTCCGCTGGCAGTCCACTCTCACTACTCGTTGATGTGGGGTGTTCCTGGCGTTCGGGACCTGTGCGCCCGGGCAAAGGCCTTGGGGTATAAAGCCCTTGCCCTGACAGATACCAACAATCTATACGGCTTGTGGCCGTTCCTCGGTGCCTGTGCCGAGTTTGATTTGCGGCCCGTGGTTGGTGCTGAAATCACCGACTCGCACGCTGGTGCAAAAGTGGTGGCCCTGGTCAAAAACAGCACGGGCTACGCCAATTTGTGCAGACTTCTTACCCAACGCCACAGGAATCCGGATTTTAATCTGGAACAGGCCGTACCGCCTCTGGGGCAGGGCCTGATTTTTTTGACCCCGTCTGCCCAATGCCTGATCCACTGGCACACGCTTTCCCGCCAGGGCATGGATCTGGATATCGCAGCCTTTATCGGGCGCGCACCGGTTTCCCGCAACCACCCCCTGTGCCGGGCGGCCCGGACAGCAGGGCTGTCTTTAGTAGCAGCCCCGGATAGTTATTTTCTATACCCCGGGGACCATGAGATCCATGCCCTGTTGCGAGCCATTGATACCAAGACCAGCCTGTCCCGGCTATCTGTTGAACAGATAGCTCCAGCAGGCGCTTTTTTAGGCAGCCCCAATTACTATTCCCAAAAATTTGCCGTTATGCCCGAAGCGCTGACAGCCACCCGGGTTCTGGCAGAACGTCTTGAATTCAGCGGCCCTGATTTTGGTATTGTCATGCCCCCGTACACACCGCCTGTGGGACAGACATGTTCAGAATTGCTTCGGCAAAAAACCATGACAGGCGCCATAAAACGGTATGGCCCGAACCTTTCAGGCCGGGTGCTGAAACGCATTGACCACGAATTAGCCATTATTGAACAAACACGGTTTTCCAGCTATTTCCTGGTGGTTGCCGATATTGTAAAACAAGCATCGCGCATCTGCGGCAGGGGCTCGGGTGCCGCATCCATCGTGGCGTATTGCCTGGGCATCACCAATGTGTGCCCCATCAAGCACAACCTGTATTTTGAACGGTTTCTCAACCCGGAACGCCGGGATCCCCCGGACATTGATGTGGATTTTGCATGGGATGAACGGGATGCTGTGCTCAACCATGTGCTGAACCGGTTTAAAGGCCGGTCTGCCATGGTGGCAAGCCACATCCTGTTCCAGCCCCGGATGGCGGTACGGGAAACGGCCAGGGTGTTTGGCCTGCCCGAAGCTGAAATAAAGCAGGGGTTTTCCAGGATGTACCGAGATCCCCCATTTTTAAAAGGCGCCAATACATTAAAGCCTGAACATCATGGAAAAATAGGCGGGGTGGCTGATCCCTGGCCAAGGATCATCCGTCTTGCAAACAGACTTATCGAAACCCCCAGGCATCTGTCGGTTCATCCAGGGGGCGTTGTCATCACCCCAGACCCCATTGACACCTATGCCCCCGTGGAAAATGCGCCTAAGGGTATTCCTGTCATCCAATGGGAAAAAGAGAGCACCGAAGCTGCAGGCCTTGTCAAAATTGATCTTTTGGGCAACCGCAGCTTGGGTGTCATCAGAGACTGCATTGCCTCAATCCGGGATACACAGGGGGACTTTACGGATTTCCAGGATATTGACCCGGAAGATGACCCGGCCACCCAGCAGCAGGTGGCCCAGGGCCGGACCATGGGATGTTTTTACATTGAAAGTCCTGCGATGCGTCTGCTTCAGAAAAAGTCAGGGCAGGGTGATTTCCGGCATCTGGTTATCCATACCAGCATTATCCGGCCTGCTGCCAATGAGTTTATAAAAACGTACTTAAACCGCCTGCATTCAGGTGTATGGGAGCCGCTTCATCCTTTAATGGAGGGGCTTTTGGACGAAACATTCGGCATTATGGTGTACCAGGAGGATGTATCAAAGACTGCGGTCCGGCTAGCCGGATTTACCCATGCCAGGGCGGATGAACTGCGCAAGGTCATGTCCAAAAAGGACAAGCACAAAAAGCTTGAGGGTTTCAGGGCCGAGTTTTTTAACGGTGCCCGCCGTAAGGGCGTTTCTCTTAAGGCTGTTGAACGGATCTGGCATATGATCATTTCGTTTTCGGGCTACTCCTTTTGCAAGCCCCACTCGGCGTCCTATGCCCGGGTGTCATTCCAGGCTGCGTATCTTAAGACCCATTACCCGGCTCAATTTATGGCAGCCGTGATATCCAACCAGGGCGGTTTTTACACTACGTTTGCCTATGTGTCCGAGGCCCGTCGTATGGGGATAACGATTCTGGGCCCGGATGTTCGACACAGCGGGGTGCATTGGAGCGGACTTAAAAATGAGATCCGGGTCGGGCTGATGGCCATCAAAACCTTAAGCCGGGCAACCATGGATAGAATCGTTCTGGAACGAAAAAACGAGATGTTTTCAGACAGCTTTGATTTTTTTAACCGCATCGCCCCCAGGGAGGATGAGGCCCGGGCGCTTACGGACAGCGGCAGCCTTGATGGTTTTTCCCAGGGCAGAGGCCGTGCAGCTTTAGCCTGGGCGTACTGCGCCTGGCAGGCGGGTCGAAGGTCTATGGCGGATCGGATTGATTTGTTTAGGCCAGGCATGAACGAAATTCCAGATTTACCCCCGGACCCTCCTCTTCAACGGCTTCGCCGGGAATTTGCCATGCTGGGTTTTTTACCGGCCTGTCACCCCATGACTTTGATAAAGGAAAAATTCCAAGATATCAACACGATTAAAGCGGCAGACCTGCCCAATATGACCGGCCGGAAGGTCTATTTTGCTGGTTGGCTGATCACAGGCAAGCTTGTGAAAACCAGACAGGGCGATCCCATGAAATTTTTTACTTTTGAAGATGATACAGGATTGGTTGAAGCTGTATTTTTCCCTGGGGTATACTCCAGATTTTCCCATATCCTTTATAGTGGATATCCATATTTACTTTCCGGTCAGGTGGAAAATGAATGGGGCGCAATCACGTTCAATGTCAGTCAGGTGCGTCGTGTGTGATGTAAAATTACAATTATGTGTTTTCAGGGATGATATAATCTCCGAGATCTAAACTTATTCTTCTATATAGCGTAAAATTTAAGATGAAAAGCGGTAGTTAAGGGTTTTTAATAAAAAATAACATTTTTGAAAGGCACTTTGGTTGTCGATTTTACATTTTTGTCGATTAAAAAAAATATTCTGCTTCCTATAAATATTGATATATAATATTTTATGGGATATTTTGTATTTATTTCAAATGGTTATTTCTATATGGATGCATAGGCCTACTCACTTGGCCTACTATTTGCTCAACTTAATTTAGAATAAATTTGTGGATTAATATGTACTTGCAAAAATTTTTATTTTTTTTGCCAAGTATTTAATTTACGGCGATCTTTAATTAACCTGAAAAGAGGAAAATATTATGTTAAGACACTGTGTACTTACTATTGGCTTTATTCTGTTAAATGTATGTCCGGCGTTGGCCGGGGAAGGTACCATTAATGCCGGAGATACTGCATGGGTAACCATGTCCACGGCCCTTGTCATGATGATGACGCCGGCCGGCCTGGCCCTGTTCTATGGCGGTATGTCACGATACAAAAACCTTCTGAATACCATTGCTATGACGCTTGTGGCGTATTGTTTGGCATCGGTGGTCTGGGTGGCCTGGGGATATTCGTTGGCCTTTGGAGAAAGCGATTCGCTCCTGATCGGCAATCTAAATCATCTGTTTTTAGCGGGCATTGATATTAATTCGGTATCCGGCTCCATTCCCACTTTAATCTTTGTTTTGTTCCAGCTGACCTTTGCCTGCATTTCCATTGCCATTGTACTGGGTTCTGTCGTGGATAGAATGAAATTTTCCTCCTGGATACTGTTCACCATCCTGTGGGTTACATTTGTTTATGCACCTGTATGCAACTGGGCATGGGGTGGTGGGTGGATGCATCACATTGGTGCCCTGGATTTTGCCGGCGGTAATGTTGTTCACATTAATGCCGGTGTATCAGGCCTGGTACTGGCCTTGGTTTTAGGCAAACGCCGTGGCTACGGAAAAGAAGCCATGATTCCCTCCTCGGTTGCGTTTACGGCACTGGGTGCAGGGCTTCTATGGTTTGGCTGGTTTGGCTTCAATGCAGGCAGTGAACTGGCAGCCGACGGCGTGGCGGCATCCGCATTCATGGTCACCAATACTGCGGCATCCGTTGCAGGACTTGCCTGGTTGTTTGCTGAGTGGAAGATCTCAGGAAAGCCCACGGTTCTCGGACTTGCCTCGGGTGCTGTTGCAGGCTTGGTCGGTATCACCCCGGCAGCAGGATTTGTTTCCCTTGGCGGCGCATTTGCCATTGGCGCCGTTGCCGGTCTTTTAGGATATATAGGCGTTGCCGTAATTAAACAGAAGCTTGGGTACGACGACTCCCTTGATGCCTTCGGAATCCATGGACTTTGCGGTATCTGGGGAGCCTTGGCCACAGGCCTTTTTGCCACACCGGCAGTTACGGAAGGAGCAGTTGGTCTTTTTTACGGTAATACAAAACAATTGGGCATCCAGTTTCTCTCCATCATCGGCACTGCGGCCTTTGCAGCTATTGCCACACTGATCGTTATTTATATTACTAAAGCGCTTACCGGCGGGATCAGGGTGGATCCGGAAGATGAATTATCCGGTCTTGATAATGCAATTCACGGCGAACGCGGCTTTGAAATTGAATAACATTAAGTAGAATCACGGGTAAATGGTAACGTCGCTCCAGTTACCTGCCCACAAAATGCCAAAGCCCAGGAATGTTATTCCGGGGCTTTGGCTGTTAAGTTGTTTTAAAAAAGTATTGACATAAACTCAAAATTCGATTAATTTCACTTGCTCATGGGCCCAGGTAGCTCAGTCGGTAGAGCAGGGGACTGAAAATCCCCGTGTCAGCAGTTCAATTCTGTTCCTGGGCACCATTTACATTGCATATATTAAAGTACGTCCCCATCGTCTAGCCCGGTCCAGGACACAGGCCTTTCACGCCTGCGACAGGGGTTCGAATCCCCTTGGGGACGCCACTTAAAAACAAAGGCTTTCAGCGTTTTGCTGGAAGCCTTTTTGTATTGCGGGCACAAAATCCGGACACAAAAATTTTCGCATATAAAGTATACTGTGTCTGGCCAAGGGTGAACGTATATATTCGGCTTTTATGCCTCAATGTTACCTGGATTATGTTTTTTGGGGGGTAAGGCGGGGAAATTTTTGGGGGAGTATAATGAAAATTTTTTTCATCCGGAGACTTAGTTATAGAAACTGAGAGAACGTAGGTAGGGTTATCCTCTGGATAGCAATTATAACGGAAAACCGTGTTTCAAAGTGAGAATAAAAAGGGCTGGTCAGAAACCAGCCCTTTTTATTAATTATATAGCTTAAAAGCTATTTTCTGTTGGCGTAATCTGCATAACCCATGGCAACCGTACGGTATACAATGTGGGCCATTTTTGAATACGGCAGGAATGCAAACAGGTTGAAGATGGCAATCAGGTGAATCCAGTAAAAGAAGTAAGAAAGCCATGCGATCTCAGCCAGGCGGGCCATTTCCGTGAGCATACCGGAAAGGCCTAAGGCGAAGACAACACCAAGAATGAACCAGTCTTTATAAGTTGTGACCTGTTCCTTGTTGGTAAGTCTGCTCTTGATCATTATGCCCGAACCAATGACCAGGGCAACACCTGCGATATTGGCCAGCCATTTAATTGGGTTAAGCTGGGGATAAGGACCGGCATAACCGCCTACGTAAAGCATGATGCCGCATACTGCAGTTACAATGAAAAGGCCGATAAAGGCATAAAGCACCATCATATGCGGGGTGGCGCGCTCTTTATTCGTTCCGCACTGAGTGAATTTGTTATGTTTCAATATCATGGGTATGACATTTTTAATAGACAGTAAAAGAGCTTTGTAATCAAGGTTGGTTTTGTCTGTTTTGCCTTCAAGTACCGCATTGTCATGAACATCGACAATAAAGCGTTTCAAGCCGAGAAAGAAGACAACTGCGACAAAAATAGACAAGGGAACAAAGGTCATATCCACAAACCAGGTGGAGACAAAGTTGGCATGGGCGATAACATGTTCTGCGCCTTCATGGGCATGAGACCAGTGAAGACGTCCGCCAAGGGCGTCACCGAACAAGGCATGGAAAATTTTTTCCATGATGCCGCCAAAGCCCATTGTGATAATGGCAAGCAGCGCAAACCAGGCCGCCGGAATCCCAAGCAGAAGCGGCAGTTTGGACGGATCATTTACTGCCTTGGCAAGGGATTTGGGGGTTGCGTATTCAGTAATGGCCGCAGAGCGGATCGCTGCCAGTACATCACCGGGGGCTGCGCCACGAGGACACATATCCGTGCAGTCACCGCAATTGTGACACAGCCAGATGTCTCCGTTGCTGATCAGTTTGTCTTTAAGACCCCATGAGGCAGCAATCATTTCCTTTCTGGGGAAGGGGCTGTTTTCAGGTGCAATGGGGCAGGCCACGGAACATGTGGCGCATTGATAACATTTTTTCAGGGTTTCTCCGCCAAGACCTCTAAGCTCGGCAATGAATCCCAGATCTGGTTGGGCAAGATAATTGGCACTCATAGTAGTAGATACCTCCATTAAGTTTATATGCCGTCGTTAGAATATGCCGTCGTTAGAATCCTTTAAACGGGTTCGGGCCAAGTGCGTCCACTTCTTCAACAAAGTCGTTGATGATCTGGGGTAGTTTGTCATATTCATCAATGGCGACTTCCGCAAATGCCACACGCTCTTCTTCAAGGGCCAGTGAGGCGAGTGCATCTCCGATCTTTTTCACACGGACTTCAGCAAGTTCGGAACCTTTGACAAAATGGCACTGGTAATCATCGCCGTGTTTACAGCCGATGAGGATAACGCCGTCAAGACCCTGGGCCAAGGCGTCCTTGATCCAGATGGTGTTCACGGAACCCAGGCAGCGAACCGGGATCACCCGGACATCAGGAGAGTAATCCACGCGATTCATACCCACCATATCAAATGCAGGATATGCATCGTTTTCACATACCAGGGCCAGAAAGCGCAGGGGTGGTTCACTATAATCGTCCTCGGACGGAACACTGATGGCCTTGACCTGGGAACCGATACTGTCGATGGTATAATCGGCAAACGAGATAATACGTTCCGGACAGGCACCCATGCAGGTACCGCAACGGCGGCAGCGGGTGGGATTGGCTTTTGGGGTTCCTCTGGCATCATCATCCAGGGCGCCGAAGGGGCATTCAACGGTGCAACGTTTGCACTGGGTGCATCTTTGGAAGAAAAAGTCAGGATAGGTCAAGTCACCGGAACGGGGGTGAACCGCCATGCCGCGGTTAGCGCTTTCAATACACTGAATGGCTTTCAGTGCCGCACCGGTTGCGTCTTCCATGGACTCTTCAATGGTCATGGCCCGGCGGACGGTACCGGCTGCGTAAATACCGGTTCTCTGGGTTTCATAGGGAAAGCAGATATAGTTCGAATCAGCATACTGGCCGAAAATATCATTATCCCTGAAGCCGGGGCCCTGGCGGTAGGCAAGGTTGATAACCGGGTCGTCCTTGGTGGCCGGAACCATACCGCTTGCAACAACAACCAAGTCTGCTTTAAGCACCAGGTTTTCACCAAGCAGTGTATTCTGGGCTGTTACCATCAGGTCTGAACTCATGGCTGTAACGTCGGTGACTGCACCCTTGGTCATAAAAATGCCGTCATCCTGCTGCATGGCTTTGTAGAAATATTCCTGCAGACCCGGGGTTCTCATATGCTGGTAAATGACAAAGGCCTTGCCGTCAGCATAGTCTTCCCTGACATAACGGGCTTGTTTCAAAGCCACCATGGACGTTACGGAACCGGTGTAATCAAAATCGCTGTCGTCTTCATCTTTGCCGGCAGACTGGATAAATACAACCCTTTTGGCTTCTTTGCCGTCGGAGGGGCGCAGGATTTTGCCCTTGGCTGCAATCATTTCAAATTCGTCATTGGTGACCACATCAGGATTGTCCACAGACAGATGAGCGTATTTTTCGCCTTTAAGGACATCAGGCCGCCAGCCGGCAGCCAGAACAACTGCGCCGTAAAGCTCTCCGTTTGGGTCAAGGGAAAGGATATCTTCTCTGCCTTCATTGTATTTCAAGTATTTTTCATGGGCAGCGTCAGCGTCCAGTTCTTTGCCGTTTTCATCCACCAACTCTTCAGGAGGCAGCGGAAAGGGTACGTCAAAGGGGATTTTTTCACCGGGTTTTTTCATGGTTACAGTAAATTCACCCGGCTGTCCGGCAATACGTGCCACAAGGCAGTTAGTTCGTACATCTATGTTGGCGTTGCCCTCAACTTCCTGGACAAGTCCATCCACCACCGGAGCCTGAAGCGTTTCAAAGGGCAGCTGAACAGGCGTCTGGCTGCGAAGTTTGGCCGCATACCCGCCAAGGGCCGCCGCTTTTTCTACGATGGTAACTTCATAACCGGCTTTGGCTGCATCAAGTGCTGCAGACATACCGGTTACGCCGCCGCCGATAACCAGCACTTTTTTGGAAAAGGACTCTGTCTGGTAAGGTTCGGGCAGTGTGACTTTTTCCAGGCGGATCATACCCATTTTGATATAATCTTCAGCCTTCATTTGAACCTGATCAAAGTGTTCGCCATCATCTTTCTGGTCTTCGGCAAGGGCAGGATAGGTTTCCCGGGAATGGGGCCATACTACGCCTTCCCTTAAATTAGCCCGTTCAATAATGCATCCGGGGAAGTTAAATACATCAAAGTTCACCCGGCGGGAACAAGCGCCGATAACCATGGCGTTGACCTTGCCTTCGTCAATATCCTTTTGAATAAGTTGAACACCTTCTTTGGAACACAGGAAGGGATGGGTGGTACAGTTGACACCCTCGTCGTCGGGTACAGCTGTTAATGCGTCCATGTCAAGTGTGTCACCGATACCACAGCCTGTGCAGATGTATACGCCGTATTTTTTATCCATGGTTCGTTACCTCCTCAGAGTCTGAATGGCTTTAAGGGCCATGCCGGTTGCATTCTGGTTGGATGTCACAACATCGGCCGGTTTATTGGCACACCCTGCTGCAAACAGGCCGCCTTTGGAAAAGTCATTGATAATAAAGCCTTCGTCATCAAAGGTCAGATCCGCTGCGGGCTTATCAATGGAGCAACTGGGCTGCATTCCGGTGGCCAGCACCAGCATATCAACGGTCTGCTTGATTTTTTCACCGGAGATGGTGTCTTCGGCCACAAGATTGATGTTGCCGGTACCGCTCTCTTCACTGACTTCGGCAACCTTACCTTTTACAAAAAATACGTTTTCATCTTCTTTGAGTTTGGCATAAAAGTTTTCGTATTTCCTGCCTGGGGTCCGCAGATCAATGTAATAGATGTAAATTTTTGCATCAGGATATTGGGCTCTGATATATGTGGCATGTTTTAAGGATGCCATGCAGCAGATATATGAGCAGTAGGGCAGATGGTTTTCATCCCTGGAACCTGCACATTGGGCAAAGGCAATGGTTTCCGGTGCCTTGTCGTCGGACGGACGGATGATTTTACCTTCGGTGGGACCGTTGAAAGAGGCTAAACGTTCCAGCATCATGTTGGTAATGATGTTCTGGTAACGGCCAAAACCGAGATTGTCAATGCGGGTGGCATCATAAGGCTGCCATCCGGTGGCGAATACTACGGCGCCGACTTTCAGGTCAAATGAGTTTTCCTGCATTGAAAAATCAATGGCGTTATATTTGCAGGCTTCTTTGACCTTTTCCCGGTCATCTTGGCTCATGGCAGGATCCATGACATACCGCTGGGGAAAGGCCATGTTGTGTGGCAGATATGCGGCTTTGCGCCGATCCATGCCAAAGTTGAATTCATTGCTGATTTCAGTTTCGCACACTTTTTCACATTCACCGCAGCAGGTGCAGTTGCTGTTTACAAAACGGGGCGCGGTTTTCACGCTGACGGTGTAATCCCCGGGCGTGCCATCAACATTCTGTACCTCGGAAAGTGTGTACACCTTGATGTTCTTGTTATCTTTGAGGCGTCTGTAATTGATTTCAAGGCCGCAGGTAGGCGGGCAGAGTTTGGGGAAGTAGTGCTTGAGCTGGGAAACTCTTCCGCCAAGGGATGCTTCCTTTTCAATCAGGAAGACTTCGTAGCCCACTTCGGCAGCTTCCAAAGCGGTTGTAAGACCGCTGATTCCACCACCAACCACCATAATGCTTCCACTTACCGGGGCTGAATTTTCTGTAGTCATGCTGTCCCTCCGTGCATTTAAGTTGTGTAGTTGTGTTGTGTATAAATTTCAAATCTTTGTATGCCGGATCCTGTCAAAACCAATTATATCCGGTTTAGGCCCGGAACCGGCATCCTGTTCTCCTTATTTTCAAGACTGCAAACTAACCTATAACAAGTCTGCAAGTTAACCTATAAATCGTTTGTTTGCAAGCTTGCAAAAAAGGAGACAGGGCCGGGCAGGCATAATCTGAAAAACCTCCAGGCACCGGTAAGCCGGCACCTGGAGGTTCATATCAGGACATCCTTAGGTTGAAACGTCTTACCCTACTAGTCGGAGATGATTTTGTGATAGGGTTCTTTTTTCAGGGTCCACTCGTTGGTCTTCTTGTCATAAGAAGAGTTAACAAAGCAGAACCATTCTTCGTCATTCTGGCCCATGAAGTCGCCTCTGTAGTAGAAACCAGGGAAACGGGATTCTTCACGGAACTGGATGTGACGGGTGTGAGCCTGAACAGTGTAGAGACGATGGATAATTTCCCATGCTCTAAGCAGTTCATGCAGGTCGCCGGCAGCGATTTTCTCAAGGTCTTCACGGAACATTTCGAACAGGTCCATGAGAACTTCAAGAGATTTGCCGTTGGTCATGTACATAGAACCGGTACCAGCACCATACTCATTGGTCATTTTCATCAGACGCATGGCCATACCGGCAGGTTTGCAGTATTTGGGGTTAACGTCTGTGGCTGTGGTATATTCACAGTTATCCAGGTAGTTGTATACCGGATAGTAAACCATATCAACCAGTTCCTGATCAGTTTCAGCAAAACCGGTAACCTTGTCGCCTTCGGCTTTCAGGTACTGAAGCATGGATTTAGCAATGATACGGCCTTCTGCATGGGAGCCGGAGGAGAATTTATGACCGGAGCAGCCAACGCCGTCACCGGCAGTGAACAGACCGCGACATGTGGTCATTCTGTTGTAGCCCCATTTGTAGGAATCAGGTACCCAGTCTTCTTCAGGGCCTGAGCACCAGATGCCGCAGCAACCGGAATGAGAACCCAGCAGGTACGGTTCGGTGGGCATAATTTCAGAGTCTTTTTTCTCGGGCTCGGTGTTGGTAGCACACCACAGACCGGCCTGACCAACGGACATGTCAAGGAAATCTTCCCAAGCTTCTGACTCGAGATGTTTCAGCTCTTTTTTGTCCATGGTTTCGCCAAGCGCAGCAAGGGCTTTGGTGGTTTCCATGATGATGGGACCGCGGCCTTCTTTGTATTCTTTCATCATCAGATGGTTACGCAGACAGGTCGGTGTTACGGCAGCAGTTCCGTAAGGAGCATATTTTTCAAGCTCTTTTTTGGTTTCTTCGTTACCGGCATAGAATTCACCAAGGCCGTTAACAACTTTAGCTTTAAACAGCAGGAACCATGCACCAACAGGACCGTAACCGTCTTTAAAACGGGCCGGGGTGAAACGGTTTTCCATCATGGACAGTTCAGCACCAGCTCTAAGAGCCATGGTGTAGGTGGAACCGGCATTCCATACGGGATACCATGCACGACCTTTACCTTCAGCAACGGAACGGGGCTGGTAGATGTTAACCGCGCCACCGCAGGCAACCATCATAACTTTTGCGTTGATGATGTAAACTTTGTTTTCACGTACGGAGAAACCAACCGCGCCGGCAGCTCTTTTGGGATCATCTTTGTCGTTGAGGATTTCAACGATGAAAACTCTTTCAAGGATGTTTTCGTCGCCAAGGGCTTTTTTACCGGCTTCAGCAACGATTCTCTTGTAGGATTCACCATTGATCATGATCTGCCATTTACCGGTACGAACCGGAGTGGCGCCGCCCTTAAGGGTACCCAGCTTCAGACCTTTTTTACCGTCGAGGTTTTTGTTGTCGTCGGTTTTTTTCCAGATGGGAAGTCCCCATTCTTCGAACAGATGTACGGAATCATCAACGTGACGGCCAAGGTCAAAGATCAAGTCTTCACGAACAATACCCATCAGGTCGTTACGGACCATGCGGACATAATCTTCAGGCTTGTTTTCGCCGATGTAGGTGTTGATGGCGGACAGGCCCTGGGCAACAGCGCCGGACCGTTCAAGAGCAGCTTTGTCAACCAGCAGGATTTTGGTGTCGTCATCAGCCCATTTTTTGATCTCAAATGCAGTACCGCAGGCAGCCATACCACCGCCGATGATCAGAACATCAACGTCTCTTTTTTCTACCTCTGGCTCTCTAACGATTTTCAGTTCACCAGCCGGTTTGTTAGGTAATGCCATTTATATACCTCCAAAAAATTTTATTAAGTATCAGAAATTAAATTTTAGCAACCTATGCCAGTTCGGTGGGAGCAACCAGTACATAGCCCTCGGCTTCCTGAGTGGAAAGCAGGCCGGAAGACAGGTCTTTACCCTTCAGATCTTCATAAGCGTTGGCTTCGCCTTCGGGAGTGGTTCTGATGGGGAACTTGAAGCGTTTTACAACGCCGTTTCTGAACTTACAGGTCCACATAATGTCTTCAGTACCCATCATGGGCTGTACGGACGCGCCCATGGGCACGAAGTCAGAGTAGCCTCTTACTTCAATGGCCTGGGAGGGGCAGATTTTTACGCAAGAGTAGCATTCCCAGCACTGATCCGGTTCTTGGTTGTAAGCTTTCATTTCATTAGCATCCAGAACCATCAGGTCATTGGGGCAGATGTACATGCATGCGGTTTTGTCCCCGCCTTTACAGCCGTCACATTTTTCTGCGATTACAAAAGATGGCATTTAAAATACCTCCATTAAGGTTAGGTTAATCAAAATTGCACAAATACCGTTGTGCGACAATTTGTATCTATCCATATTAAGGCCGGTCGAAAAATTCGAAAGGCCTGTAATTTAAAGCGTTTGGTTCCGAGGGCCATGGATTGAATCCGTTTCAAATTTCATCCAATAGGACGTCTTCCTCAAAACAAATGATATGGGAATAACACCCTGACAAGGTCTGTGTCAAGAAAATTCAAAAAAAATGATTTAATGATTTCTTCAATTTTTTTGAACGATTAGCGCTTCGACAATATATATGCTTTTTGGGTGGGTTCGGCACTATATCTTGTGAATGAATACATTAAAATCATCTGGAAAAATTAATTGGATACTGGTAGTTTACCGGCCGATTATATATGATCCGGTTTCGACCGTAATTTTAAAATCATAAAGGAAAAAAAATGAACGATGAGATGCTGCCTGTGAACTTGAATGATCCCATGCAATTCAACTGCAGTCCGGATAACCCTTGCTTCAATCAGTGCTGTAGGGATTTGAATCAGGCGCTGACGCCCTATGATATTCTGAGAATGAAAAATGCCGTAAATATGCCGTCCTGGCAGTTTTTGCAGGAATATACAGTCCGCCATACCGGTCCCGGCTCCGGGTTGCCGGTGCTCACCTTCAAGACCAATCCGGCCGCTGGCTATGCCTGCCCTTTTGTTACGGAGTCAGGATGTTCCATATATAATGACCGTCCTGCATCATGCCGCATGTATCCTTTGGCCCGGGCCATTGTAAAGGACAGGGCCACCGGAAAAAATGTTGAGTATTTTGCTTTGATTGAAGAAGAACACTGCAAAGGCTTTGGCGTTCAAGGCAATGAAACTGTTGCCCAGTGGCTTAAAGGCCAGGATGTGGTCGACCACAACGCGGAAAATGATAAAATTCTCGAACTGATCAGCCTTAAAAATCAGATCCGGCCCGGAAAGCTCGAGGAAGCTGAAGAAGATATTTTTTACATGGCGTTATATGATCTGGATAATTTCAAGATTCAGATTGAGGAAAAAGGGCTTCTTGCTTCAATGGACCTGCCCGTGGAATATGTGGAAAAGGTTGTGGCTGAGGATTTAAGCCTGCTTAATTTCGGCATTGCCTGGGTGAAATATCAGTTGTTTGGCAAAGATTTGGAAATTCAAGGCTGAAACTTATGGAAATTAAAGGAAAAGTCGCTCTGGTGCTTGGGGCGGTCAAGGGCATCGGAAAAGGCATTGGCCTGGACCTTGCCCGGCAGGGGGTAAACCTTATCCTGACTCGCCATGACTGGCCGGATGCCTTCTGTGATATGGAGGCGGAATTTGAAAAGACAGGTGCCCAACACCATATAATAAATGCAGATCTGCGTAAAATTAATGAGGTAGAGGGCCTGGCAACGTTTATAAAAGATCGGTATGGGCGTCTGGATATCCTGGTGAACAACATCGAACGCGGCGGATGGCCTACGGTTCACGGGGCATATGTTGAAGAGCAGTGGGATCTGGAAATTGAAACAACGCTTAAAGCCAAGCGTTGGATTTTTGAAGCGATGTTTCCTTTGTTGAAGGCCGGTGATGACGCCGTTGTCATTAATATTTCTTCTGTTGCGGCAATAACCGGAAGGTCCGGTCCTGCTGCCCTGGTTTTCAACGAGGGCTATTCAGCCGCCAACCGTGGCGTCCGCATACTCACTGAAACATGGGCGCGGATGGGGGCACCTTCGGTGCGGGTGAACGAATTGATGCTGGGTCTTTTTGAAACTCGCCATGCCCAGGGCACCCGGGGCTGGCGGGAGGTGCTGACGGATGCGGAAAAGCGTTCCCTGATAGACCATACTCTGGCAGGTCGGACCGGCCGAATTTCCGATGTTGTCAAAGCTGTCAATTTTATTATTAAAGATGCCCCGTATATGACCGGTGCCACCCTGCGTATAGATGGTGGGTTTGTTCTAGGCGGTGCCCCGGTGCCGCCTATGCCCCGGGGTATTGTTTAATTTTTTTATGGAGGTATGATATTGACACTAAGGCAACTTGAACTATTTCTTGCGCTTGTGAAGACACCCCATTTAAGTCAGGTGGCCAAGGATTTCGGTTTGACCCAGTCGGCAGTATCCATGTCCATAAAATCACTTGAAGAGACTCTTGGGAAACTATTGTTCGACCGCATCCACAAAAGGCTGGTGGTCAATGAAAACGGGCGCTATTTTTTCAGGATGGTGGAACCCCTTGTTTTAGGACTGCTGGAAAGCGAGGCCATGTTCAGGGATCAGGATTTGGTGGGAGATATCAAGGTGGGTGCCAGTTCCTCCATTGCAAACTATATCCTTCCCCAGATTATTTATGAGTTTGCAGAGCTGTATAAAGGGGTCCATGTGGAAAAAATAACCGGTAATACCATAGAGATCGGCAAGCTTATTGAAGACGGTGATGTGGATATCGGGTTTGTTGAAGCAGACTACAACAGCTCCGAGATTGAGCGGGAAGTGCTTGGCCTTGATGAGCTCTATGTGGTGACGGGTGATCCGGATCTTGTGCGTGACGAAGATTACCGCATGGACGAGCTTTTATCAAAACGCTGGATTCTCCGGGAGGAGGGGTCCGGTACCCGGGAGGTTTTCCTTTATCATATAGAAAAGTATAAAAAACGATTTAAGCCCTTTCTTGAAGTGGGACATACGGAAGCTGTGAAATCGGTGCTTGGAAACAAGGGGGCGCTAAGCTGTCTGTCCAGAATTTCCGTAATGAACGAGCTTTTGTCCGGGCAGTTATTTCGTCTAAAAATAAAAGATTTTAAATTTTCCCGTTCCTTTTACACCATCTGGCATAAGGAAAAATATTTTTCGTCTGTTCTTCAGGAATTTATATATTATACAAAGGAGCGTTATAAGGCGGTGTATGAACATCAGGCCCATGCCCATTAACCCTTGTTACGTTTCCAATCCTGCTCGGCAGCCTGGATGGCTGTGATAGCCACTGTGTTGATAATGTCCGTCACAAGACATCCCCGGCTTAGGTCATTAACCGGCTTGTTTAGACCCTGCAGGGTCGGACCAATGGCTACGGCGTTCGAGGAGCGCTGCACAGCCTTGTAAGTATTGTTTCCTGTATTGAGATCAGGAAAAATAAAAACCGTGGCTTTGCCGGCCACAGGAGAATCCGGCATTTTGGTCTTTGCGACATCCGGTTCTATGGCTGCATCATACTGGATAGGGCCTTCAATGAGCAAGTCCGGACGCTTTTGCTGGACAATCCTGGTGGCTTCTCTGACCTTGTCAACATCCTTGCCTTTGCCCGAAGTGCCCGTGGAATATGACAGCATCGCGATTCTTGGTTCGATGTCGAACATTTTTACGGTTTCCGCTGAGGTGATGGCTATCTCTGCAAGTTGTTCCGCATTGGGGTCCGGATTTATGGCGCAGTCGCCGTAGGCCAGGACTCTGTGTGGCAGACACATGAAAAACAGTCCGGATACCGGGGTCTGTGGGTTTTTGGCTTTGATGATTTCAAATGAGGGGATAATGGTGGCGGCTGTACTGTGGACGGAACCTGATACCATGCCGTCCACATCACCCATGTGTACCATCATGGTGCCGAAATAGTTGACGTCCGTCACCCGGTCCCGGGCATTTTCAATGGTCATGCCCTTGTGTTTTCTTAATTCGCAATAAACCCGGGCATAGGTCTCGAGCAGTTCAGATTTCTCGGGGTTGATGATTTCAAATCCATCCATGCGCAGGCCAAGCTTTCCGATTTTGTGACGGATCTTTTTTTCATCACCAAGAAGGGTGATGTCAACAATTCCCCGCCGCAGAATGGTTTCCACGGCGCGCAATATGCGCTCTTCGTCTCCTTCGGGCAGAACAATCCGTTTTTTGAACATCCGGGCTTTGCGTATAAGTTCGTATTCGAACATTTTCGGTGTCATGATGGTGGAGTCCGTGGTGATAACTTTATCCATCATCCGTTCGATGTCCACATGCTGTTCAAATAACGCCAGAGTCCGGGTGATTTTTCTGTCATCATACGGGGAAATGGAACTCTTGATTTTTTCCACGGCCAGGGCGGTGGGGAAGGTGTTTTCGGTGACGCTGAGCACGGGTACGGCATCAGGTATGCCCTTGATAAGTTCCCATACCGGACCGTCAGGTACAAGGCCTCCGGTCAAGATGATGCCGGAAGCATTTTCGACGGAGTCCGAAGACAGGGCTGCCATGCACCCCACAATTACATCGGCCCGGTCTCCCGGGGTAATAATCAGGGTGCCGTGCTCAATTCTGCTTAACAGGTTGGTCAACTGCATGGCTGCAACGGTAAATCCTCGGACATGGCGATAGATCTGGTTGTTTCCAATAAGTACTTTTGCGCCCAGTGCATTTGCAACTTCTGCAATGGTTGGGTTGGCCAGTGTCTCTTCTTCGGGAATCGCATATATCAGTTGATCAGGAAACAATCCGGTTTTTTTGAAATGATCAATGATGCCGGAATGGTCGGCAGGATCCACACGGTTTATAATGGTGCCCAGTATATGGCACCCCTTGCTTCTCAGAGAGTCTAGGGTCATACTGGTAAGCGTGGCTGCGTCTTTCATGGATTTGTTGTGGGCATCAGCCACCAGGAGCACGGGGCAGTTCAGGTTTTGTATAATGGTGGCATTGATGTCGAATTCTACGCCGGTGGTGGAGGAAACGAAATCTGTCCCCTCGCAAAGGATGAAGCTGCATATTTCCTTGGCTATATTGTATTTTTCGATAATTTTTTCAAGCAGCTCATCTTTCTTCCCATGACTTAACAGCTGATCCGCTTCGTTCTGGGTGACGCCGTACATGGTGGTATAGGGCCGGTCAAGGTTGTACTGACCGGACATTAGTTCAATATCCGCATCCCAGGCATCTCCAGGATCCTGGGTGATGATAGGTCTAAAAAAACCCACGCAGTCCAGTTTGCGAAAAAGCATTTCCATTACGCCTAACGCAATGGCTGATTTGCCGGCGCCCGCCTGGGTGGCGGTGATATATAAACCGCTTGACATTAGGTTTTCTCCAAAACTACGGGTTTATTCTTCAGATAGGGGGAACGTTTTATAGAAAATTTTTAGAGCAACAGTTTAATGATAAGTTATAAAATTGTTTGTGTACTGTCAAGGTCTCTTTGTGTCACATTTTCTACCTGGGCATTGAATCTACGAGAATCTGGGCAATGGTTTTTTTTATTTTTCCGGTTTTACCTGTCAGCTGCCTGAAATTCATTTCTATAACAGCCATCTGTTTATAAAACGGGGTCCGGTCAAAAGGGACATATGTACGGCTGTCAAATTTTCCGGCATCACAGCCAGGTCCTTTTATAACATTAAATCCAGGTTTGTGAAGCTCATGGGGCAATCCGTGCAACCGGCAGATCATTGGTCGAAAGTTGTAAAGGCTGCACCGATCTGTTTTGAGCAAGGGGCAAGGGATTTTTTGGGATCCCGGCGGGTTTTGATTTTTCGCAGCTTCAGAAAAGGTTTGACGGCAGTAGTCCCGGCTAAGCGTTAGCACATGCTTCTGGTCGTTGCTGGGTAATGTCTGCAATCCAAATTCCAGAAAAGATGCTTCTGCGTGGGTGTGGTGAAAAAAAAGAGACAGGCAGCAGTTGTCTTCACAGCCGTTGCATTGAAATCCATATTGTTGCGCAACCTGATTCCAGGCTTTATCCATATCATGGTAAAGCTGGACCAGGGGTGAAAAATGTTCCGGGATATGTGTCATGGCAGTCGTTGGCGTCTTTGGTTGGTGTTTTTTGACCATGGGTCTTAAACCAGTGGTTTAGGGAAGAACAGACGTGTGTACAATTTAAGTGCGTACCGGTCTGTCATGGAGGCAATAACATCACACACCGAGCGTTTCAGTTTGTTTTTTGTTGAATCCCATGGGGCCATTTCCATTTTTTCCAGTTCTTTTTGCATTTCCTCGGGATTTTCCATGAAGTAATTGTAAAGACCGATAATTACTTTTTTTGCCTTTACAAATTCTCCATGAACCGCCGGCGAACGGTACACTTTTTCAAAGAGAAATTTTCTTAGGATCGTCATGGCCTCCATGGTGTCCTCGCCCATGTTCAAAATGAATTCTCCATTTTTGGGCCCGCTGTTGTAAACCAACTGCTCCATCATTGTAGATGCGCGGGCGGAGTGGGTTGTGCCAAGTTTTCGTTTGCAGATGTCAGGCACCTCATCCCTGGAGATTACCTTGCCACGCAACGCATCATCAAGGTCATGGTTCAGGTAGGCAATAATGTCGGCGACACGTACGATCCGCCCTTCAATGGTGAACGCGGTTTCGCCGGGTGTGGCTGGAATGATGTTTCCGAAGCCCTTGGAGTGTTTGAGAATGCCGTCTCTGACCTGGGTGGTAAGATTTAGGCCTTTTCCTCTGTTTTCCAGTATATCCACCACCCTTAAGCTCTGATCGGAATGGCTAAATCCGGAGGAGTATACTTGTATCAGGGCCGTTTCTCCGGCATGCCCAAAAGGTGTATGTCCTAAGTCATGGCCAAGAGCAACCGCTTCGGCAAGATCTTCGTTCAGGCGCATGGCACGGGCAATATTCCTTGCCGTTTCAGAAACCTCAAGGGTGTGGGTAAGCCGGGTTCGGTAATGGTCTCCCAACGGCGATAGAAAGACTTGGGTTTTGTATTTTAAACGCCTGAAGGCATTGGAGTATACAATTCGATCCCGGTCCAGCTGAAAAGGGGTTCTGATATTTCCGGGGGTCACATCAGGCTGCCTTCGTTTACCGCTGGTGCTGGGGGTGCCGTATCTTGACAGGAAGTTATGCTCCCGTTGCTGGAAGATTTCCCGGATACTGGGGTTTTGTTTTATTTTTGCGTTTATTGTATTCATCAAAACAGTATTGAAATAAAATAAAAATAAAATTAAATACAGCTTTTAATAAAAAAATCAAGGAAAGGAGTGTTTTTGGATTATTCTTTTTTTATGGAGCAGGCCCTTGAACAGGCCGGTAAAGCCTTTGAGCAGGGGCAGTTTCCTGTTGGGTGTGTGATTGTTCAAGATGATCAGGTGATTGCCTCGGGTTCCAGGGCCGGAACGTCGGGGGATTTATCTTTTTTCAGTGAGATTGACCATGCAGAGATACGTGCGCTCAAGGCCCTTGAATCTTCGGATGTCCGCTTTATCCCGGACCGGGCTGTGCTGTTTTGCACCATGGAGCCCTGTCTGATGTGTTATGCCGCAATTATTCTGTCCGGTATCCGGACGCTGGTATTTGCCTATGAAGATGTGATGGGAGGAGGGACCGGACTGGATAGACGGGATCTGGCACCGTTATATAGAGACGCGCAAATGACGATCGTTCCCAATGTGCTGCGTAAAAAAAGTCTTGATCTTTTCCATAATTTTTTTAATAAAGATGCTAACTTATACTGGAAAGACAGCCTTCTGGAGTCATATACGCTTGATCAATGGCGTAAGTCGGAGGGTTGAGTCGGGGTGTTTAATGGAAGCCCCGATAGGTTGTTAAGCTGCTTTTATGCTTTGTTGTGGGGTGGGTATAGGTATCGATAGACCAGTTCAATCCATGGCTGTTATTCAGGGATAAAATAAATAATTCTTGATTTGTATATTTATTGTGTATATAATCCAAAGGTTATGCTTGTTGTATTGACATGATTATAATTTTGTGCTTCGGCGGGAGGTAAAAATATCTAAGCGAGTTAAGCAGGATCAGACAAGAGTGAATAAGGGGATCAGAGCCACTGAGGTAAGGGTTATCGGTTCTGATGGTGAACAGATAGGGGTTCTGCCTATTGCTGAGGCGTTGCGTATTGCCCAAAGCGATGAGTTGGATTTGGTTGAAGTGTCTCCGGATGCCAGGCCGCCTGTCTGCAAAATAATGGATCATGGAAAGTATAAGTACGAGCTGACTAAGAAAAAACAGGAAGCCAAAAGGAAACAAAAAAGTGTCCAGATCAAGGAGATCAAAGTTCGTCCCAAAACAGGCGATCATGATCTTGAAACCAAGGTCCGGCACGTAGATAAATTTATTTCCAATGGTGATAAGGTGAAAATAACCCTGGTTTTCAGAGGACGCGAGTTTATGCTCAGGGAGCAGGCCAACGTCATTTTGGAAAAAATAGTGGAAATGACCAAAGACTTTGCCCAGGTAGAACAGTTTCCCAAGTTTGAAGGACGGGTCATTACCATGCTGCTTGGTCCCAAGTAAGGGTCCCGGGGACGTCTTTCGTACAGACCTCTCGGTGTTAAAGGGATATTTATGTGTGGTGGTGTATCCCGTATATGCCACCTTTAGTTTTTATAATAGTTTGAACCTTCAGGAGATTTAGTAATGCCAAAAATTAAGACATGCCGTGCGGCTGCCAAGCGGTTTGAAAAAACCGGGTCAGGTAAGTACAAATTCCGCAAATCCCATGCCAGCCATATTTTGACCAAAAAGACCACTAAGCGGAAGAGAAGTCTTCGCCAGCCCCAGATTGTTGCAGACTGTGATATGAAATCAGTCCGCCGGATGCTGCCCCACGGCTAATTAGTGTTTTTTTAATGACATGTAAGCCGGCCAATGTTCTGGTTGGCTGATGGTACATAAGGAGTGTAGAAGAAATGAGAGTTAAAAGAGGATTCAAAGCAAGAAGGCGCCGCAACAAGGTGCTTAAGCTGGCAAAAGGTTTCAGGGGTGGAAGAAGCAAGCTCTACAGAACTGCTGCCGACGCAGTGGACAAGGCATTAATGTATGCCTATAGAGACCGTCGGGCAAGAAAAAGAGATTTCAGGAAATTGTGGATTGTACGTATCAATGCCGGCGCACGGATGAATGAATTGTCCTATTCCCGGTTCATGAACGGACTAAAACTTGCCGGCAGCGAGTTGGACAGAAAAGTCCTGGCTGATTTGGCTGTATCCGATCCCGCAGGGTTCTCCCAGCTGGCTTCCCAGGCTTCTGCCAAACTGAACTAAAGCGTATTTTCGGGGGAACCTTGCAAAACAATCTCCAAGACATTGAAAAACAGGCCCTGGAACAAATCAGCGCGGCAGATTCAAAGGAGGCTCTTGAGTCGGTTGCCGTTCATTTCCTGGGTCGTAAAGGGATGCTCACAGCTTTTTTGCGCAATATTCCATCCCTTCCGGTGGATGAACGCCCTGCTGCGGGGAAAAACGGTAATCTGCTAAAGGTAAAGCTTGAAAAAGCTTTAAAGCAGGCCCAATCTGATCTGGAAGCCGCTACTGCAGGTAGTGCTGAAGGTATTGATATTACCCTGCCCGGGCGTATGGTGAAAAAAGGTGCCCTGCACCCCGTCACCCAGGTGATAGACGAGATCTGCGGCATTTTTTTGCGCCTGGGGTTTGATATTGCCGAAGGTCCGGAAGTTGAGACCGATTATTATAACTTCGAGGCCCTCAATATTCCCCCATATCATCCGGCAAGGGATATGCAGGATACCTTTTATGTGTCTGAAAATATAGTTTTGAGAACCCATACGTCAGGTTCCCAGCCCCGGGTGATGGAAAAAAGTGAGCCACCTGTGCGCATTATTTCTCCGGGCAAGGTGTTCCGCTGTGACTCGGATTTGACCCATACCCCTATGTTTCATCAGGTGGAAGGTCTGATGGTGGACAAAAATGTCTCTTTTGGGGACCTTAAAGGGGTTCTGACCACTTTTGTTCAGCAGTTTTTTGATAAGGATACGTCGTTACGGTTCAGGCCTAGTTTTTTTCCTTTTACCGAACCCAGTGCTGAAGTGGATATTCGTTGTGTCATGTGCAAGGGCAAAGGCTGTCGGGTCTGTTCGAATACCGGATGGATCGAAATTTTAGGGGCCGGTATGGTTCATCCGGCTGTATTTGAAAATATTGGTTATGATACCCAGAAATATACGGGATTTGCCTTTGGCCTTGGTATGGAACGGGTTGCCATGCTCAAATACGGAATTGATGATATCAGAAAATATTTCGAAAACGATATGCGTTTTCTAGGGCAGTTTTAATTATGAAAGTCAGTTTAAGCTGGTTGCGTGAATATATTCCCATTGATCTTGATCCCCAGGAAATATCCGACAGACTGACTATGGCCGGTCTTGAAGTGGATGGCCTGGAAAGTCTTTATGATTATCTGGACGATGTGGTTGTGGGGCGGGTTGTACAGGCTAAGCAGCATCCCAATGCTGACAAGCTTACCTGCTGTGTCGTTGATATTGGAAAAGAAGAGCCTTCTCCCATTGTCTGTGGTGCACCCAATGTCAGGGAGGGTATGTATGTTGCCTGTGCATTGCCTGGGGCCGTGCTGCCCGGGGATTTCAAAATCAAGAAAAGCAAGCTGCGGGGCGAACCATCCCATGGTATGCTGTGTTCGGCTGCGGAACTGATGATCGCCGATGACGCATCCGGTATCATGGATCTTGAAGGCGAGTTTGTTGCCGGAACTCCCCTTGAATCAGCCTTGAAACTGGCTGATACTGTTTTTGAGATTGATTTGACCCCCAATCGGCCGGACTGTCTGAGTCTTATCGGGGTGGCCAGGGAAATTGGGGCGTTTACACAACCCCAAAATAAGGTATCCCTGCCGGACGTGGCGTTTCCGGAAACCCAAATGGATTCCCGGGATATCCACGATTTTGTCACTGTGGAAATTGAAGATCCTCACTTGTGCCCGAGATATGCTGCAGGCATGCTTTTTGACGTTAAAGTCGGCCCTTCGCCGCTTTGGTTAAAGCAGCGCCTTGAAGCTGTTGGGCTTTCTTCCGTCAATAATATAGTGGATGTTACCAACTTTGTTATGATGGAAACCGGGCAGCCCTTGCATGCCTTTGATTATGACCATATCGCCAAAAGCAAAATTATTGTAAGAACAGCCGGAAAGCCAGGCGATGCACCGCTTGAATTTACAACACTTGATTCGAAAGTCCATAAACTTGACCCTGAAATGCTCATGATATGTGACGGGAAAAAGCCTGTGGGTATTGCCGGTGTCATGGGCGGCGAGAATTCCGAAATTACGGATGCGACCACCCGGGTGCTGGTGGAAAGTGCCTATTTCAATCCTGTGTCCATCCGGCGTACCGCCAAAAGGACGGGGATTGCTTCGGATGCTTCCCATCGGTTTGAGCGTGGTGTTGATCCTGAAGGCACTATGTTTGCCTTGAAGAGAGCCGTTTCATTAATGGCTCAGTTGTGTTCAGCCACCATTGCCACGGGAATTATTGATGAAAATCCCGTCAAGGCCCGGCCGGTTACCATTGACTTAAGCCCTGAGGCGTTAAATGTGCGGTTAGGGACTTCGTTTTCTGCGGATGAGATGGCGCAAATTCTGGCGTCCGTAGAATTTGGGGTAGAAAAAAAGGTCGACAAAACCGACAAGGATCTTTTGCAGGTCCATGTGCCATCTTTCAGGGTTGATGTGGCCAGACCCGAGGATCTTTCCGAGGAGGTGGCCCGGTTGTGGGGGTATAATAAAATTGAAACCAGCTATCCTTTGGTAAAAGCCAAAGGCCGGCCTCTTGCCGGGCGGATAGTGTTGCGTGGCAAAATTCGTCAGGCTATGACCGGGTTTGGGTTTTGTGAGGCTATTAATTATAATTTTATTCGTAAGGATGCCTGTGAGCGTATGGGCATTGAAGCCCCGGATAAAAGAACCCGGATGGTTGAGATTTTAAATCCCATTTCAGACCAGATGGCAGTTCTTAGGACATCCATTGTGCCTGGATTGCTGGAAAACATGGCCAAAAATAATGCCAAACAGGTGGATACGCTTCAGTTGTTTGAAATCGGTAAAATTTTTTATGATAAGGCGCCGGGGGAGCAGCCCGAGGAAGTTGAGGTGGTTGGCGGGTTGGTTACCGGGTATCGCAGTGACCAGACCTGGTATTCCAAAAAGGAACCTGTTGACTTCTTTGATCTTAAAGGTGTTGTGCAGGGGTTGCTGGATTCACTTCAAATTTCAGGTGTTCTTTATGAAAGAACTGATGCCGGGACATGTCCTTATTTTGAACCGGGATATGGTGCCAAGGTGGTTAAAGACGGCCTGGTTCTTGGTACGCTCGGTAAAATTGCATCAAGTGTGGGCGCGGCCTTTGGTTTGAAGCAGGATGCTTATCTTTTTGAGCTGGACATGGATAGTTTTGAAAAAGCGGTTCCCCAAGCTATCCAGGCGGTTGAGCTGCCAAAATTTCCCGCAATTTCCAGGGATATGACTTTTATTGTGTCAAAGCGTGTTGAGGTGGGTGCCATGATGGATACCATTTCAACGTTTGCCCAAAAGCAGGGTTTGATTGAAGACTATTTCCTTTTTGATGTATTTGAAGGCAAGAATATTGGTGAAGATAAAAAGTCACTGTCGTTTAGGCTTGTCTATCGCTCTGCTGCAAAAACCCTGACAGAAAAAAATATTAAAAAGATCCATGATCAATTATCCCGGAAACTTATTGATGATTTTAACGCCGGTCTGCCTGGATAATTTTAAGCGATTACA
Source organism: uncultured Desulfobacter sp. (assembly GCF_963666695.1). GTDB lineage: Bacteria > Desulfobacterota > Desulfobacteria > Desulfobacterales > Desulfobacteraceae > Desulfobacter. The sequence goes on from NZ_OY762947.1 coordinate 3,828,675, forward strand.
CAAGGGTGTTGACAAGATTAATATGCCCTGTTATATTTAGCTGCTAAGGTGCGGGCATAACTCAGTTGGTAGAGTGCAAGCTTCCCAAGCTTGATGTCGCGAGTTCGAGCCTCGTTGCCCGCTCCAGATTAAGTTGGTATCGGCTGGCAGATTTGTTCCACTTGTTTAGGGGAAAGATATGATCTGAACCTGATATTTTGGTGAGGGTTTTTGAGCGTTTTAGTATCGGGAACGGGCATCTGCCCGTTTTTGTATTTGTGGAAAAAGGACGATTGCTGCAGGATATGGCATTTATAAATATCAAAAAACCCGGTGTCGTTGAACAGCAGATTCAGGCTGTGGCTGAGCCCCTGATTGATTCTTTGGGAATGGAGCTGGTGCACATTGAATGTGTTGTCCATAATCGGCAAAAGTTTGTCCGCATTTATATGGACAAGCCCAACGGGGTTGGCCTGGATGACTGTGTGGCAGTCAGCCGGGAACTTGGGGATCTGATCGATATCCATATTGAGGATATTGGTCCTTACCGCCTGGAAGTATCATCCCCTGGGCCAAATCGCCCCTTGAAGACAAAGGCGGATTTTATCAGATTCCAGGGTGAACGAATAAAAATTGAAACCCATGAAGTCATGGAGGGAAGAAAAAAATTCACCGGGATTCTTGAGAAGACTAATGATGATTCTGTAACGATTGCAGTTGACGGCAAGTCCTTAGATATTTCCGGAACCAATATCATGAGAGCAATTCTTGCGGGTCAGTAAAATGGAGAGCGTTTAACATGTTTATTACAGACATAAAAAGGGTGATCGATCAAGTAAGCCGAGAAAAGGGTATTGATGCTGAAATTCTGATTAATACCTTGAAAGAGGCCATTGTTTCTGCCGCCAGAAAAACGATTGGCCCAAGGGCTGATATCGAAGTCCATTATGATGAAAAAAGCGGTGATGTTGAAGTTTTCCATTTTAAAGAGGTTGTTGAGGAGGTTGAATATTCTGACAGCGAACTGACTCTGGAAGAAGGGCTGGAATTTGACCCCGAATGTGAAATCGGCGATTCTTTGGGGATTCGAATGGATACCGAGGAGTTTGGCCGCATTGCGGCTCAGTCCGCAAAGCAGGTGATCATACAGAAAATGCGGGAAGCGGAGCGCAATGCCGTTTATGAAAATTTTATTCATAAAAAAGGCAAAATAATCAACGGCATTGTCCAGCGATTTGACCGGGGTGCCGTCATTGTTAATTTGGGCCAGGCTGAAGCTGTACTTCGTCCAAGGGAGCAAATGCCTAAGGAAAACTATAAACGGGGGGACCGGATTCGTGCTTATGTCCTTGATGTGCTGGAAGAATCCAAAGGTGCCCAGATTATTTTATCTCGAACCCATCCCGAATTTCTGGTTGAATTGTTTAAAACCGAGGTGCCTGAGGTGGCTGAAGGCATTGTTTCCATTCGGGGGGCAGCACGTGTGCCCGGTGTCAGGGCAAAAATTGCTGTCTCTTCCATTGATTCCGATGTAGACCCCGTAGGCGCTTGTGTGGGTGTTAAGGGCAACCGGGTTCAGAGTATTGTTCAGGAGTTACGGGGCGAGAAAATTGATATTGTTCAGTGGAGTCCGGACGTTGCAAGATTTGTTTGCAACGCCTTGTCCCCGGCTGAAATTGCAAGGGTTATCATTGATGAGGACAATCAGTCCATGGAGGTGATTGTCAATGATGAATATCTCTCTATTGCTATAGGTAAGGGCGGTCAGAATGTCTCCCTTGCCTGTGAGATTACCGGCTGGCACCTTGAAGTCACCAGCGAAGAGGAGTACAGCCGGGAGGTTAAAGAAGGATACGACAGTTTGATGAAATTGTCCACAGTGGGGCTGTCGGCAGCAGAGTCACTGTTTAAGGCAGGTTATTCTTCGTTTTTGGATATTATGGATGCCATACCCGAGGATATTGCGGCCTTTTTAAATATTTCCGTGGAAGATGCCCAGGCAATGATTGAAGACGCCGGGCGTCTGGTGGAAGAAGAGCGGGAAAGGGCCCGGGAGGAACTGCTGCAGCCTGCATCTTCCCAGGATACCGACACTTATATGGATGACAATGCCGGTGATGGGGAAACGTTTGCTGATGTTGAAGATGGACAGGTTGAAGAATCAGATGAATGAGGATTGTTGCATCGGTAACGCGGGGAACGAATTATAAAAGAATCAACTATAGAGGATTACTGGGGGCAACGAATGGCCAAGGTCAGGGTATACGAGTTAGCTAAAGATCTGAACATGACAAACAAGCAGCTTCTTGAAAAGCTTAAAGAGCTGGGAATAGATGCTAAAAGCCATATGAGTGCTCTGGGTAACAGTGACGTCGCGGCTGTCAAACAGAATTTATTGGGCAAAAAGAAGCGCTCCAATAATGAGGTTAAAGTCCGCCACTCGGTGATCCGTAGGCGCAAGACAAAGACGACATCCCAGACTGATGAACAGGAGAGGGATGAGGATATGGACGATTCATTTGAAACCGAAGAATCGACGGTAAAAGACTCTGCTGATCAAGAAGGGGCACGGAATGTGGAAGATGGTGCTGTTGCAGAGGAGCCATCGGATGAGCTGGTTACCCAGGGCAGTGAGAATGCGCCGGAATCCAAAAAAGAGACGGATGTAAAACGGCCGGCCAGAAAGGTTGTGTCCAAAAGCAGCGAACCCGCTAAAATTATCAAACCTGCCAAGGTTGAAGAACCGCCGACGCCGGAACCTGAGCCTGAGCCCGAGCCCGTGGCTGTTGATGTTGAAGAAAAGATTGAAACGGTCCCTGCCGAAGACGAGAATGTTGTAATACAGCAGGAAAATGGGGATGCAGAAACGCCTGCTGCAGCCGCTGAATTGGAAGATAAAAAGAAAGACGATACATCTGAATCTGCAGATTCAGCGAAGGATAAATCGCTGCAGGAACCGGTGGACGTCGACCCGAAAGACTCCCTGGTAGAGAAAGAGAAGGCGGCTCAACCTGAAGGGGACGAATCCCCGGAAGAGGGCAATAATCACGGAAAACGTAAAAAGAAGAAGAAGAAAACAGCCCCGGCCAAGATTGTCAGAGTGGCGGATCCTGTGATTTTGGAAAATATAAAACGAATGAAAGCCGGAGAGCATCATTCCGGCAATGGACACGATCATGATCGGCCTGCCCGCAAACAGCCGGTGCCGGAAACCGGATCTTCGGATGCTCCGGATCAGGGTCTTGTTATGCCGTCTGCGGCGCCCAATGACCGCAAGCGAAGCTGGACACGTGATGAGCCCCAATCCCCTGATGCTCCTGCATCCAGGAAAAAGCGACGTAAGAAAAAATCTGTGGTGGAAGGCAATGACCTTTACCGGGGCAGGGGCGGTCGAAAGAAAAAGGGCAAAAAAGATCCCAAGGGGAAAAAGGGTAGTTTTCAGAAAACCCAGATTACAACGCCCAAGGCAATTAAACGCCGCGTAAAAATAGATGAGGCTATTGAGTTGGCAGAGCTTGCTAAACGTATGGGCATCAAAGCCAACGAAATGATTGTCAAGCTTATGGGCATGGGCGTGATGGCCACGGTTAACCAGACCATAGATTATGATACCGCCTCCCTTGTGGCCGCTGAATTTGATTTTGAAGTTGAAAAGGCAAGTTTTGAAGAAGAGGCTCTGCTTAACGTAGCGCCCGAGGAAGAAGACGAAGGCACTTTGGAAGCGTGCCCCCCTGTGGTTACAATCATGGGGCATGTTGACCATGGTAAAACCTCATTGCTGGACGTGATTCGGGAATCCAAGATCACAAGCGGCGAGGCCGGCGGCATTACCCAGCACATTGGGGCATACAATGTGGAAACCCCCAACGGCGGACGGATCACCTTTCTTGATACACCGGGTCATGCCGCGTTTACCGCCATGCGTTCCAGGGGGGCCCAGGTTACGGATATTGTTATTCTGGTGGTGGCCGCCGACGATGGTGTCATGCCCCAGACCGTTGAGGCCATCAACCATGCCAAGGCTGCAGGCGTACCTGTGGTGGTGGCTGTGAATAAAATGGACAAGGCGGGTGCCGACCCCGATCGTATTATGCGGGAGCTGTCCGAACACGATCTGTTGGCCGAGGACTGGGGCGGTAATGTCATTTTTGTGAAGGTCTCCGCAAAAACCGGTGAGGGCATTGACGAGCTACTGGAAATGGTGCTGCTCCAGGCTGAAGTTCTGGAATTGCGCGCCAACGCGGATCGGAATGCCACGGGTTACGTGGTGGAATCCCGTCTGGATATCGGCCGTGGTGCTGTGGCCACCGTACTGGTGAAACAGGGTACGTTAAGGGATGGCGATCCCATTGTCTGCGGTCTTCATTCCGGCCATATCCGGGCCATGATTGATGATTCCGGAAAAAGGGTCGAATCGGCAGGACCTTCCACACCTGTGGAAATTGTGGGTCTGGCCGGCGTGCCTGATGCCGGCGACGAGTTTGTGGCTGTGGCGTCAGATAAGGATGCCAAGCAAATTGCGGCCCACCGTATGCAGAAACAGCGGGCCAAGGAACTGGCTAAGAAGAGCCGGGCCAATCTGCAAAAAATGTTTGAAAATCTTGGCAGTGCAGAGATTCAGGAACTCAAACTTATTGTTAAGGCAGACGTCCAGGGCTCCATTGAAGCGCTTAATGACTCCCTCAACGACTTGGCCAAGGAAGAAGTTGAGGTTAAGATCGTTCATTCTGCTGTTGGCACTATCAATGAATCCGACGTTTCCCTGGCGGCCGTGTCTGATGCCATTATTATCGGGTTCAATGTTCGGCCCGCACCTCAGATCCGCAAGCTGGCTAAAGATGAGAACGTGGATATGCGCTTTTATGACATCATTTATGATGTGATCAATGATATTAAAGCGGCCCTTGACGGCATGATGCCTTCCACGTTTCAGGAACATATCATTGGCCGGGCCGAGGTGCGCGAGACCTTTGTGGTTCCCAAAATCGGGACCATTGCCGGGTGCGGTATTACAGAAGGCAAAGTGGTGCGCGGCAAGAAAGTGCGCCTGCTGCGTGACGGTATTATCAAGTGTGATACGGAGCTGTCTTCCCTGCGCCGGTTCAAAGATGATGTCAAGGAAGTTGAACAGGGATATGAATGTGGTATCGGCCTTGAAAAATATAATGATATCAAGGTGGGTGATGCCATTGAATGCTATGAAGTTGAAGAAGTTAAATATCAGGGATAGCAGGATCAATCTATGAAACCCTATTCACGTGCCGAGCGGGTCTCTATACAGATTCAGCAGGCCATAACAGAACTTTTGTCCAAAAAGATGCAGGACCCCAGAATGGAGATGGCAACGATCTCCGGTGTGAGAATGTCCCCGGACCTTAGCCTGGCTTATGTCTATGTCACGGTGTTCGGGGATAAAAAACGAATCCGTGAAGCCCTGGAAGGATTCCAGAGATCAAAGGGGTTTATTAAGAAACGAATTGCCCCGAAACTGGGCCTGCGAATCATGCCGGATCTGCGCTTTATCCATGATGACTCCTTTGATGAGGCGGCCCGTCTGGATGCCCTGATTGATGCAGCCCCCAAGGGGGAGAACCGGGAAGCGGATGATACGTCCGATGCCTTGGACGGGCCTTTCGGCGACCCTGCTGAATGAAAAGCGGCATTCTTGTTGTTAATAAACCTAAAGGCATTTCTTCGGCCCGGGTGGTCGGTCGGCTCAAGCGTCTGCTCAGGGTAAAAAAAATCGGGCATACAGGAACCCTGGATCCCTTTGCCACAGGGGTATTGCCCATTGTCGTGGGCCAGGCCACCCGGATTTCAAAGTATTTTTTAAAAGGGGTTAAAGGATACTATGCCCAAGTGACCCTTGGTATCGAAACCGATACCTGTGATTGCACCGGAACTGTCACCCACACGGCACCTTCCGGTCTTCTTACCGCCCTGGATTCAGATCAAGTCAAAGATGTTGTAACAGGTTTTCTGGGTTCCCAGGAACAGATCCCTCCAGCGTATTCGGCCCTGAAGCATAAGGGCCAGCCCCTGTATAAACTGGCCCGCCAGGGACAGATTATTACAAAACCGCCCCGGCCCATTGAAATCATGTCCATTGCCATGGAAAACTTTCGTATGGATTCAAACGGCCATCCGGTTTTTGACATGCCGGTAACATGCTCGGGGGGCACCTATATTCGTAGTCTGGCCCATGATATTGGGGACGCATTGGGATGCGGTGCCCATTTGTCTGCATTGCAGCGCACCCGGGCCGGCCAGTTTAACATTGAACATGCTGTGGATCTTGACCTCTTTGAAAAGATGCCTTCCCGGGATATAGAGGCTCGGTTTATATCCATGTCCCAGTGTCTGGATTTTCTTCCGGCCATTGTTGCAGACAGTGAAACAGCCGGAAAAGTCAAGTATGGTCAGCCCCTGTCTGTGGCAGAAATTCCCATGCCCGATGCCTTGCTGAATTCCGGTGATAAAAACGAATCCCAAAACAGTCTTTCGGATATCCGGGTGCTCGATTTCGATGAAAATCTATTGGCCATCGTAACCCCGGATAAATCCGGGCAAACATACAAATATTGTTGCGTTTTTAACGCTTAAATGTTAAAAATATCAGGCTATCTCTTCGATGTCCGGGTAGTTTATTGGCTTTGTTCTGAATGGAATATTGGATAAAAGGCAATTTGTGTGAACTGCTTGTATAGTTATGGCATCGAATTTTAATGTATTCCAAATAAAGGAGTTTTACAGTGGTACTACTTGCAGAAAACAAAGAGGAGATGATTGAAAAATTCAAGCTCCATGAGTCCGACACCGGTTCACCTGAAGTTCAGGTCGCCATTTTAACCCACAGGATCAGCTATCTGACCGATCATTTGAAGACCCATAAAAAAGACCACCATTCAAGACGGGGACTCTTAATTCTGGTCGGGCGGCGCAGAAGTCTTCTGGACTATCTCAAGGAAAAAGATATTAACAGATATCGTTCATTGATTGAGAAGCTCGGACTCAGAAGATAATAGACCTTAGGGACTCGGGGCAAATAAATGCTACAGCTTTTGCACCGGGTCCTTTAGAGCCTGTTTAAAAATTGATGAATCGGCTGCAATCTCATGAAAATGGCCCCAATTCCCCCAAATTTTATGCAAATAGTCCGGCTATTAACAGAAAATTTGTGAAAATTGGTTCTCATTTTCATGAAATTTCGCTTCGATCCCCTAATTTTTAAACAGGCTCTTAAGCTGATTTTTGTTTTCAGCAGGGCGGTACAAGACAGGAATGGCTTTTATATAAGTTCGCATCTTTGCTATCAAACCAACCCTGGTATTTATTGAGGTGTTTGATGGTAAATATGCGGGTTTATTATATGTAAGCTTTTTTCCTCCCTTATGCCGCCCATTTTTTTAGTCTCCATCCGCAAATAGTTTTTGTCCAATTGTGAGCGATAGCTCTTCTTTGAATTTGCATTGGGTAAAATTTTTATTTCCGGATAGAGACTATCCCAATTTTTAGTTTATCAGGAGAAATTATGGAAAAAGTTGTTTCAGCCGATATCGGCGGCAAAGAATTAACGATCAGTACAGGAAAAATTGCCAAGCAGGCTTCCGGGTCTGTGATGGTGGAGTATGGGGAAACCGTGGTGCTTGTAACGGCAGTGGCTGCCAAAGACCCCAAAGCGGACATTAGTTTTCTGCCCTTGTCCGTTGAATACCAGGAAAAAATTTATGCGGCCGGCAGAATTCCAGGGAACTATTTCCGACGGGAAATCGGCAGGCCTTCGGAACATGAAACCTTAAATGCCCGTCTTATTGACCGGCCCATCCGGCCTTTGTTTGAAGATGGCTATAATTTTGAAACCCAGGTGGTCGCAACCGTGATGTCCACGGATAAGATGTGCGAACCGGGTATTCTTGCCATGATCGGGGCTTCTGCAGCCCTTGAAATTTCAGACATCCCTTTTAGCGGCCCCATTGCCGGTATCAAGGTGGGACGGGTCAACGGACAGTTCGTTGCCAACCCCACGCCCGAGCAGATGGAACAAAGTGACATTGATCTGACCGTGGCTGGTTCTAAAACCGGTGTGGTCATGGTGGAAGGCGGCGCTGACATCGTATCTGAAACGGATATGCTGGATGCCATTTTCTTTGGCCATGAAGCCATGCAGCCTGCAATTGCCCTGCAGGAAGAGTTAAAAAGCACCGTGGGAAAGGCCAAACGGGAATTCATTCCACCGGAAAAGGATGAAGCGCTTGCTGCTAAGGTTCAGGATTGGGCCTGGGACAAGATTCATGAAACGGTTCAGATTAAAACAAAAATTGAGCGCCAGAACGCCTTGCGCGCGCTTAAGGATCAAGCGGTCGCCGAGTTTGAACCTGAATATTCGGACAAAGTCAAAGAGATCAAGGAAGTTTTCGGCAACACCGTTAAAAAAGTGTCCAGGGATATTGTTCTGAAGGAAAATAAACGCATTGACGGTCGTGCGTTTGATGAAATTCGCCAGATCACTTGCGATGTAGGGTGTCTGCCCCGCCCCCATGGGTCGGCCCTGTTTACCCGTGGCGAAACACAGGTTATAGGCGTACTCACCCTGGGTTCCGGGCTGGACGAACAGCGTCTGGAGACTCTGGACTCCAATCAGGAGACCCGGGCATTTATGTTGCATTATAACTTCCCTCCATATTCCGTTGGCGAGGTGAGGCGTCCGGGTGGGCCGTCCCGCCGGGATATCGGGCACGGAAATTTGGCCCACAGGGCGTTGAGCCCGGTCATTCCTCCCCATGATGAATTTGAATATACCATCCGTCTGGTGGGTGAAGTCATGGAATCCAACGGGTCCTCTTCCATGGGAACCGTATGTTCCGGGTGCCTGGCGCTGATGGATGGCGGTGTACCCATTAAAGCCCCGGTATCCGGCATCGCCATGGGGCTGGTTTCCGACGAAAATAACACGGTTGTACTTTCCGATATTCTTGGGGACGAAGACCATTTTGGTGACATGGACTTCAAGGTTGCCGGTACCAAGGACGGCATTACCGCCCTGCAGATGGACATCAAAATAAAAGAATTGTCCAAACAGATTATGAAAGACGCCTTAAATCAAGCCAATGGCGGTCGTCTGCATATCCTGGAGAAGATGCTTGAAACCCTGGATCAATCAAGGGGCGACATATCCCCCCACGCGCCTAAGATCGTATCCGTCCAGATCAACAAGGACAAGATTCGGGATATCATCGGACCGGGCGGTAAGGTGATCCGGGCACTACAGGCTGATACCAACACTACCATAGAGGTGAATGATGACGGCATTGTAAAAATTGCCGCTGAAAATGAAGACGATTCCGCTAAAGCCGTGGCCATGGTTAAGGATATTGCCATGGATCCGGAGATCGGTGCCATCTACGAAGGGGCTGTGGTAAAAATTACCGACTTTGGTGCCTTTGTAAACATTAAATCCGGCACGGACGGGCTGGTTCACATTTCGGAACTGGCAGATTACCGGGTTAAGAAGGTCACCGATGTGGTCAAGGAAGGCGAAGTGATCAAGGTCAAAGTACTGGATATCACCCGGGACGGAAAAATCAAGCTTTCCTATAAAGCCGCTAAAAAAGATGCAGAAGACGCCGAAAAATAGCTCATTCTGTTTATGTCCCCTTGCCAGCGGCAGCAAGGGGAATGCTGTATTCGTATCCACAGCGGATACTGCCGTACTTGTTGATGCAGGGCTTTCAGGCATAGAGATCCAGCGTCGGATGGCTGCCATTGGCCGGACGCCGGATGATCTGAAAGCCATCATCATCACCCACGAACACACCGATCACGTCAAGGGGGCAGGGGTCTTGAGTCGCAGGTTCAATATTCCTCTCTATGCGACCGCCGACACCTTTAAGGCCTGTAAGGGTTTAGGCAAAATCGACCAGATCAATTTTTTTGACTGCGGGTTTGCCTTTGACATCGGATCTCTGGCAGTCAATCCCTTTTCCATCAGCCACGATGCCTGCGATCCGGCAGGCCTTACCTTGGAACATCAGGGAAAAAAGATCGGCATCGCCACGGACCTTGGGGTGGTCACAAATCTTGTGCGAACCCATTTAAGCCGTGCCAATGCCCTTTATATTGAAGCCAACCATGACCCGGACATGCTGATGACAGGTCCCTATCCCTGGCATTTGAAGCAGCGGATTCAGTCGCGAACCGGTCATATTTCCAACCAGGATGCAAGGGATCTGGTGGCGCAAATTCGTCACAAGGACCTTGATCATGTGGTGCTTGCCCATTTAAGCGAGGAAAACAACTGCCCTGAAAAGGCAGCCACAGAGATGTCTAAAAATCTTGATCCCTTGTCCACGGCTTTGCATGTTGCAGGACCGGACCAACCCGGTGAAATGATCTGGTTATAATTCATTTATCCGTGTTGTCGCTTTTTTTTTTAAAATTAGGCCTGGTTTATAACGCGCTTACTTTATAAAAAAATTGCCAGGACAAAGTAACAGATCGGCAAAAAGTATAGAACAACTCGTATTATGGCAGGATATTGTTTTCGTCTTGTGAACACCACAATACATAATCCAGCAAATACGGAGGCTCCCCTGAACCCCATGGAAAGATAGCTCCAGCGCAAAATTGTTGTACTGAAATCAGCCAGTACAACACCGCCTGATAGGATGAGGACCGCAAGTGTGCATAACCTTACGATAGTCAGGCTGTGCTTCGGTTCTTTTGTGAACAGGTGTCGAATGCCATCCATATAAACATTGGTCGTAACCCCAAGAACAAGGCCTGCACCGGTGCCCAGAACTGCAAGTAATAATACGGCAGAGCAGAACGCGGCAATTGCCGGGGGCAGGGTGTATTGGAAGAAAAAGGGTAATGCCTGGGCACTTTGGCCTTCAAGTTCCGGGCAGTTGGCCCGAAGAAAAAGCCCCACAATAATACCTAAAATGCCAATGGGAGGAATGACAATGGCGGTAAGAAATGCTCCGTTTCTGGCCTCTTTGATGGTTTTAGCCGAAAAAATGGCCTGCAGGTAAATCTGGGTGGATAAGACGCCGGTGACCATGGAAACAATATCGATGGTCGTTGTTCCAACACCATTGGAGAAAAAGTTCAGAAAATCAATATCTTTGGGTAATTGGGATAGAATGTTGCCCAGCCCCTGTCCTTTGATAAGTGCAATAACAGTGCATGTGATCATGATGCCGTACAGCAGGAAAAATTTGATTTTTCCCACCATACCGGCACCGGAAATCCCGCCTGAAATAACAAAAAAGCCCATGAGCACCATGGTAATTACCAACGAGACAGGCAGCGGAAAGTGAAAAACAGAAGTCAGAATGGCCATGGCTGCCAGGTACTGGGCAATAATATGGATAAACATGCCGCAGGAATTGAGCATGGAACAGTAATATTTAAAGTTGGTGCCAAAGTATTTGCCAAGCAACTCGGAAACGGTGGTGACCTCTTCCCGTCTTAATGCGACTGCAAAAAAGCATCCAAGCATAAAGCAGGAGATACCGCTGCCCAGGGTAAAAATCCAGGCGCTGATGCCATGATCATAGGCCGATTGAACTGTCCCGATGGTTGATACGCCACCTACCAGAGTACCGATAATTACCCAGGATACCTGGGTGGTCGAAAGGGATCTGCCCGCCACTGAAAAATCTGAACCACTGACCATGCGTCTTTGATTTTTTAAAACCAGGGCGCCAAAAAGAAGAAATGCGCCGACAAATACCACTGCGTATGTTAACTGTCCCAACTCGATTCTCCTCGATACCGCTCAGTCTTTTAAACCCAAGGCTAACGCATGTAAAAATTTGACATTATAATTTCATGCAATTACAAAAAATAGTAAAAATTATCATTTTTGCGATCAACTGAATTAATCCTTATCCAAATCTCTATCAAACCTATCAAAAACCATGCCAACTTTACATGCGACCTGCCTGCCTTAAACCGGCCCCGGCTTGAAAATTTTAAAAACGCAGTTCTACGCCCGATCAACGCATAAAGCAATGGAAGAATTTGATTTTATGGTCTTTTTTTAAAGCACCAGGCTGTTTGTTTTTTTTAAGCGTTGTAGTCAGCTAAAGGGTAAAAGTCGGTTGATGGTCATTTTTATATGAATCATAGCAAGTGGAAACCAACGATTGTCTGCAAAAAAGCATAAAAATGCCATTGTACATAATTTGACTCTTTCCCTTTAAATCAAGGCGTTGCGTAGGATATCCCGTGGGAAAAGTGTTTTGAAACATGCACAACAGCATTTTTATGCGCAGCCACATGAAGAAACAAAGCGATGCCTACCAGGCGCAAGGCGCTGAAGAGAAACGGAAGCAGACGTATTCCTATTATCGGCAGGGTGTTATGAGCGGCGGTTATTCAAATCAACTCCGTTTGAAGCAAGCGGCATAGGATTTGCTTTTGTTAAAATTAAAGTGCAGGAAGTCCTGACCATGGGTTTTTTAATGCCCTGTTTAAGGCGTCTATACTGCCGGTACCACACTGAAATACTGCTATTTTTTTCAACGGAGGAATAAATGACTGCCACAAAATCAGAATATTTTCAGAATTTAAGACAAGAACATGTAGCTCAGGGCCCGTCCAATATCACCCCGGCTATTATTCAAAGCGCTTCAGGCGCTGTTATGGTTGATGTGGACGGCAAAGAATTTATCGATTTTGCCGGCGGCATTGGTGTCAATAATGTGGGGCATGCCCATCCCAAGGTGGTCAAGGCCATTAAGGACCAGGCCGACCGGTTTTTGCACACCTGTTTTCATGTGGGGATGTATGATTCATATATCGAACTTGCAGCCCGGCTCAATGAGCTTGTCCCAGGGAATTTTGCAAAGAAAACCATGTTTGCCAACAGCGGGGCCGAAGCGGTTGAAAATGCGGTTAAAGTGGCCCGATATGCCACCAAAAGACCTGCAGTGATCGCCTTTGACAACGCATTCCACGGCCGGACCCTGATGACCATGACATTAACCAGCAAGACCAATCCCTATAAAAAAGGTTTTGGCCCCTTTGCCCCGGAGGTGTACCGGATTCCCTATGCGTATTGTTACCGGTGTCCTTTAGGTCTGTCTTACCCGAATTGCGGCATAGCATGTGCCAACTGCCTTGAGCAGGCGTTCGTCACCAGTGTGGACCCCGAATCCGTGGCCGCCGTTATTGCAGAGCCCATCCAGGGGGAAGGCGGATTTGTAACGCCACCACCGGAATATTTTCCCAAATTATCCGAGATCTGTAAAAAATACGACATCCTTCTTATTATTGACGAGGTCCAGACCGGGGCGGGCCGGACCGGTAATTTTCTGGCCATTGAGCATTGGGGCGTCGAACCGGACATCGTGACCCAGGCCAAGAGTTTGGGCGGAGGAATGCCCCTGTCGGCCGTAACCGGACGACGGGAACTGATGGATGCCCCCCATCCTGGAGGACTTGGCGGCACTTACAGCGGCAACCCCCTGTCCTGTCAGGCGGCCCTGGCCGTCCTGAATATTCTTTTTGAGGACAATCTTATCCAGCGTTCCAGGCAGTTGGGTGAAATCCTGGCCAAGCGATTCAAAGCCCTGCAGGATACCTACGAAATCATCGGGGATGTCCGGGGTAAAGGGCCCATGCTGGCACTGGAACTGGTAAAGGATCGCCAAACAAAAGAACCTGCAACCCAGGATGCCAAAAATCTGGTGAAAGTCTGTTATGATAAAGGGTTGGTCCTGCTCTCCTGCGGGAACGCCGGTAATGTTATCCGGACCCTGATGCCCTTTGTGATCACAGATGAACAGCTTGACAAGGGCCTTTCCATACTCGAAGAGAGCCTTTCCGAAATAGAGCATTAATTCAATAATTTTTGGTTTTGATTTACCGCAAAGTCCACGAAGAACACGACGTTTCAGGTCCTAACGTTTTTATGAACGTTGCGTTCTTCGTGGTGAACAATGAGCAGCTTCGGACAACAAGGGGGACACCGCCACTACAGACGGATACGATACTTTTGGACCTTGCGGGCGATGGTGGACTGATTCAGTCCCAGCTTTTCCGCGGCTTCAGACTGGGTCCGGGTTGTTTGCAGCACCTGGGTCAACAGCTCTTTTTCAAAAGTTTCCACCATCTGCCTGAACGTTTGGCCCGACTGCCAGGGATCCGTGATCAGGGGCCGGGGGTCGATATTTTCCCTGACGACGCCAGGCAGATCTTTCAGGGAGATTTCATCGGAATGGGACATGACCACCAGGCGCTCGCAAATGTTGATCATCTCCCTGACGTTTCCGGGAAAATCATAAACCGCCAAAGCGTCCAGGATTTCTCCCGTGATACCGGGACGTTCTTTTCCATATTTCCGGCTGAACTCGAGGATATAATGATTGAACAGGGGCACGATGCACTCTTTTCTCTCTCTTAAAGGGGGGATATTGATGGGCACGACGTTCAGGCGGTAGTAAAGGTCGTTGCGAAACTGCCCGGTATCGACCATTTTTTTTAAATCCCGGTTGGTGGCTGCGATGATGCGGACATTTACTTTCCGGTTCCGGGTGGAACCTACCCGGGTAATCACGCCGTCCTCTAAAAATTTAAGAAGTTTGACCTGGGATGCGGCAGGCAGGTCAGCGATTTCATCCAGAAAAATGATTCCTTTGTCCGCAATTTCAAATTTTCCGGGTTTTCCCTGTTTTCCGGCTCCGGTGAACGCGCCTTTTTCATAACCAAAGAGTTCGCTTTCCACAAGGGTCTCGGGGATAGAGCCACAGTTGATTTTTATCATGGGATGATCTGCCCTGGTCGAGTACCTGTGGATCAGGTCCGAGATCATCCCTTTTCCCGTGCCCGATTCCCCAAGAATCAGCACCGTTGAATCCACCCCGCCAAGTTTCACCGCCTTTTGCATGACGGCAAGATAGTTGGCGCTCTTTGCCACAATCCTTTGGGATTCAGCCTCGTACACCTGCTTTTCAAGAAGATCCCTTTTATACTGGGCATTGAGCAGTGCCTTTTCTTCCAGCTCCCTGTGCAGGCGGCTGATATCGGTGATGTCCCGTTCGTTGACTACCACCCGGACCAGTCGGCCGTTGGCGTCAAACACCGGATTGCCCGTAAGAAAAAGTTTTCTTCCGATTCTGGTTGTCTGCAGAATACTGACTTTTTTACGCTTTTTTAAAACCTCAAGGGTGACGGAGTGGTCGATAATTCCCTCGGCCACAATTTCCGTCATATTCTTGCCAATGGCGTCCTCTGCAATGACATCACTCAGTTTCTCCGAAGCCGGGTTGACCTTGAGCACCACGCCGTCTCCATCACAGATCCACAGGCCGTCGTTGCTGGATTCTATAATGGTGTCCAGTTCATTGGACAGTTCCTGGAAAGACTCCATCCGGCGGGTCATGTTTTCAAGGTCCGTGATGTCTTCAAAGAAAACAGTTCCCCCCACGACCCTGCCGGCCTGTTTAATGGGGCTTAACAGCGCTGAAAAAACGGCGTCCCCTGCGTTGACGGTCACGCCGCTGACCTTTGTGCCGCTTTCAAGCACCTGCCATGCCGGTGCGGCCAGGCATGCCAGGCAGGACTCCAGGTGCTCGCCTTCACGCAGTTCCAGGGCAGTACGGGCGGTTCTATTGGCAATGACGACCTGCAAGGCGGTGTTGAATACGGCAACCCCGCCCGGGCAGGTATTGAGCAGGGCATGCCCCAGTCCGTCCAAGTCCCGCAAAACTGCGGCTTCCGCGATGTGGCTCCATTTGAGTTCCTGGCATTCAGGCATGGTCAGGCCTTTATCTATTTGGATTATCGGGTTAAAGGTTAAAAACCCAGGTACGCTTCCCGGATTGATTCATCTGCCTCCAGCTCTTTTCCGGTACCCTGTTTGACAATACGTCCGTTTTCGATCACATAGCAGTAATCCGCCACCTTCAGAGTTTGATGAACATTCTGCTCCACCAGGAAAATGGTCAGGCCCTGCTGGTGCAGTTCCTTTACCACATTAAACACTTCTTGAACCAGTATGGGGGCCAGCCCCAGGCTTGGCTCATCAAACATGATCAGTTTCGGGTCCTGCATCAGGGCCCGGCCAATGGCCAGCATCTGCTGTTCGCCGCCGGACAGGGTTGCAGCTATCTGTTTTCGGCGCTCCGCCAGCCGGGGAAACAGTTCAAAGACCCGTTTAAGATTTTTAGCCCGCATGGGTTTGGCCCGTTTCAGGTAGGAACCGACAATCAGGTTTTCCTCCACATTCATTTTGGGGAACAGCTGCCGTCCTTCGGGCACCAGGGTAATGCCCAGATCGGCAACCTCATGGACCGGCATGGTGCTGATATCCTGATTTTCATAAATAATTGATCCCTGTCTTAACGGTAGAAGTCCACAGATGGATTTCAAGGTTGTGGTCTTTCCGGCACCGTTGGCCCCGATCAGGGCCACCAGCCGCCCGGGTTTGACGGAAAATGAAATATCCCAGATCGCCTGGGTATCCCCGTAAAATATGGATACGTTTTTTACTTCAAGGGCACTCATGATTCCTCCTTGCCCAGGTACGCCTGGATAACTTGCTCGTTTTTAACAATCTCAGCAGGTTTTCCCGTGGCGATCATGCTGCCGAAATTAAGTACCACCAGATTGTCGCTGATGTTCATGATGACCCGCATGATATGCTCCACAATGAGGATGCTGATGCCCTGGTCCCGGATTTTCAAGATCAATTGAATGGTCTGGTCCGCTTCCGTGGGATTGAGTCCTGCCACCACTTCATCCAGCAGCAGCAGTTCCGGATCAAGGGCCAGGGCCTTGCTGATCTCAAGACGCTTTCTGCCCGGCAGCGTCAGGCTTGCCGCCGATTGTTCGGCGCGGTCGGCAAGCCCTGTGAATTCAAGGAGTTCCCAGGCGTGCTTTTCTGCATCGGCCCGTCGGTGGTGTTTGCACAGAGCGGCAATCACCACGTTTTCAAGCACGGTCAGTCCGGGAAAGGGTTTGACCACCTGAAAGGTTCGGCCAATCCCTTTTTTTGCCATTTGGTAGGGCTGCTGCCCGTTGATCTTTTGACCTTTAAAAAAAATACTGCCTTCGGATGGGGCAAAGTAGCCGCTGATCAGGTTGAATACGGTTGTTTTACCAGCACCGTTGGGTCCGATCAGCCCTACAATTTCACCGGGATTTATATCAAAGGAAGCGCCGTCCACCGCCCGAAGCCCCCCAAAGCTCTTGGCCACTTTGTCCATTCGTAAAATGGGTTCAGACATGGGCTCTCTCTTTCTCTTCTGATGGTTCGTTTTCTATTGTTCCAAGGGCCAGCCCTTTTTTCAATGCCTTGCGTCCTTCCATGCGTCCTGTGATTGTTCCCCACAGGCCGTCGGGCAAAAAGACAACGGTCAAAGCGATGACAGCCCCGAGAATGATCAGGTACAATACCTGGAAATCCGCCAGATAAGCCCAGAACAGGGTTTTAAAAAGAAAGACGATCACAGCACCGATCACAGGACCGATCAAGGTGCCAAGGCCGCCGAATACCGCCATAACCATGGCCTGGTCCGTGATGATGTCCGCAAGGACTGAGGCCGGGTCAATAAAGGTGATCCAGTATGCGTAAACCCCGCCCAAAATACCTGCGGGCACCGCAGATAAGATGAACGCCTGCATCTTGACCAGCGACGGGTTGATCCCCAGGGCCATGGCCCCTTCTTCGTCTTCCCGGATTGCTTTGAGTTTCAGGCCCAAAGGTGCTTTTTCCAAAAAGAACCAGAGCAGGCAGAATGTTGCCGCCACAATGATGAACATCAGGTAATAAAAGAAGGAGGGGTGCAAGAAAGGCGGCAGTCTCATGCCGTCCGGGCCGCCTGTGATATTAAGGACCAGGGCAAGCTGCTGAACAGCCAGGGCCAGGGCCCAGGTGGCAATGGCAAAATAAGCCCCTTTCAGGCGCAGGGTGGGGAGTCCTGCCAGCACCGCGGCAATGGCCGCAAAAAGTCCTGCCACCGGCAGTGTCATGGCAAATCCCCAACCGCAGCGCATCATTAGGATGGCCGTGGTGTAAGCCCCAAGACCGAAAAAAGCCCCGTGGCCAAAGTTCAGATAGCCGGTGTATCCGGCCATGACATCCCAGGTAATGGCCAAGCCGATCCACATGAAAACTTCAGTAACGATACGCAGCACAAAGGCATCTGAAATGACCAGGGGTAAAATTAAAATTCCGGCAATCAGCATGGCAAGGCAAATAATTTTTTGACGCAGCATTTGTTTATACTCCTTTGCCGAACAGGCCTTTGGGGGAAACCAGCAGGACTGCATAGAGAATAATGAAAACGGCCAGCAGGGTGTGTCCCGGATTGAAATAGATTAAAAAGAACGATTGAACCAGGCCGAGCAGGAAGGCCGCCCAAGGCACACCGCTTAGGTATCCCATACCGGCCAGCACCACGACAAAAAAGGAAAATACGGTGTAATCGCTGCCCATCTGGGCGGAGATGGAAAAAATGCAGCCGATGAGTACGCCGGACATGGCACTGATTCCCACGTAGATGCCGTAAATATAGGAGGTGGTCCGTTTGGCATTGATACCCATGAGCCCGGCTGACTCCTTATGCTGGGCCAGGGCGCGGACAGCCAGGCCAAAGTCCGTCTTCTTTAAGATATAATGAAGTGCAATGGAGATAATCAATGCATACAAAAGGCCGATAAATCGGATGGTGGGAACGGTGGTAAAAAGATCCCCCATTTCCAGGGAGAAGGAACCTGCGGAAAGGGCTGACGGAATGGACCGGCTGTAAAAGCCAAAGACCGTCAGGCCCAGTCCTTTGATCATCAGGGCCAGTCCAAAGGTGAACACCAGGGCCATGAGCAGAGGATTCCCTTTTTTGCCGCTTAAAACCCGATGGATTACGGGCTGGAACAAAAAACCGATACCGAAAAAAATGCAAAAAACTATTGGCAGGAATAAAAGGGGTTCGATAGGGGCCCACTTGGTCAGATAAAAACCAAGAAATGCGCCCAGCATTATCCATTCACCCACGGCAAAATCAATGATGTGCATCACGCCGTAGGCAAGGGAAAAACCAATGGCTATGGTGATGTAGATGCCGCCGATAAGCAGGCCGTCCACCAGGGCCTGGGGAAGTAAAAGTAACATAGGGTCTCCGACAAAAAAAGGGTAAACTTAGAGGCACAAAAGGCCGTATTACGGTCGCAGGCTGATAGGATTCGAGTGATTCCAGATCTCTTTTGAAAATCAAAGAGAAAAAATAGCCCGGCACATGTCTGCCGGGCTAAAGGACCAGGCAACCGGTTTTAAGGATTAAGGCCTGTAAAGTCCGGGTGATCAGCGCTGATCCCAGGGTGTCATGGGATATTGCGCACTGGTCTGGGCATCTTTCTCCGGACCGACGATCATGGTTTTACCGCCGATAATCTGTACAGTCAGCGGTGTGATGCCAATGTTTGCATGGAAAAACTGACCCTCTTCGGCAAATTTGAGGTGACCGTAAAAGGTTTGAATATCAAGTTTTTCTAACGCGCTGACCAGTTCATCACGTTTGGCTTCGGTAAGGGGCGGCGCCGCATTTATTTTCTGCAACGCCGCCTGGAAGGCAATGCCGGCCGTGGTGGAGCCTGCCTGGGTGTAATCGGCATGAACCCCATAGGCATCCTGGGCGGACTTGGCATAGCTTGCGGCATCCGGCCAGAGGATCTCACTGTTGGAGTGAACGGCATCGGTCCAGACAGATGCGCCGAAAACCTGTTCGGCGTATTTGTCCAAAGATTCCACAAAAGCCGGTTCGGTTACGCCGTAGTGCATGAGCAGGGCTTTGGGGGAATAATTGATCTGGCGCAGGGATTTAACCAGGTTGATCAGCTCTTCATCATGTCCGCCAAAGGCCACAAGATCAGGGCGAAGCACTTTAACGGCAGACATGAACGGGGTGAGGTCCTGGCCTGAAGGGACAATGTTGAATTTGCGCACCTTGATGCCCGCCGTTTCACAGGCATCTTTAAACGCTTCGGCCGTGGCTTTGGAAAAGGTGTCGTTGGAGCCTAAAATAACGGCGGTTTTCGGTGCATCCGGCATATTTTTTAATGTGTTGATAGGGGTGGCTCCTGTATAGTTGACCGGGGGGATGGTGCCGAAGGTATAGGCAAATTTTTGTTTCCAGATCAGGGGCGATTCGGCAGACCCTGTGATCATGGGAATTTTATATTTTTCCAGAACCGGCGCAGATGCCAGGGTGACGCCCGAAGAGTAGGGCCCAAGAACAAAATCGACCTTCTCCTGAGTTGCCAGGCGTTCTGCGGCCGAAGCCCCCTGTGAGGGTTCGGACTGGGCATCGCCGTAAACCAGTTTAACAAGGTATTTTTTACCCTGGATTTCAATGCCTCCCTGATCGTTTACAGCTTTGGCCCAAAGATCGTACCCGCGTTTAGTCACGTTGCCGCCGGTGGCAAGGTCTCCGGACAGGGAGGTAATTACGCCTACCTTATAATAGTCTCTGGCATCTGCCGCCCAAACGCACTGGATACAAAACAGTGACAGAATTAGAATTGAAAAAATTGAAATATGATGCTTCATCGTTCTCTCCTCAGTATAGGTAAATTATAAAAAATATTAACAGTTTTCCTTTGGGATCAGAATTAGCAAAGATGATGCCATTCATGTTCGTTCGGATTCCTGCTTGCCAATATACGATCTGTTGGCGTATTTGCGGCTGTTTTGGTTTTAACTATTCGATTTATTTAGTTTTTGTCGTTTTATTTAAACTGGTGATTGATACGAGGCAAGCCTGTGGATGATTATCGAAAATTCAGATTAAATGCATTGTTTTTATGCGATTGCGCATAGATTACATATTTGGATGGCTTTTTAGATTAAGTTACAAAAAAAGATAACAAAAATGTTTTTATTTGATGCGCAAATTACGAAGAAAATTTAAATGAGCTTCGGGGACCGATCCGGGAATGGCCACCTCGCTTTGCCTTGGCACAGTGAGAGCCGGGCTTAATCTCAAGCCCAGTTTATTTTCCATGGTTGCCTGCAGCGCTTCTCGGACGCATTTATTCCTGCATAAATAACTTCTAAAGCCCACCGGTTGGGGCTCAAGGCTATTTTCCAGGCATGATGTCAATATTTCAGCTTTTTTCCATCCTCCGTCATGACATTGTCTATGAGTAAACACTAATAAACGAAAATGTGATTATGCATAGATGCATATTGTTATGCGCATTTGCATGATGCACATAATTGATTTTCATATGTCAGGGAGACATAAAAAATATGTTGACCGAGGGGTTCATCACAGCAGAAAGTTTACCCCGGTGTTGATAGGTCGGATCGGTCCATAACCGTTATTCAGACGCTTACGTTCTCATGGCCGATAGTCCTTAAACCGGTGAAATGATCTGGCTATAGCTTAAAGGCCATGGTATATTTCTGTCTGCTGATAATTTTGAGGTGATAGACAGTGGGTTGTGAAATGATGCGTTATACCTTGATCGCCATTGTACTGATGTCGGTTTCTTTTATCGCCGGCTGCAATCTGATTTCTCCTGATCCTGCGGCTGTGATGCCCGTTGAGATCCCTGATGCTTATGCTCATAAGACAGGTATTGACACGCCCCATACCGGCAAAGAGAATATGGATGGCGGGTGGTGGCGGCAGTTTGGTGTCGATGAACTAAGTCAACTGATTGAAACAGGCCTTGGCGCCAATTATGATTTAAAAGTGCTTAAAGCCAAGGCTGACCAGGCCCTGGCGGATGTGAAAAGCCAAAAGTCAAATCTTGGTCCTTCCCTTGATTATTCCCTTGGCGGCGAACAAAATTACTCCCAATCCAAAACCCGGGATCAGTCACGTTCTTCGGATAATGATCACAGCTATTCGGCTTCCCTGGTTGCTGGATATACCCTGGACCTGTGGGGTAAAAACCGTGCCGAAGTCAATGCCGGTGAACTGGAATACCTTGCAGCGCTTCAGGATCTGGAGGACGGGGCACTGACCCTGTCCACGGATATTGCCGATACCTGGGTGGATATTCTGGCCGTGCGGACCCGCATGCAAGTGCTTACCCGGCAGATAGAAGCCAACCGGATGACGCTGAAACTGCAGGAATTGCGCTTTATCAACGGCATAGCTACGGCCCTGGATGTATCCCAGCAGCGACAAGCCCTGGCCCAGGTGCTTTCCGGCATGCCCTTGCTTGAAAAAGAGGAAAAACAACTGATCAACGCCATGGGACTGTATTTGGGCCAAACACCCGGGACGCCTGTGGCGGTGTCCACCACGGATATCCCCCAAACCTTTCTGGTGCCCCAGCCCGGGATACCCGCTGACCTGCTCGAAAACAGGGCTGATATCAGGGCCGCCCGGATGCGCCTTGACGCGGCTGCGCTGGATGTGGAAGCGGCCAAAGCCGATCTGTTGCCGGAACTGACCCTGTCTGCCTCAGCTGCGTTTTCCAGCGGTTCTTTGGACCTGCTCTTCCAGAACTGGGTGGTCACCCTGGGCGCTGCCCTGGCAGGCCCCCTGCTGGACGGCGGGGAGCGTAAAGCCGAAATTGAACGCACCCGGGCCGTGGTCCGTGAAGAAATTAATACCTATGCCCAAACCGTTGCCAATGCCATCCGCGAGGTGGAGGATGCCCTGGTGGCCATTGACCGTCAGAACGCATATATTGACCTTTTGGAGCAGCAGCTGGCAGCCGTTAAGGTGACCATGCAAAACGCCCGGGTTCAGTACCTGAACGGACAGAGCAGTTACCTGAATTATCTTGCGGCCTGGGCGACCATGGAGAGCCTGGAACGTCAGCTGATCAGCGAGCAGGCAACCTATGTCAAAGAACGAATTGCACTTTACAACGTAACAGGTCGGCGGGGTGCGTTTTTCACAGAGACCCCGGCACAAGATCAAGATAAAAATACCGGAGCCAAGTAATATATGAGTCAGACAGCGTCACACAGATCCTTGGGTGTAACCCTTTTGAAAATCATTTTGCCGGTGTGCCTGATTGCACTGGGTGTTGCCGGATTTTGGTATTACAAATCAAGCGCAGTGAAATTCAACCGCAAACCTGTTGAGAAAACCTCGCCGGTGGTGGATATCATAAAAGTGAATCCCGATCGGTTCATCGCACAGATCCGGGCCATGGGTACGGTGCGGCCGGACAGGGAGGTCGTCATTAAATCCCAGGTGGCCGGTACGGTCATCCAGGTGGCCCCGGAATTTGTCCAGGGCGGATTGATTCCTAAAGGACAAACCATAGTCCGGATTGATCCGGCTGACTATAAACTGGCCGTGAGCAAGGCCCAAAGCGCTTTGGCCCGGGCCCAGGCTGATTTTGAAATAGAAAAGGGCCGGCAGCAGATTGCACGGGAAGAACTTAAAGTCATGGCCACAATGTCTCCCAACGGGATTCGGGAGACCAGTCTGGTGCTTAGAAAACCCCAGCTTGAACAGGCCCGGGCTACCGTGGCAAGTGCTGAAAGCGATCTTGAAGCTGCACGTCTGGACCTGGAACGAACCAGGATTTTGGCGCCTTTCCATGCCCTGGTGCTGTCCAAAGAGGTGGATGCCGGCGCCATGACGGCAGTCCAGGGAACCCTTGCCACCCTGGTGGACGTGACCTGTTATCAGGTGGAAGTCCAGGTGCCCCTGGACCGCCTGAACCGCATTCGGGTCCATGAAACCAAAGGTAGTCCGGCCCGTATTCGCTCCCTTTATGCGGGATGGGAGTGGGAAGGACGTGTGGTGCGGACCACCGGGGCGGTTACTGGACAAAGCCGCATGGCAGGCGTCATCATCCGGGTGGATGATCCTTTAGGGCTTGGGCCGGCCAAGGGTCGTCCGGCTATGCTGCTGGATGATCACGTGGAGGCGATTATTGAAGGCCAGGCCTTTGACAATGTGTTTTCCCTGCCCCGGAACCTGGTCCGGGAGGATTCCAGTTTATGGATTTATAATGATGGGCGCCTGGAGATTCGCAAAGTGGCTCCCGTATGGATTGAAAATGATCGGGTGTTCATCCAGTCGGGGCTTTCCCCGGGTGACCTTGTGATCTCTTCTGATGTTTCCACACCCGTGCCGGGCATGGCCTTGACCCTTGCTGCGCAGGAGAGCCGATAATGTCTGAACACAACCCGGGGTCTCCCGGTCCTGCAGGACACGGTCCAAGGGGGCCCATCGCCTGGATGGCCGGTAATACTGTGGCCGCCAATCTGCTCATGGCGGTTTTCCTTGTGGGCGGCCTTTTCATGGCCTTTAACATCAAGCAGGAGGTGTTCCCCGAATTCGCCCTGGATACGGTGAGTATTTCAGTGGCCTATCCCGGCGCCAGTCCCGAAGAGGTGGAATCCGGCATTATCCTGGCCGTGGAAGAGGCGGTGCGGGATCTTGAAGGCATTGATGAGATTACATCCACGGCGTCAGAAGGGCGCGCATCGGTCACCATAGAAGCGCTGGACGGGGCTGATGTCACCCAGTTGTGGCAGGAGATTAAAAGCGAGGTGGACCGGATTGACACCTTTCCGGATGAGGCGGAAGACCCGGTGATCACCATCACCTCCCGGCAGCGGGAAGTGGTGCGTCTGGCCCTTCACGGGAATGCGCCGGAAACCACCATGCGCGACCTTGCCGACGATATCAGGGATAGATTTTTGTCAGACCCTGGAATCACCCAGGTGGCGCTGGAAGGCGTCAGGGAGCGCGAGATTCTGGTTGAGATTTCCATCAATACCCTGCGGCGTTACGGCATGACCCTGTCTGAGGTGGCCGATGCCGTCTCCACGGCGTCGGTGGAGCTGGGCGGCGGGGCCATCAAATCCGGGGGCGGTGATATTCTGCTGCGCGTTAAATCCCGCAAAGACTATGCCCGACAATATGAAAAATTGCCCATCCTCACCCGGGAGGACGGGTCCCAGCTGGTATTGTCGGATATTGCCAAGGTAACTGAAGGATTTGAGGATTCGGATACCTGGGCCTCATTTAATGGTGAACGGGCTGTCACTATTGCTGTTTACCGGGTGGGTAAACAGACGCCCATCGAGGTGACTGAGGCCGCCAAAAAGATGTTGAAAATGATTAATGCGGACTTGCCCGAGGGGATTCATTTAAGCATTGTCAGGGATATGTCCAGAATTTTTGCCCAAAGGGCGGATCTTTTGCTGCGCAACGCCTATCTGGGACTTGGCCTGGTGTTCTTGTGCCTTGCCCTGTTCCTTGAAATCCGCCTGGCCTTCTGGGTCAGTCTGGGTATCCCCATTTCATTTTTAGGGTCGTTTATTTTTTTGTCCGCAGCCAATTTTACCATCAATATGGTAAGTATGTTTGCCTTTATCGTTACGTTGGGCATTGTGGTGGACGATGCCGTGGTGGTAGGGGAAAATATCTATCATTGCCGCCGTCAGGGCATGGGGTTTCTGGAAGCTTCCATCCAAGGGGCAAGAAGCATTGCCGTTCCTGTGTTTTTTTCGGTGATCACCAATATGGTCACCTTTATGCCCATCATGTTCATTCCGGGCATTATGGGGAAGATATTTAAAACAATGCCCCTGGTGGTGGTGGCCGTGTTTGGTGTCTCTTTAATCGAAAGTCTGTTTATCTTGCCGGCTCATTTAAGTCATGGCAGCCGCCCTTTGTTTTTTCCTTTGAATATTCTTGAAGCCTGGCAGGCAAGGTTCTCTGAAAAATTTGAAACCATTGTCAAAACCGGGTATGGCAAGATGCTGTCCGTTCTGCTTTCCTGGCGGTATACGGTCTTTGCCGTGGGCCTTGCTATGTTGCTGGTCACCTTTGGATATGTGAAGTCCGGGAAGATGGGCATGGTCCTGTTTCCCAAGGTGGAATCCGATTACGCCTTTTGTGAAATTTACCTGCCCTATGGCACGCCTGAAAGCATGGTGAGGCAAGTGGAAAACCGTATGGTAGCATCGGCTCAAGAGACCGTGGATGAAAATGGAAAGCAGGAGTTGTCCACGGGGATTTTTTCCCAGGTCAGTGAAAACCTTATCCAGATGAGGATTTATCTGACGGATCCTGAAGTACGTCCGATCCCTACCTCCGAGGTGACCCGGATCTGGCGGGAAAAAACCGGCTCTGTTTCCGGGGTGGAGAGTCTTACCTTTGAAGCCAACCGGGGCGGTCCCGGTTCCGGCAAGTCGCTGACCATTGCCCTGAGCCACCGGGATGCGGATACGCTGAACCGGGCCGGTGAGGACCTTGCCCTGCGTCTGGGTGAGTACCCCATGGTTTCGGATATTGATGACGGATCAGCCCAGGGAAAACGGCAGTTTGATATCACCCTGACCCCTGCCGGTCACCGCATGGGGCTGACCCAGAGAACCATTGCCGGTAAAATTCGAAATGCGTACCAGGGAATTGAGGCGGTGAAAAACCAGCGGGGAAGAAACGAGGTCACGGTGAGGGTGCGACTGGCCGGAAACGAACGCATTTCTGAAACCGCATTTGAAAATTATGTGATCAATGCCCCAAACGGGGAGATTATGCTCAGGGATGCCGTTAAAATCATCAAGGGGCGGGCTTATACCGAGATCAGCCGGAGCAACGGGCGCCGGGAAATTCAGGTCTCAGCCAATGTGACCCCCCAGTCGATGTCTGAAAATATTATCCGGGATATGAAGCAGGAGATCCTGCCGTCACTTGTGAAGGGGTATCCGGGCCTGTCATACGAATTCAAGGGTAAACAGGCAGATATCAAAGAGAGTGTCGGCGCTTTGGTCAAAGGCCTGGGTCTGGCATTATTCTGTGTGTTTGCGCTGCTGGCTATTCCTTTTAAAAGTTATTTTCAGCCGTTGATCATCATGCTCTGCATTCCCTTTGGCATTATCGGGGCTGTGGCCGGCCATCTTATCATGGGGTATTCCCTTTCCGTTATGAGTTTGTTCGGGATTGTGGCCATGTCAGGTGTGGTGATCAATGACTCGTTGGTGCTTATTGACTTTGCCAACCGGCTGGCGCGCGGGGGGATGCCTGTGGCGGCGGCGGTCAGGGCCGCCGGAATACAGCGGTTCAGGCCCATTCTTTTGACAACGTTAACCACATGTGGCGGCCTGGCGCCGATTATCACGGAAACGTCCCGCCAGGCAAAGTTTCTTATTCCCATGGCCATCTCTCTTGGGTTCGGTATTTTGTTTGCCACGCTGATTACTTTGGGGCTTGTGCCTTGTCTTTACCTGATATTGGAGGACATCAAAAACTTTTTTCATAATGGAAAGGAACAGCCTTTATGACCAAAGTAGCGCTTTGTGCATGTCCGGATTATGATACGGCAAATGTGGCGTCTGCAGTGGACCGGGCCGTGGGGTTGTGCGGAGGCATGGAAACGTTTGTGCGTCCGGGACAGCGTGTGCTGCTCAAACCCAATATGCTCAGTGCCGCGCCCTTGGAACAGCGGGTGACCACGGACCCGGCCGTAGTGCGTGCCGTGGGGAAACTGGTGTTAAAGGCCGGGGGACGGATCATCATCGGAGACAGTCCGGCTATTGATAAGGTGTCCCGTATTTCCCGGGTTATCGGCATGAAAGAGGTGGCTGACGAACTTGGGGCGGATCTGATTGAATTTTGCCGGCCCACCCTGGCCAAAACGCCCGAAGGCTCTATATACCATGCCCTGGAACTGGAAGAGACCGCACTGACCGCTGATGTGGTCATCAATCTGCCCAAGCTCAAGACCCATTGCATGATGCTTTTAACCATGGGAGTTAAAAATCTTTTCGGTACCGTGGTCGGGCCGCGTAAAAGCCAGTGGCATATGCACGCCGGGGCGGACCGGATCATGTTTGCCGATCTTTTGCTGGATATCTGCCGCACGGTGAAACCGGCCCTGACCATCCTTGACGGTGTCTGGGGTATGCAGGGCCGGGGTCCCAATAACGGTACGCCCTGGCATTCAGGCTTTCTGGCCGCCTCCCGTGATGCCCTGGCCATGGATCTGGCCCTGGCGCCTCTGCTGGGTGCCCATCCGGCAAATTTTCCTTTGTATGATGCGGCAGCACGCAGGGGCTTTGTCCGATCCGATGGTTCTGATACGCAGATGGTGGGTGACGACCCCAATGGATTAATCCCCAAAGATTTTCAATTGCCGGTGCTGGAATCGGTCATGCCGGTGCCGGGTTTTGTGTCCGGATTGATATGCAGACACCTGACCTCCCGGCCGGTCCAGGACCCTGACCTGTGCCGGAACTGCGGCAAATGTGCAGCGATCTGTCCGCCGGGAAGCCTTCGGTTTGTGGCGGCGCACCGGGCTGTTATTGATCACCTGACCTGTATCCGTTGTTATTGTTGCCAGGAGGTCTGTCCGGCCAACGCCATCCATTTTAAAACAGGCGCGCTGGTGGGCATTGCCGAACGGTTGCGGGCCGTAATGCCTCATTGATCATCCGGCGCGTCAGGCAGATACCTTTTTTCAGCAGAATTAAGTGCTCGATATGGGGCTTATCTACGAGATGGAGGAGGAGAATATCTGTCCCTTTATTAATGAATAATCCTCAATGGTTTTGCTATTGAATGCCGTTTTGAAATAGTCTTGGACGATGGATAATACCATGAATGTGTGGTTTCAATTTGATGCTCAGGCACCCCGTTTCCCTTCCATTTTGTCTTTTGACACGGAGTTGAAACGTGCAAAATTGTATGTTTAGGTATAAAATACGAAATATCCTCAAAATTATTTAAAAGGGAGGGAAATTATGGGTTTTGCACCATCAGCAATGCAGCTAAAAAGCAATGTATTTAATCAAGACGGTTTAATTCCATCTAAATATACCGGTGAAGGTGAGGATGTATCACCGGCATTGTCATGGACAGATGCTCCGGACGGCACAAAGGAATTTGCCATTATCTGCCATGACCCGGATGCACCACTGGTTTCTCCAAATGGCACATATGGATTTGTTCACTGGGTTTTGTATAATATTCCAGGAGATGTCAACAGTTTGGAAGAAGGTACGGCACAATTTAGCAGCGGTAAAAATGATTTCGGTGAAGTCGGATACAATGGCCCCATGCCCCCCAACGGACATGGATTCCATTATTATTATTTCTGGGTGCTGGCATTAAAAGAAGCGCTTGACCTGGAGCAAGGATTGAGTTTGTGGGACTTGCTGGCGAAAATCGAACCCCAACTCATCGGGATGAACCGGTTGGTAGGGCGGTATAAACGAGATTAGAAGTGTATCCATAGCTTAATTTCCAATTGAATTTTATGTCGGGAGTAAGAACTTTTATGCCGATAATACTGATTCTTGCTCCCAACCAATACGTAAGGTTGCTACTGTAATCTTGTTTAATAGCGCTCAATGCGCGCTCCCCGTAGCGAGGTATTTGCAACAATGTCATTGTCTAAACCATCTGCTCAGCAGAGCATATCGACTTTCGATGAGTTTGTGCGATTAGCTGATTATTCTTTAATGGATACCTTAAATGCCGATCCTGATGCCACCGGAGATGGTAATGATCACCGTGCCCGTCAGGTTTTCTCCGGTCACTTCGTACCGGTGACTCCCACGCCGCTCCCCGAACCAGAATATGTAACCCATAGCAGCACTTTTTTTAATGAACTTGGATTGAGCGACGAGTTGGTAAATGATGCAAAATTTTGCCAGAT
Source organism: uncultured Desulfobacter sp. (assembly GCF_963666695.1). GTDB lineage: Bacteria > Desulfobacterota > Desulfobacteria > Desulfobacterales > Desulfobacteraceae > Desulfobacter. Next base: position 3,858,249 of record NZ_OY762947.1, read on the forward strand.
ATTTTCTGGTGATATCTCGGCAGCGCACGAGCCTATGCGTAAGATTGGCTGGGCAACCGGCTATGCCCTGTCAATTTATGGCACCGAATATACCCACCAATGTCCATTTGGTACCGGCAATGGTTATGGCGATGGCCGGGCAATATCTGTATTTGAAGGAGTATTCAATGGACAGCGTTGGGAAATGCAACTAAAGGGTGGCGGTACAACGCCATATTGCCGTGGTGCCGACGGGCGCGCAGTACTTCGTTCAAGTGTGCGTGAGTTTCTCGCGCAAGAGTATATGCACGCCCTGGGGGTTCCCACAACGAGATCTCTAACCCTGTATGTATCTAAATCTGAGCGCGTTACCCGGCCCTGGTACTCCCAAGACTCTCATTCCACCGATCCTGATATTATGGTGGATAATCCTGTGGCTATTTCAACTCGCGTTGCACCATCTTTTTTGCGCGTTGGTCAGTTAGAGTTATTTGCCCGCCGGGTTCGCGGCAATGCTCACCAAAGAGCCTTAGAAGAGTTGCGCATGATTGTGTCGCATTTAATTGACCGAGAATACCAAAACGATATTAATCAAGACCTTGTTTTTGCGGATCAAGTGGTTGAGTTGGCTAAGCTTTTTCGCCGGCGGCTTACGTCACTAGTGGCCAATTGGCAGCGTATTGGGTACTGCCAGGGTAATTATAATAGTGACAACTGCGCCACTGGTGGCTTTACCCTCGACTATGGACCATTTGGATTCTGTGAAATTTTCGACCCTGGGTTTCAACCATGGACGGGCGGCGGCGAACACTTTTCCTTCTTCAATCAGCCAACCGCAGCAGAAGCCAATTACCACATGTTTTGGACTGCAGTGAGACCGCTGCTTGCAGAAGATACTGACGCTTTGGAACAATTGGATCAAATACGTCATGGTTTTGCAGAGGCAATGCAAAAACAAATTAAAAAAATGTGGGCGGCCAAGCTTGGCTTGACGGACTATCATCCAAAGCTAGTGCAGGGATTAATGCAGTTACTGACCAAATCAGAGGTGGATTACACCATTTTCTTCCGTGAATTATCCCATGTACCAGAGAATGTTTCAGCCTTGAAAAAGAGCTTCTATAGCAAGACCTCACAACAACTCGATAAGGAATGGCAATCTTGGCTAAAAAGCTGGCACGACCTCGTTATCAAAGGCGGTAATTTGGCTGAGATATCGGCAAAAATGAAACAGATTAACCCCAAATATGCATGGCGAGAGTGGTTGATTGTCCCCGCCTATCAAGAAGCCATGCAGGGTGACTACGCATTAGTAAGAGAGTTGCAAGAAGTGCTTAGCTCTCCATATGATGAGCAATCACAAAGGGTAGAAGATAAATATTATCGTCTAAAACCTGAGGCGTTTTTTAACGTTGGTGGCGTTTCGCACTATAGCTGTTCATCTTGATTTTAAAAATATACTTTACTGAAATTTTTCTAAAAATAGTTTTTGATAATGCAAAAATCTATACGTTTGAAGCGTTGCGGCCAACCCCACAATACTTCTGGTATTCAATATTTTTTTAAAGCCTGGCCTCACGACCGATAATACCATAAAAGGTCACCTCAAGAAATTTCGATTTGGTAGAAATTAAGGACGGTTCAAAACACGTTATATTGGTCGCCAGGGCATCAAGCCGGAGCACCCCGCAATACTTCTTCCAGTCCGGTCTGTTTTGGATTCACGGCCAGTGAGCTTTAATAGACAAAGTCAACAGGTCAGGTTGGCATTTCGGAATTAACGTTTTATTAACGTTCTATTATTGATACTCGACTATCAAGTTTTTTCTAATAAATTGATATTACTGGATATTACCGTGCTTTCGATAAATCCCAAGCTATCTTGGCATAATTTTTAAAACACAATAATATCAGTTTGTTATACTTTTTTAAATATTTTGGGCCTCCGAAAAAGACCATTCCTTAGCCCAGTGTTTACAGGGCTGAAGAAAAAACTTGATAGTCGAGTGATACGTTGAAAAATAAGGAGCTGAAAATGTATTCAGCGAAATATTACGAAAGGAGTTGAATTCATTAATCTCCGAAAAAAACTGCTTTAATTTCTTTACTTTGGAGTTGACTTTTAATTCTATTCTCAATTTCAAGAGGGGGAGATAAATTCATTTCCAAGTAAACAATGCTTAAATAGTTAGATAAACATCTATCAACCATTTTTTGGAGTTCAATGAGTGACGACAAGAAAGAATCAGAAGATAAGAGGTCTACAAATTGTCCTGATTTAGGAGCTGTAAGTGGACTTTGTCCATGGACATGAGCAGATAATATTCTATATAATTTTGATAAAGAATTCCCTTCTGATTTTTCAACTATTTGAAGTTTCCTATGGAAATGCGGTTTGGTTTCAATGTGATATTGATTGATATGAGATTTCAGTTTAAAACCAGAATCTGTTGTCTTTACGAGTTCCCACTCTCTTGGGTGTTCACAAAAATATGTAAATGCTAAAATCAAATCAATTTGAGTTCGGATTGCTGAAATTGAAGCTCGTCCTAAACCCAATCCAATATAGGCTACTGATTCCAACATAGATGCTCTTGCTCCAATCAATAATTCATTTGCCAAAGCATTTGGAAATTGGGAATTTAGACAATCTAACCAAAGCAATAATTCAGAGCATGACTGTGTAGCTTCCTTCATAAGCAATAAGGAAGTATTCTGATCGCGATCATTTATCGCAGTTAATAATAATCCAAAATGTTCTTCTATTCTTCTCATTTAAAGCTCTCTTAGCGGCCAATGGTCAGATTCTTTATTGTGGAGTATTTCGTTTCGGATCTTATGTGCGGCATTAATGATAGATGAACCATCTCGATTTTGAATGAGGTATAGTATTTGATCAGAAAAGGATCTTTTTGATAACGGGGATAGCTCCAAATTCTCAAACAATAACTGGACAGCCTGTTTTACAGTTAACTTCGCTTCCGTACGAAGAAGCTTTTCAACTTGACTAACTATCTGTTTTTCATAGACACTCAATTCAGGGGTATTGTTCGATGTTTCTTCCTCATTTTGTTCCTTCTTATCTGACAAAATGATTTTTATTTTATTGGCTTTTTTAAAATAATCATCAATATAGCCACTTTTTAATTTGCTTTTTAGATTATAAACTTCTTTTTTACTGAAGTCTGGATTTGATAATAATAGAACAAATTCTGTCTCAAGGCTTCTCATCATTATACTCCTAAATGTCTTGAATATTCATCTGCAATTGCGACTAATTTATCTCTGATATATTGAGAGTAGGGGACACCTTGATCAACTGCAAATCCAGTATAATCCTGCTTTGCACTTAGAACCTTGCTATGTGGTAACTCATTAACTAAAACTAATTTTCCGCAATACCGCAAAACTCACCCCGAAGAGGGTTGAATAAAGGAAGTTCTCATGGCAATAAATGTTTTGCCAAAAACAAAGACTCCCAAAGGAGAACATGCCATGAGAACACGCCGTGTATTATACCCCGAAACATCGGAAATGTACATTTGCGAATTAGATCAATGTCCGTTATGTGGTGAACAACTGGAGTTGAGTCGTTATTCAAGTGGACATAAAATTGTACAGAATCTGTCATCGACGGTGGAAGTCGGTTATTGGCCCAAGCAGTGCGACAACCCGAGCTGCATCAATTACAAGCGAAAGTGGCGGTCCGCCGAATGGCAGCAAATTGCTCCGATGCATTGCACCTATGGTTTTGACGTCATTACAACGATCGGATGGCAACGACAGACCAGCAGATTGACTTTTGAAGATATTCATTCGGATTTAGCCGGCAGAATCATCATCAGTGAATCTCAGGTCCGCCATCTGTATCAGGAGCGTTACCTGCCGTTATTGGCTTCTCAAGAACGAACCCGGTGGGATGAATTAGAGCAAGTTTCACAAGAATTCGGTCTGATCCTGAGTCTGGACGGCCTGGCTCCCGAGGGAGGCGAGCCGCAATTGTGGGTTGTGCGTGAGCTTCAAACAGGAGTGACGCTTCGCAGTGGTTGGCTCAGTGAACAGGGACAGCATGCCTTTGAAAATTTCCTGCGGCCGATCGCCGAAACCGACTTAACAGTCAGGGCAGTTCTCAGCGATAAACAGCGGGGCCTGCTGCCGGCGGTTAATGAAATTTTTCCTGAAGCCCGACACGCTTTATGCCAGTTGCATTATCTGAAAAATGTTGCTGAACCGGCAGCATCCGCTGATGAGACAATGAAAGTTAAACTCAGGAAAACGGTCCGACAAAATGCCGGGGACATCATCCGCCCGGAGCATGTGGAGCAACCAGGGGTATTGACGGTAACGGGTTTGTTGCCGTCAGCTGTCATTGAAAATCCTGCCGCCGAGGGGAAAACGGAACAACATTCAGTTGATCAGGTGGAACAGGAACGGCACTCCATTGTGGATGCACTGATACGCCGGGTGCGTTATCTGTTGACGTTAAAGGGGCGTCCACCATTCCGCATGGCAGGCATTGAAATGTATCAAGGTTTTAGGGAACTCTGTGATTGCCTGGAGGTATTCATCGCTCATATTCCCGATGAACGGCTGATTCGGTTACAGCACGGTCTGAGTGAAGCCCTCAAATGCTTTACGGATGACTATGATCAATTGAGTGAAGTTGCCGACTGGCTGATTCATATCTCGACATTGCTCGACCCAGAGGAAAACCCGTATCGAACGGGAGACGAAGTAAAAAACGAGCTGGTTGAGTACCTGGATCAGTTACTTGAGCAAAACGAGGATAATCCGACACTGTTCATCTTCGCAAGCAAGATCTGTAAAACTACTGGTAACTACGCCTCCGGCTTGTTTCATACTTACGATGTACCCGCTTTGCCGAGAACGAACAATGATCGGGAAAGTGAATTCCGCGGACTCAATCAGCGCCTGCTGCGAACAACAGGGCAAAAAGGAGCTACAAAGCGTATGATCCAGCGTTCCGGAGCGTGGGAATTGATTCCGCGCCCGGGAAGTCTTGAGGAAACGATCAGCGCATTCTCATCTGTTGATATGGATGTATTCCGTGAAGAACGGCAAAGACTTCGCAATCACCGTAGTCGTTTCAAACTCCATACCCGTTCCGGCAAAAGAGTTCGAACGGAGCTGGAAAAATTGACGGAACGTTGGCTTAAATTGCCACAAGATAATCAAAAAAGGTGAGTTTTGCGGTATTGCAATTTTCCATATGTATCGTCTGATCTAAGGCTTCTGGCAATAATCTTAGGGCCTGCATACTTAGGTATATCGTTTAATAAAATTTTTAGGTCCGGAATCAAGCTATCTCCTAAATAAATTTTAACAAAATGATGAATCATTTCAACTCCAAGCATTGAATATTTATCCGGCCTTACAGGTATTAGAATATGAGTTGAAACTTCCAATGCACATTTGGTGAGAAAGGAAGTGGAGGGGTTACAATCAATTGTCACCAAATCATATTTTTTTCTTGCGGCATCTACAAATTTTATAAATGGTTTTCTTGGTATTCTTAACTCATTGCTTCCTTTAAGATTCAGTTTTGCTAAATCGAAATCTCCCGCAAGGAGGTGAAGAGTCTTTTCTACAGACCCTCCATCTCCATCACTAACCGTCAGTTTTTTTAGTTTTGTTACGAGGCTTTCTATCTCAGGTATATTCAGATGATAATCTTCCGAAACAGCAAATACACTATCAGGAGATTCGTGTTGAAAGACGCTGTATATAGTTTTTTTCTCTGTAAGAATATTATCATACTTTGCTCTTGTCATTAATAATTGTGTCAAATTGAATTGAGGGTCAATATCAATAAGTAAGGTATTTATTTTTTTTGTTCTATAAACTTCTCTAAAAAGGTTGCCAGAAATAGTTGTTTTTCCAACAATCCTTTCATATTGAGTACGGAAATGACAGGGGCTAAATTTTTCTTTTTTTTTGCCAATAGAACTCCTGCTTCAAAACATTTTATTTGTTTTAATCTATACCTCGTTAAGCTAATTGTTGAAATTTGCAAAAAATCAACTTTATTTGGAGATAATCATTCATGGCCTGGAAATGCAAGATTAAACTTTATACATACTTAAGTTGAATGAGGACCGGTATTTATCAACCCCCGAGAGCCTTGCCTCTATGGCGTTGACTTGTTCTGCCAGTAGTGACCAGATAAAAATGTGACCCAGCGACACATTGTATTTAAATTGACCTGTCCAATTTTCCTGATTTTTACGGTTTCTTAGGATAGGAATTGGGAGTTGACTATGTCTGTAATCAAACGCCAAAACCCTTGCCTAAAAAGGTGTTTACTTTTTTCACTATTCCTGTCTGGGCTAAATTCAACCGGCCATTGGCTATCTAAAATTTCATTTTAAGGAGTGATGTTGTAGCGCGTGTTTGAGGACATGCTTCGTGCATCCCGGTCTTCCAACTCCCAGGTTTTTCCTTTCAAATAAAAGATAAAGTCTACGCTCCGTTCTAATGGCTTATTGGCCGCATCCCTGTATTTAAAAAGGACCTCCACCCTCACTTTATTCGACTTGTCGTTATATGTCTTTTTTATAGGCCTCACGTTATCCAGCTTCCAGCGGTAGCCTTTTTGGCCGGATTCCCCATGGATAGATTTCCAAGCGTAGCGGATTTCGTTTTCTATGGTTTCATTAGATATTTCAGGCTCTTTTGAGCATCCTCCAATCAACAATGCTGCCGTTATCCAGATTATTAATATCTTGAATCCTATTTTTACTCGCATAAGATACCTCTCTGATCTTATATACGCATAAAACGTTTAAGTTGTTTATTGTCAAATGCCCAACGCATTGCCGTAAGTAGCGCCGGTTTCTTTTTACAACGTTTGTTCATAGATTGTTTCCTGATACTCGATGATCGAGTGATACCAAATTTAGGAACGGATTTTAAATAACTTGCCCATTTTGATATATCCGGGAGCGCAGGCGTCCCGCCTGCAGTAAAAATGCAGGCGGGACGCCCGCGCTCCCAGGTCAAGTTATTTCGGTCTCATTCCTTAACTTCATATCAGACGTGATTTTATAAGAATAAAGTAGAATGGACAAGTCTGAAACTATAAAACCTCAATGAGTTTGTTTGTCCGGTTTAATTAATAATCCTATGCAAACTATTCAAAATTCTTGCACATTCCGTCTATTCATGGATCGATAGCCCCTATTCAAAGGGCATTCGATGCTTTTGTTAAAACTCAGTCCTTAAAATTTTCCATCGGCTTATGTGGACCAATTTTTGTCAGGCATTAACCCAGTACAATACGGTTCAAATCAGCGGCCCAAGAATCTAAATACAACCGCAGCGGCAAGTGACACACATGCGCTCATCAAAAATAGACGGGCGCCATAGGCCTCATACAAATAGCCGTTCAGCAGAAAACCGGCCATCATGCCGAGGCCGTAAGAGACCGCATTGTTGGCTGCCTGCCCCAGGGTGCGCGTCTCCCCGGTTGAAAGCCGATCCATATACAGGATGGAGGCCACATGAAACGTCCCGTAGGTAAATGCATGAAGCACCTGGGCTATCATGATTTCACTCACTGTGACCGCACGCCATAACAGGCACCACCGGACTGCAGCAGCCAAACAGGAAAAGAAGATCACATTTTCAAGGGAGATATGTTTTAAAATCCTGCCGGAGTTGATCATAATAACGATCTCAGCGATGGAGGCCACAGCCCAGGTCGACCCGATAAAAAAGGGGCTATACCCCAACTCCTCCAGATAGATGGAATAAAATCCATAATAGGTCCCATGGCTGAAGAGCATCAGAAACGAACAGGTGAGAAAGGTCAGGGTCCGGGCATTTAGCAGTTCTTTGACCCCGGTATGAAATTTTTTCTTCCTTGCTTTCGCCTTGGGCATTGGAATCGAGAAGAGCGCCTGAAGCGTGTAACCGGCCAGAATGAGAGGAATAATGATATTGATGCTGAAAAGATCGGAAATTTTGCCCAGACTAAACACAACAAGGATAAAACTCACCGATCCCCAGGCACGAATCCGGCCATACCTGTTCTTGTCACCGCCCCCACTACCCAGTTCATCCATTGCAAAGGCTTCTATAAATGCAATGAGGGGGGCAAAGAAAATAGTGTGAAAAATGGTCACAATCACCATCCCCAAAAAATTATTGATATACAGAAAAAAGACCCAGATTGCGGCACTGAGGAAATTGAATAAAACGTAAATCGGTTTTCTCCATGCATACCAGTCGGCAACAATACTCCACCCTATTGAGAAGACAATGGTAATGGCGGTTCTCAGGGCCGACAGGGAACCGATTTCAAAACTGGTGAAACCCAGATGATGGCAATAGAGATTAAAATAAGGCAGAAAAATTCCCAGCACGCCGAAATAGATAAAATACTGGGTTTTCAATATCAAGTGTAATGATTTGTCGTGGCTCATGTTTGCCTACAAGTCCTGGGGAATGAGAAAATTTTTCAGGCGGTTTAAATACATATCAAACCCCTTCATAAAAATATCGTTGTGATTTGCGCCGGGGATCATCAAAAGGTCTTTGTCGGCAGAAGGGCAAAGGCTATAAAGCACTTCACCTTGTGAAAAGTCGATAATATGGTCAAACTGTGCATGAATAATTAAAAGAGGTTTGTTCCAATGCTTGATTTTATCGGCATTGCCGAATCCTTGTTCTTCCTGAAAACCGATCATGTCAGGATCAATCCCAAGGGTTTTCAAAAGCGGGGCTGCATGGGCAAACCCGCTTTCGATGATCAGCCTGTCAATGCTGTCCTGGCGTGTGGCAGCCAGCTCCAGAGCCGATGCACTGCCAAGGGAACGGCCCATAACGGTAAGAGAACCTGTGAAATTGCGGTTTTTAAGTTCGTTAACGACAAAATCCAGAATTGTGTGGCAGTCCAGAAGCATTGAAAAGACCGTGGGCGAGCCTGAGGATTTGCCGTATCCCCGGTAATCGACCACCAGGAAGTTGATGCCCATACGGTTGAAAATGGGGCCAAGATCATCGTAGTCGGATACGATCTCGCCATTGCCGTGAAAGAAAAGGATGTTGGGAAATGACGGATCTCCCAGGTGAAAGGCCGCTCCGACTTCAATATCCTGATCAACCGGAATAAAATGCTCCTTGCCGGAACCTGCCTTTTGGGGATCATCACGCCTTGGGTGAAACAAAAATTGAAGCACCTGGGGCTGATCCAGGGCCGCGTACGGATTGGTATGACTTTTTTCCATTGAATTCTCCTTGTTTGTCTCTTTTACAGGATTTAGTCTTAACATTTTTTAATACAATATTATAACGCTTAATAACTTTGACATTGACTTTATGTTATAAATTATCATAATTGATTTATGAAAACAATTCGATGGCACAACAGAGCCCGTAAACAAATAAAAAAAGTGCCGAAGGAGTATCAGGAATCAATTTTTCAAAGCATTGATCAGTTGATTAATTTTCCAAATTGCACGGGCCTTGATGTAAAACCATTAAAAAACCACAAATATGATTACAGAATGAGAGTGGGCCGCTACCGAGTTCTATTTGACGACGAAGATCAGGTTCAAATTATATCAATACAGGAGGTAAAAAAACGTGACAACCGTACTTACCAATAACGTCCAAATAATTGAACAGGGAGGAAAGCCGGCGTTTGCTGTAATCCCCTGGGATGATTACCAGTCCTTGGTTGAAGGAGTGGTGCCGGATGACTCTGACGTATGGTTTCCTCACGAAGTGGTTAAGGCCAACGTCAGAGGGGACAGCCTTGTAAAAGCTTGGCGTGAATATTTGGGCATGACCCAGGCAGAGCTTGCTGCTAAGGCAGGAATAAAACAACCGGCACTGGCCAGAATTGAAAAAATAGACGCCAACCCAAGAAAAAGTACTCTGATCAGGTTGGCAGAGGCAATGGGTCTAACTGTTGAGCAACTTATAGAATAATTTTTTAAACTAAAGACACCAACAATGCAGGAATAGAATGGGCGCCGCAAGCGCTTCACCCTTTTGTTTTTAGTTGCAATTAAAAAAGAGGAGACCTGATGAGCAGCCAAATACCTACACGTGACGCAGCCTTGGCGCTTCTAAAAAAATACAACACGAGCGAGAGCCTTATCAAACACGCATTTGCCGTCGAAGGTGTGATGCGTTACATGGCTGGAAAATATGGTGAGGATAAAGATACATGGGGTATTGTGGGTTTAATCCACGACCTTGATTATGAGCGGTTTCCTGAGCAGCACTGCAAAAAGACCGAGCAGATTTTAAAGGAAAACGATTGGCCGGAGGATTTGATTCGTGCCGTGGTCAGCCATGGATGGGGTATTTGCACGGATGTCAAGCCCGAAAGCACCATGGAAAAAGTGCTCTTTGCCATTGATGAGCTTACCGGGTTGGTGGCGACTTCGGCGCTGGTGAGGCCTTCAAAGAGCGTCATGGACATGAAAGCCAAATCGGTCAAGAAAAAGTGGAAAGACAAAAGATTTGCGGCGGGTGTTGATCGATCAATTATCCAGAAAGGCGCCGATATGTTGGGGGTTGAATTGGGCGAACTGATTACGGATACGATTATGGGCATGCGTGAGGTTGCCGTTGAGATAGGGTTGAAAGGAGACGCCTAATATGGAATGCAAGCGAGATAAGGGATTGGTTCTAACGTTGGCCGCTGTAGGGGCAGGCCACCGTGCCTGCCCTAACGAGGGCAACCACAGAGGGCTTGCCCCTACGAAAAATGGCCTACAATAGAATCAAGCCCGAAATTTTTAAAGCTGAAATGAACCAAATTTAAATTTTTTAAACTGATGGAATAGGAACTTTCGCATTGAGTATCAAATCATGCACTGCTGTGTTATTGACATTCTTTATGATAACTGCTGTCAGCCTGGCAGAAACCAACACTGACGGCAAAGAGGCTACGGTCCTCGCCCATCCAAAGCAGGTGGGTATCGGACAGCCTTTTCTTGTTCGGTTGACATCAGTCCAGGCCTTTGACAAAATTCTTGTCCGGTGGATGGATCGGGAGTTTGTACCGGCAGTCTCCCAGTGGAACGGACATCATATAGCGATTGCCATGTTGGGTACGGATGTCCTTACCATCAAGCCGGGTCGCCGGAAACTTCTGGTCCGGGCGTGGGCAGGAGGAAACGAGACCGTCTGGCAACGGTCAGTACTTATTGTTGGCCGAACATATCCCCGTCAGGCGCTGAACCTGCCGTCAAAGATGGTGACGCCGCCCACTGTTGAACTTGAGCGGATAAAGGCGGAAAGGACTCGGACCCAGGAGGCCAAAACTACCTGGTCAGACCAGCGGTTGTGGCGACTGCCCTTTCATCGGCCGGTGGAGGGAAAATACACCAGTGTTTATGGTCTGCAACGCGTGCTGAACGGCAAACCCAAAAATCCCCACCGGGGAGTGGATTTCAGGGCACCGACGGGAACCGCTGTGGAAGCGGTGGCAGACGGCAGGGTCCTTTTGGCTGAATCCCATTATTATGCCGGCAATTCCATGTATATAGACCATGGTAACGGTGTTATTTCCCTGTACTTTCACCTGAGTAGATTCGACGTGTCTCAGGGGGATATTATAAAAAGGGGACAGATTATCGGTCGATCCGGTTCTACGGGCCGGGCCACGGGTCCTCACCTGCATTTGTCTATATCTGTGCAGGGCCAGCTGGTAGATCCGGTGCCGTTGTTTGAGCGGACAAGCGATCAATTGCTCCGGTGAGATGCGTTTCCATGGGCCTTACCACACCATTAAAAATAGTCCCGCCAACATTACAATAGTAGCAAAAATTTTACTTCCTAAATTTTTTTCTTTAAACGCTTTACCGCCAATAAAAACACTAAAGATAATAGAAAGTCTTTTCATGGGAATTAAGAGTCCCAAAAGAGCCAAGGGATAAGTAGCCGCTGTCATATAAGTTTTATCAGAAACCACTAACAAAAGGCTTAAAATAAAAAATATCCACCATTTTGACTTTAAATTTTGAAACGTTTTTTTTACAGGCGTTTTTAAAAATAAAAATACTACAAATGTATTGGTTAATATAAAAATATAGAACCAAAACTGTAGATTAACCGGATCAATTAAATCACGAAGTAGGTATCGATCAAGCGTTAATGATAACGCGCTAAAAAAACTGGCTAAAATTCCAAGAAAAAAAGCTTTGGATAAAATATTATTTATTTTTTTAATGTCTTCTTTTTCTTTCTTTGAAAGCATTTGTAGGGCTAAAAGCCCGCTTAAAAGAATAAAAATACCAATAGATTGCAATATTGTAAGACTTTCCTTTAAGAATAAGAAACCGAATATAATGGCAAAAAGCGTAGAAAGCATTTGTAGGGGGGTGGCAATTGAGATTGGTAATTTTTTAAGAGAATATAAAAAAAGAAGCCAAGCGGTAGTCATGGTGACAGCTTTCAAAAAAACAAATAGAAAAAGTTTTGTTTCAAGTAATCCAACCCCACCAAAAGTGGGTGCTAAAAAAAGAAGGTTTAAAAAAGAGGAAAAAAGCAAAATCGTCTGTGGGGTAAAATCAAAACTTAATTTTTTATAAAAAATATCACCAATACCCCGAGTAAGTGCCGAAAATAAAATTAAAATAACCCAAGTCATATTTTTGATTATAATGTAGTTATCGGACGAGCCTGAGTGATGAAGAATTGTGTTCCGTCAAACGCCCATTCAATGTCCATTGGTTTTTGATAAATGTCTTCAACTTTAAGGCAAATTTGGGCAAGTTCGATAATTTGTTTATTTGTTAATTTTTGTTTGCCCTGCATATTTTTTTCAACTTTTTTTATTTCAGTTTTTTTGCCATTACGAACAATTTTTTCGTTTTGTTTTTGAATGTTTTTATGAATAATTTGTAAATTTTCTTTGCTGATAATATAGTCATCCGGTGTAATTTGACCGGAAACAATAGCTTCCCCGAGTCCAAAACCAGCTTCAATAACTATTTCAGAATGATTTTTATTAATAGGATTTGCAGTAAAAGCAATGCCTGATATTTTCGAGTCAATCATTTTTTGTACTACGACGGCTACACTTACATTCGATTGATCAATCTTATTATGTTTTTGATAAAAAAGAGCACGTGGAGAAAAAAGCGATCCCCAGCATTTTTTTACAAGATCAGGAACATGCTCTGCCGAGATATTTAAAAAGCTATCCAGTTGTCCGGCAAAACTATTATAAGTCCCATTTTCAGCAGTTGCGGATGAACGAACCGCATAAAAGTTAGAAGGAAACAATTGTAATTTTTCCAAAAGTTCTTTTTGGTATTTTTCTGTGAAAATCTGCTCTTCAATTAAATTACGAATTTTTTGAGAAGTAATATCAAAATCATCCTCATTTTTTATTAAAGATTGTAAAACTTGGATTAGCTTATTTTCTGATAAAAAATTATTAAATACTTTGGTTGTTATTACAATGCCCGGCGGAACAGGAATGCCGGCATTTGTTAATTCTCCTAAAGACGCTCCCTTTCCTCCGGCAATATCCGTATCCACAATATTAAGCTCTTCAAACGAAGCAATGGCAATATTTTTTTGTTTTTTCTTTTTTTGTGCTTTTTTTTCTTCATAAAGCACGACTTCTCCCTTATCAGCATTTACAATCACCGTATCATTATCTCGAAAAATTTTTGTAGCGTTTTTTCGTGCCGATGACACAAGGCTTTTGCATTTCTCGGCTAACAATAGCGGCATGGCATAAAATACCGCCCTCTTCTGTAACAAATGCCCCGGCTTTTTCTAATCCCGCCACTAAATCCGCATTAGTCATCTTGGCTACTAAAATATCACCCTTATTCATTTTTTTGAGATCATTGGCGGTTAATACTATTTTAACCGTTCCGGTAGCCCGGCCTCCAAAGGCGGTCTGTCCCGCAACTTTTTTTATATGTTGATCGAGACCATCATCTTTTTTGGCAAAGAATTGTTTAATTTCTTCATGCAAACTTCCTGTCAAAATAAGATTTTCTTTCGGGCTTCCAAAATTTGTAAATCCTTTTTTCCGTTCTTCGATGACATGGCTTAAATCTTGCTCATGGCCTTGAAGGGCGCCGATAATTTCGTTTGATAAAAGCCAGACAATATCAGTATAGTCAGAAAATCCAACTCTGTTTGCAACTTCTTGAAATAGATTATGAACTAGATAATAAGCAAAATTCATCATTTCAAAACAATGAGCTCGCATAAAAATAAAATCTTGAGTTATTTTGGCTTTTCGAAGTAAAGTCGGTTCTTTTTCATAAATTTTTTGAATAGTTTGCCATTCGTGGTTATTTATATGAGCGTTTTTGTTTTTTTGTTTTAAAATATCAGCAAAATTATCTTCGTACATTTCTCGCAAACGATTAATATAATCCGATTTTAAAAACGGAGTGCCTAAAAAACTATACACCTTCATCCAAGCATATTTTTGCGTGTGATTTTCTAAAAGTTTAGCAATTTCGGTATTATTCAAAGCTTTTTGAAAATTTTTACGAGAAATTTTTTGCATTTTTTCTCCAATTTTATAAAGCTCCTTAGGTCCTTTTGTTAAATTTGTTTCGTCTAAACAGCGAGTCAATACCGCTAAATGTTTATCAAAATTTTCTTTAGGGAAATTATATTTGGTAAATACCTTTTTTAATTCGTCACTGACAAGCGTTTCCAACACATCCCCTAAATAATCGAATGTCATTAAATAGGGCATTAACTCTATAAATTTATCAGAAAAAAAGGTGAAAATTTTTATAAGCTCTTGGTTTGTGATGTTTGCAACGTTCGTTTTTTTTATCTGATTAGATTGCTCTAAAAGCTTACTTACCACATTTGTGCAAAGATCAATGTGGCTTTTCAAAAAAGATAAATTTCTGGATGTTTCTTTTTGTAAAAAAGCAATTATCTGTTTTCGTTCCTTTTCTTCGATATACGAATCGCGACCGTTTACGGTTAAAATCGTAGGATTTTTTAAATTGGTTGAAGCGTTAAAAGTATCAAAAAGGTGCTTGCATACCCCTTCATTCTGCCAAGAGATAAAGAGAGGACAAATTCGCCATTTCCCCTCTAAATGCCATTTTTGCGATGTAATAGTTTTTGTTTCCATTCTTATTACTCGTTGTCTAATGCAGTTTTTTAATATCGTGTTGTATTTTTATTTCAATGTAATTTTGCTTCACCGATAAAAACTGTTCCAACCAAAAGGAGGAAATCATGATTCCAAAAACAATGAAAATATTTTTGGAAGATGCCCTACCTGAACGTGTACGGGAAAAACGACTGATACAGGACCGTTCCTTTTGCTTTCTGGAGTTCGGCCCTCTGGATGTGGACAGTCTCCAGCGGCTGGGCATCCGGGTGGACCGCCTGGGGCCCAGGTTGGTCTCCTGCTTCTGGGACAGGGAAAGCCCCCTTGAAATCGGCGGTTACCTGGTGGTGGACAACCTGGCCATGGGGGCGCCCTCCATGGGGGGCACCCGGATGCTGCCGGATATCACCCCGGATATCATCCATAACCTGGCCCGGGGCATGACCCTGAAAAATGCCGCCGCCGATTTGCCTTTTGGGGGTGGTAAATCCGGGATTGTCTGTTCCGGTGCCATGGATAAAAAAGAGCGAAAAGAGATCGTTAAGGGGTTCGGCCGGCTGCTCAAACGGTATAAGGATATTTTCATCCCGGGGCCGGATGTGGGGACCAATGACCAGGACATGAAAATTTTTGCCATCGAAAACGGCATCAATAACGTGGTTTCCAAACCGGCGGACATGGGGGGCAACCGGATTGACGAACTGGGCGGAGCCGCCAAAGGGGTGGTTGCGGCCTTCAATGCCCTGGTGGAGAACCTTCCTCGCCTCAGGGAACTGCCCCAGTTTAAAACCATGGAGATTCCCCCTGCCGGGGAACTGGATGTGCTTATCCAGGGATTCGGGGCCGTAGGGGCAAATACGGCAAGGCTCTTCCATGAGAACACCCAGAATTACGGGCCCAGGATAAAGGGCATCAGCGACGCCACAGGTTATCTGCTTAATCCGGACGGCCTGCCCTGGCCTGAATTGTTCAGTATGTGGAAAACGTTAGGGAACGTTACCGGGGCATATTACCACGACCGGATCATGCACGGTCCGGACCAGGGGGGCTCTAAAACCGTCTTTTCCAACAATCCGGACAACCTGCTCACCGAGTCGGCCTTCTGCCTGATTCCAGCCTCCCCCATGTTCAATTACCTGGACGTTTCCCCGAGTACATCCCCCGCCATGACCTGCGACCGGATGGGAAAATGGCAAATGATTGTGGAAGGGGCCAATACCTATTCCCCGGATCCGGCCCGTAAAGCCCAGCGTCGACGGATGGAACGCCATGTTTTTCGAGACAGGGGCATCCTCATTGCTACGGATTACCTGGTCAATGCAGGCGGGGTCATCTATGCGGCCCATGAACGGATCATCCCCACCCCCCGCCACCTTTATATTCCAAAGGAGCTTTTGGGTGATTCCGACGGAATCCAGGACTGGCTGGACAAGCACCGGAGTGAATTCCAACACCTGGCGGAACAGCGACAGAAGGCCGCCCTGGAAAAGCTGGAAACCGTTATTCCCGCTAATATGAAAGAACTTATCCAGGGGCTGTGCCGGGACGGGGACAGTCTGCCCTGTGAAGTAGCGGAAAATATATCGGTACGGCGGATTGCATTAAAAGAAAAATCCAGAACCGCCAGGGATATTATGGTTCCTGCACCTGTTATTGGCCTGGACAGGCAGATAACAGATGCCGCTGAACTTCTGATGGAGAGCCATGTATCCATTGTCACGGTGGTCTCGGAAAAGGGGCGGCCCATCGGCATCGTAACCAATTGGGACATCACCCGGGCTGCAGCCCTGAAACTGCCCATGGACGCTCCTTTGACAAAAATCATGACCACGGATTTGGTTTCAACCGGGCCGGACACCAGCATCCTTAATTGCATCCGGATGCTGGAAAACCATGAATTTTCCGCCATGCCCGTGGTGGATGAGAACCGGGTACTGGGCATTGTTTCAGGGGATATACTGGCCAGGAAAACCCTGTTCCGCCTGCTCCAGACAGAAAATTGAATCCCGGTGATGACGCGCCCGGGCAGACTCAGAGCCTGTTTAAAATAGATGAATCGGCTGCAATCATATGAGAATGGCCCCAATTCCCTAATTTTTAAACAGGCTCTCAACCCATTTTTTTCTGGCCGTAGCTCTTGAATTTTGCAAGCACCGTTTCCATCTCTTCTTCCGGCAAAATCACCGGCTTGCCAATGCTCTTGGTCTGGTAATAAATCCGGGCCACAAATTCGATCTCTTCGGCAGCGGCAAAGGCCGCATCCATGGTCGCTCCCACGGCGAGCAGCCCGTGGTTGGCCAGGAGAATCGCATTGTACGCCCCAATGGTGTCTGCCACCTTTTGGGCCAGTTCAGGGGTCCCAAACGTGGCATAGGGGGCGATGGGCACTTTTTTTCCTGCAAACCCCACAAGATAATGAACTGCGGGGATCTCCCATCCCAGGCATGCTATGGTGGTGGCATAAGGTGAATGGGTATGGACCACGGCCCGGACATCACTGCGCTGATTGTATAGGGAAAGATGGAACCCCAATTCGCTTGAGGGCTTGCAGTCACCGTCTATAATGTTTCCGTCCAGGTCGGTGAGGACCACATCATCCGGCTGTAAGGCCCCGTATTCAATCCCGCTGGGACTGATAGCCACCCGGCCGGACTCCCTGTCAAGCATACTCAGATTACCGCCGGTCCCCGTGGTCAGACCGGATTCAACCATTTTAAGGCCGAAACGGACAATCGCCTTTCTTTCTTTTTTTCCAACGTCATACAGAACTCCATATATCCTCAGAATACTGCATGTAAGCGGTCAAATTGATTTTCCGCCACTTGAAAAAATTATTTATTCCTACAACGCTGCAAATCGGGTGATCCCCGCGTCTTTTGCCTCTTCGACAGCTTTGGTGAACTCAGTTTCAGAGACAGGTCTTGCTAATTCTTCCACAAGGTGCGCCTTCCCACAAGGTCGATATTGATCCATGATGTTAACATAGGTGTTTTTTGAGACATGGTTGGCAATAAATGACATCACCTCCCCGGTTCCGGCGATCCCGGAAGGCATGACCAAGTGTCTGAGCAGCAACCCCCGTGTGGCAATACCGTTTTCATCAATCTGCAGATCACCCACCTGTCGATGCATTTCGACAATGGCTTTTGCGGCTACGTCGGGATAATCCGGAGCATTGCAGGTCTGTTCGGCAACAGCCGGGTCCCAAAATTTAAAATCCGGCATGTAAATATCGATCACCCCCTCCAGCAGTTCCAATGTCTCCACCTTGTCGTATCCGCTGGAGTTGTATACCAAGGGTATTTTTAATCCCCCGTCAATGGCCATATCAAGGGCAGACAGAATTTGAGGCACCACATGGGTAGGGGTCACGAAATTAATGTTATGGCAACCGTTATTTTGTAGAATCAACATCATGCCGGCCAACTGTCCGAGCCCACATTCCTCTCCGGCCCCTTCGTGACTGACATCGTAATTCTGGCAAAAATTACATTTCAGGTTGCAGTGGGTAAAAAAAATGGTGCCGGAGCCAAACGCCCCTACCAATGGGGGTTCTTCTCCAAAATGGGCGTTAAAACTTGACACGACTGCTTCTTCCCCGGTAGAGCAGTAACCTAACTCCCCGGAAAGACGGTCGACCTTACACGCTCTAGGACAAAGCTCACAGGATTTTAACAGCTGTCGCGCTTTACTGATTTTATCCCGGAGGAGCCCTTTCTTTTTGGTTTCAATATAGGCTGGTTGAAAGGTTGTCATTTGCAGACTCCTTTATTTTCTATTATCAACAGATTAAACTAAAAATCAGAATCACTATTTCCATGTTGAAGACCATCCTAACCTCACGAGCAAAATAATGCAATTTGACAGACTCTTAATGGCATATTTCAAGTTCTTGATCATTTTTTTATTTTCTGATATAAGTTCCTTATAAAAAAGAACTTCCTATCTATTTAGAAAAATGACAAAGATTGGTTAAAAAGGGCTTGATTCTATTGTCAGCCATTTTTCGTAGGGGCAATCCCTCTGTGGTTGCCCTCGTTAGGGCAGGCACGGTGGCCTGCCCCTACAGCGGCCGACGTTAGAACCAATACCGTTAAAAACAAGCAGACAGTAAGAATATTACCTTGGTAGTTCTCCCGGACCAGGCGGGGAAAACAATACCGGAAACTCCTTACGAGTTCATCAAGTCCAAAATTAGAATTGCCGGATTCAAAAGTACTTGTGTTAATTCATTGCGATATCAAGCTTTTCGAGTCCCTTATAACCGCGAACGGCTTACGGTACGTTCCCAAATAACAAAAGGAGTCCATTATGTTAAAAAGGAAAATGGTACAATGGTTAATGTTGTGTTCTGTATTTTGTTTTTTATTGCCGGTCAATTATGCTGCCGGTGAACTGCCAAGCGCGACGACCTGGAATTTCGAGACGGGCAATCTTCAGGGATGGATAAAGGTAGGAAACGCTTTTAACGCTCAACCCACCTACGGCGATAATCCAACAGCCCGGCACAGAGGCCAACCTTCGAATCACGAAGGGCGATATTGGATTGGCAGTTATGAAAAATATCAGGGGCTTCCCGGACAGAAGCCGGGAGATATACAAGGCGATGGGCCTACCGGGATAATTCGTTCGCCAAAATTTACGATTCCATCCGGCACGCTGAGTTTTTTGGTGGGAGGCGGAAGCAGCTTCAAGACGAGAGTCGAGTTGATTGTATCGGGACAGCGCGTTCTCCACGTCTCTGGTAAAAACACCGAAACCATGCATCGAGTCAAATGGAATCTGACGCCTTTTGCCGGAAAACCCGGCTATATTGCTATCGTGGATGAGGCGTCAGGCGGGTGGGGCCATATAAATGTCGATGATTTCAAATTCTTCAGATCAACCCCCGGTCCTGCTCACGGTTCGGCGCAGTTAACCGGCAGATGGTCCTGCAACGATGGAGGGACTTATTTCATCAGACAGATTGGTGCCGAGGTGTGGTGGTACGGGGCGAGTCGAGATGATGGTGCAACATGGACGAATGTTTTTCATGGTCATCTGAGTGGAAATCAGGTTCGCGGGCGCTGGGCGGATGTCCCCCAGGGAAGAATACGGAACTATGGCGAGATGGCCTTCGAAATAATCGGTGCGAATAAATTTAGAGCGATTCGAAAAACAGGCGGGTTTGGCGGAAGTGAGTGGAACCGTAGGTGAAATAAATCGCACCGGATTTGTGTTACTTCAATGGCCCTGAAAAATGGCCGGCAGCTGAACCGCGGATGCTGATATTCTGCCGGCCGTATACAGACGCGTTGTCGATACGAACATTGATCCGGCCTGTTGTTCAACCGGCACATCCTTGATCGAGGATGAATTCTTTTGGGGGTATCAGGCAGACTATTTCCCGGCAGCGATTTGTGCCAGTTCAACAAACAGTGCCCGGGCATTTGCCAGATCTTTTTCATCCGGGTGTTTGGCTGCCTCTTCGAGCCTGGCTTTGCGTTCCGGGGTCATCCTGTGATGGGGATCGTCTTTCATCTTTGTTTCCATCATTTTAATCAGGGCCGGGTCCACCTTGCCCTGGCATAAAAATTCCCCCAGGATTTCATTGCCCTGGACAAGCGCCTTTGCTTTTTTCATACATTGCTTGGCATGATCCGAATCGGGATAGGCGCCCAGGGTACCGAACAGCCCTATTTTTTTATTTTTCACGGTTTCCATGTATTTGGCGGAACCGGCATTGGCAGTTCCCTTATCCACCCAGAAGCCCAGGGCCAGGAAATCATACCCTGACGGGTCCGGAGCCTCTTTGGCGGAAAAGATATCTTTTGGTTCGGGCAGGGCATCATATATTGCCCGGGCAACCTTTTGGGTGTTGCCGGTTCTGCTGGAGTAAACAACCAGGGATTTCACAATTTTTTCTCCTTACGAAGCGGTGTTTATTTTTTTATAATAGTCAATCATGCCCTGGGCCAGGTTGGTCTGCCAGAACTGTCCGGCCAGGGTTAAGGTGATCCAGCCCTGCGCCTGTGTGATGAGTCCGGCACGTTCCCACTGGGCCGTCAAGGGGGCAAAAATAGTTTCAAGGTCCAGTCCCAGGGTGTTTCCGGCACCCCGCAGGTCCATATACCCCAATTCCAGACTGCCTGAAATCAGGCGGATTACGTTGGCATGGGCCGGTGGGGTCATGATGCGTGTCACGGGCTTGGTTTTTCCTGCTGTTTCCAGGTAGGTATCAAGATTTCCGTCCAGAAAAACCATGTGTCCGCTCACACTGCCGCCTGCCCCGGAACCATAGGCCAGACAGTCTGCCTTTTCCTTCATGGCCAGGTTATAGAGATTTCGCTCCCTGAATTTTCGACCCCAGTGGCTGATGGACAGCCTTCGGTATCTGGCCAGGTTCATGCGATTTACGCCTGCTTCAAACATTAACGCCCGCTGGGTCTGGTCTGGCAGCGTCTTGAACCGTCCAGCCTTGGCTGCCTTGTCAAGGCGGCCACCGGGGAAACGGATAAGCTGATACAGGTCCACGCCGTCCAGTTTCAAATCCAGAAACGTATCAACGTCTTTTTCCCAGATTGTCATGGTTTGCTCGGGCAGCCCGAAAATCAGGTCAATGATGATGGCGGCATGGTTGGTCTGTTTAAGGCGTAAAAGGCTTTCCATGACGGTTTGTCTGTCTGCCAAACGGCCTACGCCTGTCCGGATGTCGGTATCAAAAGTCTGAACCCCGATGGAAAATCGGTTGGCCCCGCCTTTGAGACAGGCTTGAATTTTTTCATCCGTAAGGTCGCTGGCCCTGCCTTCCACAGTGATTTCGCAGTCATTGGCCAGGGGCAGGCAGCGGCGCACGGTGTCAAGCACCAGTTTTAGATCATTACTTTCAAGGGCTGTAGGCGTGCCGCCGCCTAAATAGACGGCATTAACAGGGTGGCTTTGCACCAGGTCCGAATCCTGGTCAGCTTCAAGTTCCCGGACCAGAGCTTTGGTGTATGCCTGCATTTTGTCTTGCTGGGCAAAGTTGGCAAAAAAACCGCAATAAAGGCAGTGGGTGCGGCAGAAGGGAATGTGGATATATGCACTGGTTTTGGCACGGCGCTGTGTTTTTGAAAGGGTCTGCCATACCTCGGCCGTTTTTTCCTGTGGCACGGGGGTGCCCCCAAGACCGGCATGCACCACGGTTTTTTTCTTAAATGCGCCGGTAAGCGGGTTATCACAGATTTCGGCAAAATAATGGTGGTCAAAAGAAGTGTCGCCAAAGGTCTCCAGCAGTTTGAGTTTTGCGTTAGCGTCCTGCTGAGCGGTGCTGATTTTCTGTTTCATGGGTAGGGTCAAGCTCCTTTTCAGGGTGTCGTTGGAAGGAATATCCCTGGTTTTTTTTATTTCAGGTAGCTTTTGAAGTTATCTATATAAAACTATTTATCATGTCAAGTTGGTTTTGTAGTCGGATTTGTAGATTATGGAGTGTAGGCAATGACTGTTATCCATTAAAAATTAGGCTTTGATCACCATTTAGTCCATCTGCCTATCAGGCTAAGGCCAAATCCGGCTTATGGTCAAAGAATTTCTTTGCATCGCAGCAGTTGTTCTATCAAAGCGGTTGATATAAAATTATTTACAACACCCCAGTATTTTGTTACTTTTTAGATAAAAATAGGGGGGTGTTTTAAATGTTGCAACGTTTGGCAGAAAGGTATCTTGAGAATTGGATCAAGAAACCAAACAGAAAACCTCTGGTTCTAAGAGGGGCACGCCAAGTAGGCAAATCTACATTGGTCAGAGAATTTGCTCGAAAAAATGATAAAATACTCATCGAAATAAACCTTGAACGGCATCTGTTTTTGGAAGATATTTTTAAAACGCTTGATATAGATGATGCGTTAAAAGAAATCGAGGCACTGAGCGGCATACCAATATCTGCCACTGATACCATACTTTTTCTTGATGAGATTCAAGCCACACCGCATGCGCTCCAACTGCTGCGTTATTTTTTCGAAGAAAAAAAAGAGCTTCCTGTGATTGCGGCCGGTTCACTTTTAGAATTCACCCTTGCTGAACATTCGTTTTCAATGCCGGTCGGGCGAATCGAATACATGCATCTTGGCCCAATGACATTTACTGAATTCATCATGGCTGCTGAACCGCCCTTAACCAGATATATTGAAAACTTTTCAATAAACACGTCTCTTCCTAAAGCAGCCCATGAAAAGCTTAAAAAAAAACAACGGGATTATGTTTTTATTGGTGGTATGCCGGAAGCAGTCCAGATATGGTGCGAAACCGGATCAATCAGGGACGTGGCGGATATTCACCGTTCAATAACAGAAACTTACCAGGATGATTTTTCTAAATACGCCCAATCACACCAACTGGCCTTGATGCAAAGAGTTTTCAGGACGATCCCACGGATTGTCGGAGACAAAGTAAAATACAGCAATATTTCTCGTGAGCACCCATCAAAAAACATTAAAGACGCCATTGAACTGCTTTCAAAAGCCAAAATTTGCCATAAGATTTATCACAGCCATTGTTCCGGCCTCCCACTGAGTGCCGATATCAAAGAAACCGTTTTCAAATTATTGTTTATGGATATTGGTATGATGAATCACATTTGCGGGAATGATTGGACGTTTCTTCAGTCCTTTCCGGATCATGAGCTTGTTAATGAAGGGGCCATAGCCGAACAGTTCATCGGCCAACATCTTTTACTGACTCAAAGCCCCTCTCCGTCATTAAACTATTGGGTCAGGCAAGCCAAAACATCCAATGCAGAAGTTGACTATGTGATCTCCCAAGGCCCATTGATCATACCAGTAGAAGTAAAATCAGGCAAAAGCGGTTCATTAAAGTCTCTACAGCAATTTGTCATTAAAAAGAATATTTTCCTGGCTGTCAGATTTGATCTAAATCCTTTTGGGTTCCAAGATATCTCTCACCAAATCAGTACCTCAAATGGAATTGAAACCGCACACTACAAACTGTTATCCTTGCCTTTGTATCTAGTTGACACATTGCCAAAAATAATAAATGAAATTCGAACATCTTCTTAGTTCCTTTTTGCGGCGTCTGAATCATAAAAAGTTCTAAATATCCGATATTATTTTTATTGCATACCTACCAGAAGGTATGTATAATGCCCGCCATTGAATTGAGGAAAACCTATGGCGAGAAAAACGAAAAAAGAGGCGGAAAAGACACGGCGGCAGATTCTGGATGCTGCGCTGAAGGTTTGTTCGGAAAAGGGCTATTCAAAAACCACCTTCGTGGATATTGCCGACGAGATCGGACTGACAAAGGGTGCGGTTTATTGGCACTTCAAAACAAAACCTGAACTTTTGGCTGCTATGATCTCATACGGAAAAGAAAAGAAGTGTAAGCGCTTTGAAGATATGACGCCGGAAAGCGTGGCGGACCTGCGCGAGGGTTTAGTCGAGTTTGTTAATACATTTGTGAGTGATGAGGAGGCCTGGAAGTTTGAGTTTTTCTGCGGGTTCCAGATTGAGTGGTCAACCGAACTGATAGCACAAGTGCATGAAAAAATGGCGGAACTGCGCGTCGATCCGATGAAGGATTTTGAAGAAAAACTTATGCGGCTGCAGGAAAACGGTGCCTTGAGTAAAGAAACGGACGCACGGACCCTTGCGCTCTGTTTTGCATCATCTTGGATTGGTGCAATGCATCTGGCGATGTACGGTGAATATGACCGGAATAAATTTGTGGAAGTGATACTGGAGAGTTTTGACCTGCTGTTCAGCAGTCTTGTCGACGAAGCCGGAGAACTTTAAATAAGGAAAAGATCTAATGGTAAAGGCAATCGGAAAAGTAGTTATCGCGATCGTTTTAATCGGCGTGGGGTATTTTATCAGTCTGTTTGTTCCGTCAGGCGGACCGCCGCCGGGCATGATGGGCATGGGTGAAATGCCGCCGCCCGCGGTGATCGCCGTTGAGCTGAAGGAACGGCCCCTGGATGTGCTTGAGGACCATATTGCAACGGTCGAGCCGGTGCAGGAGGTCATGGTCCGTTCGGAAGTTGCGGGTTACATTGATGATGTCCATTTCACGGAAGGTTCTTTTGTGAAAGCGGGCGACCTGCTTTTCACCATCGACCAGAAACAATATCAGGCCATGGTTGACGTGCGTGAGGCCGAGCTGGCCCGTGCGAAAGCCGAACTGGACCGCGCCGAAAAATTCTTCAAGCGTATGCGTGAGGCAAATAAACGCAGCGTTTCACAGTCGGATCTCGACACTGCGGAAAGCGACAAATTGCAGGCCGTGGCCAACCTGAAGCAGGCGGCGGCCAACCTGAACCTGGCCAAAATTGACCTGGGTTATGCCAAAGTGCGTGCGCCGATCAGCGGCCGCATCGGCGTGGCGAAGGTAACCAAGGGAAACTATGTCACCTCCGCCTCCAACGAACTTGCCCGCATTGTGCAGATCAGTCCGATCCGTGTGGTCTTTTCCATGACCGACCGCGCTTACCTGGATTTCCGTGCCCAGGAGCTGGCGGGCACCTCCGACGGTATGGTCGCTTACATTCGTCTGCCCAACGGAACGCAGCTTCCCCTGGTTGGCAAGAAGGAGTTCGACGATAACGTTATGAATCCCGAAACCGGCACCATGGCGGTCCGCTACCTGTTCGATAATCCCGACGGGCGGCTGGTCCCCGGCGGTTACGTCAACATTCTGCTCGGATTGCGGCAACGACCCATGGGTATCCGTATTCCCCAGCGGGCGGTACTGCTTGATCCGAAGGGTTCCTATGTGCTGACGGTCAACGGGGAGGGACAGGTCGGAACCGCCCGCGTTGAAATCGGCGAATCGGTTGAAGGTGACTTCGTGGTGCTTTCCGGACTGAAGGCCGGCGACCGTATCGTGGTTGACGGTGTACAAAAAGCCCGGCCGGGAATGACTGCCCAGGTAACGTTGCCGGAGGCCGAAAAATGATTTCACGGGTATTCATTGAGCGTCCGCGTCTGGCGGGTGTGGTCTCCATTGTCTTGATGTTGGCGGGGATTCTTTCAATCACCTCCCTGCCGATTACCCAGTATCCCCAGGTCACACCGCCGCAGATCGTGGTGCGTGCAAGTTACCCCGGTGCGAGTGCCGAAGTCATGGCCGACATTGTGGCCGGACCCATTGAAGATGCCGTGAACGGCGTTCAGGATATGATCTACATGTCCTCGACCTCCGATAATTCGGGAAGCTACTCGCTCACCGTAACCTTTGCCGTGGGCACCGATCCGGACATGGCCCAGGTGAAGGTCCAGAACCGAGTGTCCCAGGCCGAACCCATGCTGCCCACCGAAGTGGTGCAGCAGGGCGTGACGGTTGAAACCGAATCGGCCGACATGCTCGGTTTCGTGATTGTCCGCTCCCCCGACCATAGTCTTGATGAACAGTTAATGAGCGACTACACCTATAAAATCATCCAGCCGACCATTGAGCGGATTCCCGGCGTCAGCCGCGCACAGGTGTATGGCCCTAAATACAGCATGCGGGTCTGGCTTGATTCCGACCGCATCTCCGCGCTCGGCATCGGCGTCGATGAAATAACGGCGGCCATCCGCAACCAGAATGTGCAGGCCTCCATCGGCGCCATCGGCTCTACGCCGGACGACGGCTCCGGACAGGTCGCCTTCACCTTGACTGCGCAAGGGCGGCTGAACGATACCGAATCCTTCGGCAACATCGTGGTGCGCACCGGCGCCGACGGTGCGGTGGTCTACCTCAAGGACGTTGCACGAATCGAAAAAGGATCCGACAACTATCTTTTTTCCGCCAAATACAACGGCGCTCCCTGTGTGGCGCTGGGCCTGAGCCGTACACCGGGTTCCAACGCGCTTGACACCATGGATGACCTGCGTACGGTAATGACGCGGCTCGAAAAGGATTATCCGGACGGCCTTGAGAGCATATTGCCCTACGACGCCTCGGAGTTTGTCCGCACCAGCATCCGGGAAATCGTGTCAACCCTTGGCCTGACCTTCCTGCTCGTGGTCATCGTCTGCTATGTTTTTTTGCAGAACTGGCGTGCCACGCTGATACCATCCATCACCATTCCGGTCTCGCTCTGCGCCACCTTCATGGTGCTTGCAGCCCTTGGCTACAGCATCAATACGCTGACGCTCTTTGGTCTCGTGCTGGCCATCGGCCTGGTGGTAGACGATGCCATAGTGGTGGTTGAGCGGGTCATGGAGCTGATGGAAAGCGAAGGGCTCGATCAAAAAAGTGCAGCCATCAAGGCGATGCAGCAAGTCAGCGGCGCGGTCATCGCCACCACGCTGGTACTGCTGTCCATTTTTGTTCCCATTGGATTTATGGCAGGCATTACCGGCAAGATTTACCAGCAGTTTGCGGTGTCGATTTCAGCAGCGGTCTTTTTTTCCACAGTCAACGCCCTCACGCTAAGCCCCGCGCTCTGCGCAACCTTTCTTCAGGTGGCCAAACCGAAACAGCAGGGTCCGAAGCACTGGTTCAATACCGCGCTCAACCGTGTACGGGGCGGCTATGTTTCCGGCAGTACCTGGATTGCCCGCAAACTGGTCTTTAGCACCATGATCCTGCTTGGGGTATTTGGCGGTGTCTATTTCCTGTTCAACACCAGTTCGACTGCCTTTTTGCCCGATGAAGACCAGGGCGTCATTTTCGGGATGGCGCAACTGCCCGAAGGGGCCACCCGCGCCCGCACCGAGGCGCTGCTGGAGCATGTGTTGACGCCGCTGCAGGATGAGCCGGGGATCGATTACACCATTCAGGTCACCGGCTTCAGCATGATGGGCGGTTCTTCCGAAAACGTGGCCTTCTTCATGTTCGGCCTTGACCATTGGAGCCGGCGTGAGTCTCCCGGGCTGAGCATTACGGCCATCCAGCAAAAGCTGCAGGCACGGCTGGCCGCAGAACCCGGCGCGCAGCTCAACCTGTTTGTGCCGCCCGCCATCATGGGGCTGGGCAACAGCGGGGGCCTGGATATTCGCCTGCAGGCCACCGCCGACAACGATCCCCAGCAGCTCCAGTCCGTAATGAACAACTTTTTGATGCAACTCAACATGGCCCCGGAAATCATGTTTGGCTTCAGTGCCTATTCCGCCGCAACGCCCCATCTCTATCTGGATGTGGACCGCACCAAGGCAGCGTTGATGCAGGTCGAGGTCAGCAGTATTTTCAGTGCATTGCAAAACTATCTCGGTTCGCTCTATGTAAATGATGTCAACTTTGACGGGCAGGTGAACAAGGCCATTGTACAAGCCGACTGGCCACACCGGAAGAACCTTGAGGCCCTCGGCAATATCCATGTAAAGAACCGCAATGGCGCGATGGTGCCCCTGGGCAGCCTGGTTACGACGAAAACCACCCTGGCACCGCGAATGATTGAACGTTATAACAAGTTCTCGGCGGTCGGCATCACCGCCTTTACGGCGCCGATGGTCAGCAGCGGTGATGGAATGACCAAGGTTTCCGAAATTGCGGAAACAGCCCTGCCGGAAGGCTATACCTTTGACTGGTCGGGACTGAGCTATCAGGAAGCCACTACCGCAGGATCGGCCACCCTGATTTTCATGATGGCTATTATTTTTGCCTATCTTTTTCTTGTGGCCCAATATGAAAGTTGGACCACACCGCTACCGGTAATCCTTTCAACTGCGGTAGCCGTGCTTGGCGCCCTGGCCGGACTGATGGTGATCAAATTGCCGTTGAGTATCTATGCCCAACTCGGTGTGATTCTGCTGGTCGGCCTGGCTAGTAAAAATGCGATTCTTATCGTTGAATTTTCCAAAGCCCGGCGTGAAGACGGCCTGTCCATCATTGAGGCGGCCGCCGATGGCGCGAAACAGCGGTTCCGTGCGGTATTGATGACCGCCTTTACCTTCATCCTCGGTGTGCTGCCCATGGTGTTCGCCAGCGGCGCCGGCTCCGCCAGCCGCCAGGCCATCGGCACCACGGTGTTTTCCGGGATGCTGGCCGCCACCTTGTTTGGGATTGTACTGGTCCCGGCACTCTTTGTGTTGTTCCAAACGTTCCGGGAAAAGATGTACGTCATCCGTAACCGCTCCGCAGCCAAGCATTTGTCCATGTTGCTGTTCTTATTGCCGATGCTGATGGTCGGTTGCATGACAGTGGGGCCGGACTACCAGCGGCCCGGTCTGCCGGACATCCCTGATGCGCGGAATGTCGAGGTGGATGTGGCCGAATGGTGGAACCAATTCAACGATCCGGTGCTGACCGATATGGTCCAACGGGCGCTGAACAACAATCATGACCTTAAAACAGCCGTGGCCCGGGTTCGCCAGGCCCGCGCCCAACTGGCCCGGACCAAGGCCGCCTACGGGCCGACCGTGGATCTAACCGGTAGGATCGATCGTTCCGATTCTTCAGCAAACGGTATGTCGGACACCGGTTCCACCACCCTCTACAGCACCGGATTCGATGCCGTCTGGGAAATCGATATTTTTGGCGGGACCAGGCGGTCGGTCGAAGCAGCCGTTGCGGACTGGGAAGCGATCCGGGTCGGGCTGGATGACGTCCGGGTCAGTGTGGCCGCGGAGACCGCGATCGCCTATCTCAGCGTTCGCACCTACCAGCACCGCCTGACCGTATCGCTGGCCAACCTGGAAGTTCAGCAGAATACCTATGAGATCCTTGCCGACAGGTTTAACATCGGCTTGAGCAATGGATTGGCCGTGCAACAAGCGCGTTACAATCTCGAAAGCACCCGGGCCGAGATTCCCACCCTTGAGGCCGGGCTGGAGAGCGCCCGAAATGCTCTATCGGTATTGGCAGGCGAGATGCCGGGCAGTTTACAAATCCCGGATATCGACCGGATACCGCAATCTGATCCGGAGCTTGAAGGCATTCCGGCAAACCTGTTGCGCCGCCGCCCGGATGTCCAACGCGCCGAACGCGAGCTGGCTGCCCAGACGGCACGCATCGGTGTGGCCGTGGCCGATCTCTATCCCAAGTTTACGCTGACCGGCTCCATCGGGCTGGAGTCTTTGGCGTCGTCTACGCTTTTCGAGTCAGACAGTGGGACATACAGCATTATACCCGGAATTCGCTGGCCGATTTTTTACTCCGGTTCTATCCGTAACAATATTAAAATTCAGGAAGCGGTCCAGGAACAGTATCTGTATGCCTATGAATCCGCAGTGCTGAATGGTGTGCAGGAAGTGCGTGATGCGTTGATGGATTACCGCAAGGAAAAAGAGCGTCGCGCTTCGCTCAGGCTCGCTGTCGAAGCTGCCCGTGCCGCCCAGGAGCTGGCCCAGGATCAATACCGCAATGGCCTTTCCGACTTCAACAATGTGCTTGATGCACAGCGTTCGCGGCTCAGCTTCCAGGAAAAACTTGCCGTCAGCGAGGGCACGGTAAGCCGGAACGCCGTCCGACTCTACAAGGCACTGGGCGGCGGGTGGCGTGCTTTTGAAGAGTAGTCTATCCGTTTCCAACGACCTGAAGGTGGAACTCCGAACGTAATAGCGTTGAGAATGCTCGGCGGAGCGGATAAAGAAAGGCGGCGTTACAACAGGGAAACGACTTCAAACACAAAGACAATCACCCAAATCAGGATACTGATGCCGGCTGCCGCAGCAGCGATGTCCTTGATGATGCCGACACGCGGGTCCTCGTCGGGCTGAATCATATCGCAGATCGCTTCTATGGCGGTGTTGAATATTTCAGATATGACCATTACGCCGGTGGCGACGACGATTAAAAGCAGGTCGAACCACTTGTGCAGGGCCAGGCAAACAACAAGTAGAATCGAAGAAAGCAGAAGTTTGTAAGCAACACTGAAATCGGCCAAAACCGCGTAGCGCAGGCCGGACATACAGACTTTCAATTTTTGGAGGGGACGAAAACCGGGCTGGCCGGTGTTCAGGAATTTGTTGCGCATGGGATTATTTCCTTTTAAGTCAGTTTATGCTGCCGGCGGATGCTGTTGCCATGGCCTACAACAACCCCCGATACCGGATAAATAACTGTGTCACGGTCCAAGTTCCGATGGTCACTTTTAACGCGATCAGCAGGTTGAAGAGCGGGATGGCGAGGGTGCTGAATAAGGCTGCCATGTCGCCCCGGAACAAATCGGGCCTAAGCAGAAAAAGCCCTGTCAGCACCAGGAACACGAGAATGACGCTTTTTTCCGCCGTCTTTACCCGCCACTGCTTGTAATGCCGCTGCATCTTTTCCGGCGGGGATGTGATCGCCACCAATCCGATGGCTGTGCCGCCGGCCACACCGGCCGCAAATCCACCGCCGGGACTCAAGTGGCCCCGTATGGCAAGCTCCACGCAGATCATGGCTGACACAGAAGCCCCTAGCCGGGCGAGGATGACCGATGTCTCTTCGCGCACATAGGTGATAAATTTTACAGGGTCGTGTCTGGAAAGAAAGACGTAGACGCCCTGAACCGCAATGGTGAAAACCATCACCTCAAATACGGTGTCGTAAACCCGATTCCGCAGCAATATACCGGCCACGGCGTTGGGAACGCCGGTTTCCGAGACAATTGTCCGTACGATGTCAACAGAGACCTCCGGGGCTCCGTGGACAAAAACAGAGAGTTTGACAAAGACCGCCGCGATGACGATCAGGTAGATGACGGTCATATCAGTGATCGCCTTTCGAGATTGCAGTGTCCGGCCACCGGAAAGCGGTGACACCGGTGTTCACGGATATCCGGCGGGCAAAGCCTTCAAGCCCGGCGGGCCGGTAGACGAGAACCGGAGCGTCGCCGGAGGGGTGTTCCGGGGTCGCATCTGTAAAAATGACCATCGCGTTCGATTTTCCGAGCAGGATATCCGCATCCCCGTTTTTCAAAGCATTGACCGCGTCTTCAACCATGGCGTAGTCTGTGGTTTCGAACCGGAGATGCTTTTTACGACACGCAGCCTTGATCGCTGCTGTTGCCGTTTCAACGGATGCGGATGGCGTCCCTTGCGGCCGCACCACACCGAGCCGGATCACCATCGTGGAGCGTACGGCGATGGTGTAAAGAACGATGGTGAGCAGACTGCCCATGAGCGCCTCTGTGACGGCCACGTCCGCCGCGCCGAGCGACGCATACGTCAAAGCCGACACAGCACCGAGGACGCCCCGCGAGATCAGCGCATTGTAAGGATTTCGCTGGAGCACGGTGAGGAGCGCGCTTAGGGGCATAAGCAGTGCGATGCTGAAAAGAATGGGTGTTTCGGTCATTTGGAAGTCCCCCGGGTTGAGCAATGGGCGATCACGTATCCGAGCATGGTGTTCCACACTGCAAGAGAGAGGATGGCGAGTAGCAGCAGGGGCCATTCACGCGGATACCGCACCCAGAGGCCTGTGATTATCAGGATTGATCCCAGGGTATCGGCCACACCAAGGATGTGGAGCTTCCAGGCTGTCGATCTCCTGCCGAACATACCGAAAGTGCCCCATATCCAGAAAAAGAGGCCGATTCCCATCAAAATAAGGCTGAGCATGTTACTCATTGCACATTGAGCCGGTTTAAAAGGTGAGACAAGAGCATGATCCCCGCGTTTCCGGCGCTTAAGACAATTACCGCCACGACCGCAATCATCCAGTCTTCCCGCATCACGGAAACCGCCAGAGCGAGCACCGCCGTTTTGGAGGAGATGCTTGAAAACGTGAGGATTCGTTCCCACACGCTCCGTTCCCGAAAAAGCGCGAGAATCTGTACGGCGATCACCAGCGTCATCATAAATAGTATCATAGAGAGTATTTGGCTCATTATTTCTCCTTTGGACGAATGTGGTGAACGGTGATGTGTCTGTGTTTATCAAAGTTGATCACCAGGGTCTTAGGCGTAAAGGTCACCAAAAAAATCTCCATAAAAACAACCAGGGGATTGAAGCCGAACCGGACCGGGTGCGTCTCTGTATATTCAAACCGATGGCGTCGAATCACCATGTCCGCCGCCTGGAGGTAGGCGATCGGGACGGCGCGAAGGCACTGAAGCAGCACCGCCGTCAAAACCTTTCCAGAGACCGGTTTGCCGGGGATTTTCGGAATCAGCACCGCCGCCGCCAATCCGATGCAGATATTGGCCGGGCCTATATCCGCTGTCAGCAAAAGCCAGAAACAGAGCCGTATCAATAGAGAACCCATCATGCAACCTCCTGTAAGATCATGAGCACCCATAACAGAATGACCATTGTGCCGATCAGGTGGCGGAAGTATTCGGGCCGGCGGGAGAGTCGTATGCTGACCCGTCGGAAGATCAGGCCGTAAAGTCCCCAGCCGGTGAGTATTATGAACAGGGCTTTTCCGATTTCTTTCGTGGCGGCGGGGTCTGGTGTAATGCCGAAAACGAGCATTCCGGCCAAGAGCGGGAACACGGGCATTACCGGCGCAGGTTTTGACGTGGATGCCGCCGGGGCAGGCAAAAATATCAGTTTTGCCAGGATCAGCGCAGTGCCGACGGCTCCTGCCGTCATCCAGGGGGCATGCAAGTGCGTCAGATGGCGGAAGAGCTCGGTTTTTGCCACATATCCGGCCAGAAACGGCGCTCCGGAAAGTGATAAAACGGCGACGGTCATTATGGCCCGGAGGCGTCTGTCAACGCCAATGGTTTTTAACACCCCGATCTCCCGCGCCGGGAGCTTTCCGGCGGATAAAAAGAGACATGCTTTTGCGATGCCGTGGGCAAACGCATAAAACGCACCGGCAACCGGCGCGGCGAGCATTACGCCCACTTGGGAGATGGTGCTGAAGGCCAGGAGCCGCTTTACATCGGTCTCGAAAATCGCGAAACAGACCCCGAACAAGGAACTGGCGATGCCGATCCATCGAAGGATTGTGCCGGTTTCCGGGGAGTGCAGGGCGATGGTCATCAGGGGAAAGATCGCGATCTTCACCAATACGCCGGACAGCAGGGCGGAGACCGGGG
This sequence comes from uncultured Desulfobacter sp., assembly GCF_963666695.1. Taxonomy (GTDB): domain Bacteria; phylum Desulfobacterota; class Desulfobacteria; order Desulfobacterales; family Desulfobacteraceae; genus Desulfobacter. Next base: position 3,892,181 of record NZ_OY762947.1, read on the forward strand.
CTTCGGCCTCGGAATGGGCAAAGGGCAGCCATAGTCCGGGAATAAAAACACCGCCTTTGACCAGCAGTCCGGTGATCAGCAGTGCCGACGCGACCGGCGGGCTGTGTGAAACCCCGTCGATGGCGAACGAGAGCGTCGATTCATAGACCAACACAACGCCGATCAGATAGAAGAGCATGGCAATGTTGCTGACAAAGAGGTAGCGGAATGCGTTCCAAACGCTTCCCGATTTCAGGGGATGGCCAATGAGCAGGCCCGCGGTGATGGTGGTCAGCTCCAGAGCCACGTAAAGGCTGAAGAGGTCTGCACAGATAAACGCGGCATTGATCCCGGCGTGGAGCGTGATGATGAGGGTGTGCAAAAACGGCGAAGCATTATTTCGACGCCGTAAATCGAGGACCACGGCGGCGGAGACGAGCGCGTTGGTCAGCAGCAGCCATGCGGTTCGCGTATCGGTTTTCAGCATCACCCCGAATGCATCGACCAGAACCCATGCGGTTGTCGAATCCTGGTGGAAGAGCCAGGCGGCGTACGCCGCTGTCGGCAAACAGGCCGGCAGGCTCAAAAGACCCGCCGACCGGGGCCGCATCATACTGAGCATGCACAACAACAGCGGTGTCAGGATGATTGTCAGGGGATGGGTCATGGGCGGGGTTTTCCGGTCCGCTTCTCGGCTTCAACACGTTCAATGTCGTCAATGTCAAGGGTCGGATATTCCTTTGACAGGATCATCAGGCAGACGAGCAACAGCGCGACAATCGAAAAGCCGATGACAATCGCTGTCAGGATCACCGCCTGGGGGACCGGGTCCGCATAGGCGACTGTTTCCGGGGCCTCGCCGACAATCGGCGTGACCATCCCGCCGCGGGACGCAATGAAGAGAAAATAGCCGATCACTCCTGTTCCCATGACATCCATTGAAAGGGTCTTCATCATCAGGTTTTTTCGACAAAGAGCGCCCATCAAGCCGATGAAGATTGTCAGCAAAAAGAGTGTTTCCATTTATATACCGCCGGACGCCATAACACCTGCTTGCGCGATTCACGGCGGCGGAGCCGCCGTGAATAAGTAATTGTGTAGTTTTTTCTGGATAACTCCAAACCAATTCATTCCTATTTTCAGTATCAGAAAAAAACTGAATTGACAAATAAATAAGTTGTAAGTTTCCGGTTGTGTGTGCCATGCACGGCACATGTTCTTAAAATTGAGTCAACTGTATAGAATTTCAATACATTTAGCAAGTCTTAGACCCAGCCGGATGGAGGCGAAGGGTGTAGTGGTATGGCAACGGGCCATCGGTGACGGTAGTTCGAAAGGAAGCCGTCCTGCTGAGGCAGGGCACCACAAAAGTACGGGATGACGAACAGGAATCGAGTATGAGGCGCACATACCGGGACGAGCCTGCACAACAAGGTAAAGTCCTCTATCCATTACAGGGTATATCCGTAAACTCGGCATTCACGTACTGAAAGGTGATCAGATCCTTGAACGCAACAACATTATCCGGGCATGGAAACAGGTTTGTGCCAACAACGGAGCGCCCGGCGTAGACGATGTGTGGACAGTCAAAGATTCGGATTCATTCCAAGAGTATGGAACGTTTCACTATGCGGCAATGCCTGCAAAAAGTACTGGCGTATGAGCAAAATCAAATGGGTGGCCATTGCCATGCCTGAAAGATATTTTATTGATAAAGGATTATATCTGCCCGGGAACTGATTCCTAAAATCAGCCAAAACCCCCTGGTACGTAATCCGTATACCGGGTGGTGTGGGAGGGCTCCTCAGTGATGGGGAGTCCTATCCCGATTAACCATTTATTTTTTCTTTAAATATGATTTAAGGTCTCTGTAATAGTTCTCGTGTGGACCAAGTATAATAAGCTCAAGGTCTTCACCTAAAAAACGATATGATAAAAGATAGAGCACTCCTTGAATTTTGCATTTGTGTACAAAAACTCCTCTTAAATCTCCTTTTTTCTCCACACCGATTTTAGGATCAGAGACAATTTCTTTAACGGCAACATCTAAATGCTGTTTTTGTTTAGGTTTTAATTTCTTTACTTTTTTGGCGAACGAGCTTGATTGGTAGATTTTCATTTTGTATCAACCGAATTGGTACTCTTCTTTTTCGTCTTGATTCAATTCTTCAATGCCTATGAGTATTTCTTTGATAAGGTCGTAAGTGAGGTCAGGATTTTCTTCGGCGCATTTTCCAATTTTTGCCCAATGTTCTATCTGGCCAGTCAGTGATCGATGGTCAATTTTGCTGTATTTACGGGCATCTTTTAATAATGATTCTGATATTCTTACTGCTGTGGGCATTTTGCTACCTCCATTCTAATTGAATTTTATTCATTTTAGCCCATTTTGCAGCAAAATGCAATTTTGTGATTCGTTTTGTTTTTTTGGTGAATCGCGGTGCTGGACGAAGTCAGCACCGCGATTCACGGCGGCGGAGCCGCCGTGAACGCCCCGGTTCAGCGGCGGCGCGTAAGCGCCGTCCGCTGCAACCGGTTGTTAGCTGTCTAGAGACGATCTCGCGTGATGCAGAAGGACTAATCACTTCACTGGCTCGAAATCGCCTGGTTTCCATGTCTTGTCGAAGAATGGCTGGAGTGGTCCATACAGGCGAATCAGCACATTGTAGCTCTTGCCCGGCATGGTCTGGATCCAGTTGCCCTCCTTGCCTTCCGGTGCCTTGGGACCGAACCACATCGTGTATGAGCCGTCGGTATTCGGCTTAACGGAGGGATTCAGGCTGTCGAGGCCGGCGGATTTCTGATTGGTCTCAAGCATCGAGCGGTGCTGGCCGTCATAGACCATGAACGACCAGAAATCCTTGGCCGGCACTGGAGCCGGAAGTGTGACCGAGTAGGTCTTGCCACCATCGAGGTAGTCGCCGTTCACGTCCTGCGCAGCGATGCCGTAGACTGAGCCCTGACCTACTTTGGGTGCGGTCATGGCAGGTGTGATACCGGTGGCGTAATAGTGGAAAAAGATGCGGTCATCGAGCATACGCTCACCGTTGTCGTAGAAGGCATAGTTGCCGCCGCCAGTGAACGGGGTGTTCCACTTGCGATCGGGCCAGATGTAGTAGCGGGGATTGCGCGGAGCGAAGGTGATCGCGCGGGCCGTGGCATTGCCGATGGCCACGCCGTCGGTAAGTATCTTCTTCATGCGAGCGTCGGGGTTGAAGGACTGTCCCTTCTTGATTCCGATTGAGGCGAAAAGCCCAACCAGTTCCGGGTCGAACGAATCGGCTGGCTCATACTGGATGACCGCGTTCAGCTCCTCAAAGAAGTGGAAATTGTTGGCATGGACGGTGTTCATCTGTTTGCCGGAAAGGTTGACGAAGCGCTGCTTGGGCGGGTTCGCCGCCTGTGAGAGTGGGTAGGTGCGGAAGCCAGCCTTCACATTGGCCGACGACGCCTTGAGATCGCCATCTTTGACGAATGCCCGAAAGAACGACAGGTTGCGGTAGCTCGGCGTTCTTACCACGAAATATCCTTCTGGCAGCTCCCCCTTGTAGTCACGGTGCACGAACAGGTATTTACCGCCCTTGCCCTGGTCCGGACCGGTGAAACCAAAGTCCGTGACGTAACGGAAGTAGGCGTCATCGACCGGACCAAGCACGCCCGCTGGGACCTCGACAACAACAGGCTCCTCTTTGACGTTGATCTCGAACATGTTGTAGATGGTGGTTGACTGGGCGGTCAGGTAGAGCGAGCGCGCATCCATGAGCTCTTCGAACATGCCGAGGTCGCCTACATTGACCCCGGCCGCCTTGATGCCTTCAAGCACCGCGTAGATCGAAGCGGCGGGAATGCCGTTGAGGAAGGTTTCCGCACCACGGGTTGTGTCGAGGAAGTCGTAGGACTTCTTGACAGTGTCCTTGCTCGGCATGCCGTCGAAGAAATCGAGGTCGCCGAGCAACTCGGTGCGAACCTTGTCAGGCGTCAAGATCGATGCGGGAACATCCGCCTTGTACTTGGGCTCCTCCGCTGAAACCGCAGCAGACGCGGATAGCAATAGCAAGGCACTGGCCACGATACTTAACTTGGTTCTACTGATGTTCATTGTTTTGTCTCCTCATTGGTTTTCGTTGTGCGTACTCTGGACGAAGTCAGCACCGCGATTCACGGCGGCGGAGCCGCCGTGAACATTTGAGCTCACTGGTTTTTGCGGAGCGTAGCGGAGGAAAAATCCAGTGCAGCAATTTGTGTGTGCCGGGCACGGCACATGTTCTTAAAAGTGAGTCAAATGTATAGAATTTAAATACATTTGACAAGTCTTAGACCCAGCCAGATGGAGGCGAAGGGTGTAGTGGTATGGCAACGGGCCATCGGTGACGGTGGTTCGAGAGGAAGCCGTCCTGTTGAGACAGGGCACCGCAAAAGTACGGGATGACGTACAGGAATCGAGTATGAGGCGCACATACCGGGACGAGCCTGCACAACAAGGTAAAGTCCTCTATCCATCACAGGGTATGTCCGTAAACTCGGCATTCACGTACTGAAAGGCATGTGTTTACCCCGGGAGGTCTTCCATGTGCCAAAACGGCTGAGGACCGGGTAACCGGTTCTGACCGCATGGGAGAAATCAGCAGAAGGCATAGTAGCTGGTGGAAACGAGCCCCGCAAAGGCGGGGAGGTCTCACCCCGGCGAAGGCCTGAACGGTGCCTGGGCCGAACGGTCCGGGTAAATGATAACGACAAATAGGAGGTGTGTACTTGTGAACAGACGGCCACAGCAGATGGAACTGTTCCCAGCGTCACAGATTGCCGAACGTCTGGGAAACAATGACCGGTTAATGGAGATGATCCTTGAACGCAATAACATTATCCGGGCATGGAAACAGGTTTGTGCTAACAAAGGTGCCCCCGGAGTAGACGGTATGAAAACCAATCAACTCGGGAACTACCTGGCAAAGCACTGGCCTGAAATCGAGCAAGACCTGCTTAACTGCAGACATAAACCGCTACCGGTGAAACGGAAGGAAATCCCCAAACCAGACGGCGGTGTCCGTTTACTGGGAATACCCACGGTGCTTGACCGGTTTATACAGCAGGCCATATCCCAGATCCTGGAACAGGTATGGGAACCCTTTTTCTCTGAATGCAGCTATGGATTCAGACCTGGTAGATCCGCACACGATGCGGTGATACAGGGCAAAAGGTACATGGTTGAAGGTTATACGTATGTCGTAGATATGGACCTGTCCAATTTTTTTGATCGAGTTTCGCACGACCGCCTGATGAGTAGACTCGCCAACAAAATCAAGGATAAGCGCGTATTAAAAGTGATACGGCAATATCTAAGATCCGGTGTAATGATCTCAGGCGTTACGGTTCCTACGGAAGAAGGAACTCCCCAGGGAGGCCCTCTCTCTCCTTTACTGTCCAACATCGTCCTTGATGAGTTGGATAAGGAACTTGAGAAACGAGGACACAGATATGTCCGTTATGCCGATGACTGTGTGCCACGAAGGCAGACACTGTTGCAATAAACAGTGCAGCCATGCTGCACAAAAGATGAGGGAAGGCCCCTCGAAGCCGCCATGCAGGTGGAGGCTTCAAACCACCGTAAGCTGCGCCGGTTAAGAGCCGGGGTGGTGAGCGTTACGGAAAAGGCAGGACAAGATCTTGTCAGGTAGGTTCCAAGGAGACGAACGCAAGTGAATCACTATTGAAGTGTCGAAAGCGTAGGGATGAGGTCAAAACCGGGGGGTAGTCGTTAACCCGGGATAAGTTCGGCGGTTACCTGTTTACTGGCCGGGCGGCCTCCGGCATAAAGGTGGCGTGAACTTGGGACAGGCTTTTGTGTGGAACGTGGGAACCTGTCGCCCTGATGCTAAGGGAGAAATACAAGCGGAGGACCCGTAAGTATGAGAGTACCGATGCAGGGCACAGGGGCGGAGCGACCCGTAGTAGTGATGAAGATTCTGTAATGGAATTGGAGCGAAGGGGAAGCATTGACCAGCTTGAAGTAAAGAAAACAACTGGAAACAGGAGGATTGGATTGAACCAAGCAAAGCCGTTTTGTATTCCTAAACTTGAGGTTATGGAGGCATATGAACGGGTTAAAGCCAACAAAGGGGCTGCCGGTGTAGACGGACAGTCAATCGAAGAGTTTGAGTCTAACTTAAAGGACAATCTTTACAAGCTCTGGAATCGGATGTCCTCCGGCAGTTATTTCCCTCCTCCGGTAATGAGGGTGGAAATACCCAAGGGAGACGGTCGAATGAGGCCGTTGGGAATACCGACAGTGTCGGACAGAATCGCTCAGCAGATAGTCAAACAGCAATTGGAGCCGGAATTGGAAAAACATTTTCATCCGGATTCGTATGGCTATCGACCGGAGAAATCTGCTTTGGATGCAGTTGGGAAAGCCCGGGAGAATTGCTGGAAATATGACTGGGTATTGGATCTTGATATTAAAGGATTTTTCGATAATATTGACCATGATCTTTTGATGAAAGCAGTTCGGTATCACACGGATGACAGATGGGTGCTTCTGTATATAGAACGGTGGCTGAAAGCCCCTGTGATGATGACAGACCACACACTATTCTATCCAAAGAAGGGAACCCCGCAAGGAGGTGTTATCAGTCCCTTGCTGGCCAATCTCTTTTTGCATTATGCATTTGACAACTGGATGGAAAGGCAGTGCCCGACCATACCGTTTGAGCGTTATGCGGATGATGCAGTGTGCCATTGTAAAAGCCTTGCCCAGGCTGAATATTTGCTTAGAAAGCTGAATGAGCGAATGGAGAATGTGGGACTGGAATTACATCCGGAGAAGACGAAAATAGTCTACTGCAAGGATACAGACCGGCAAAAGGATTATGCCCTGACAAGTTTTGATTTTCTGGGTTATACATTTCGTGCTCGGAAATCAAAGAACCGATGGGGAAAATTCTTCATTAATTTTTCTCCTGCTGTCAGCAATAAAGCAGCAAAAGCAATTCGGCAAACCTCACGAAAGTGGAATTGGCCCAGGCGCAGTGACAAGAGCCTGGAAGATTTAGCCCACATGTTCAATCCTGTCATTCAAGGTTGGATTAACTACTATGGCAGGTTTTATAAATCTGCACTCTACCCGGCCTTAAGGTGCCTGGATCGCCGGTTGGTGATTTGGGCAACAAGGAAATACAAACGTTTTAGAGGGCATCGACGAAGGGCAAGTCAGTGGCTGGCTCGAATTGCACGAAGACAGCCAAATTTGTTTGCCCATTGGAGACTACTTTATGCATAGGCTGGTCAATAGGAGCCGGATGAGCGGAGACGTTCACGTCCGGTTCTGTGAGGGCCTGAGGGGGTGGTTCCCTCGGGCTACTCGACTTATGATCTTCTGCAAAAGCCGGAAAGCGGCCGAAAGGGTTATGCAGAGTATCACCAGGTTTCTGACCGTGAAGCTCAAGCTCAAAGTAAACCAGGACAAAAGTGCTGTCAGCAGACCGTGGGTGCGCAAATTCCTTGGATTCACATATTTCCAAATGTGTGGACAGTCAAAAATTCGGATTCATGCCAAGAGCATGAAACGTTTCAAAGACAAAGTCCGGGAATTAACCAGCCGCAAGCGGGGTAAAAGCCTGTGGCAGGTCATTCAGGAATTGAACCAATACTTTCGGAGATGGTGGAATTATTTCCAGCTTACAGAGGCTAAATCCTTCCTCAAAGGGCTCAAGATCTGGATAATGCGAAGGCTGCGAAGTCTTGTTTGGAAACAATGGAAAAATCCCAAAACCAGGGTTCGTAATCTTGAGAAATTTGGTATTGCTCACCATGATGCCATGCTTTGCGGCAATGCCCGCAAAAAGTACTGGCGCATGAGCAAAATCAAATGGGTGGCCATTGCCATGCCTGAAAGATATTTTATTGACAAAGGATTATATCTGCCCGGGAACTGATTCCTAATATCAGCCGAACCGCCCTGGTACGTGATCCGTATGCCGGGTGGTGTGGGAGGGCTCCTCAGTGATGGGGAGTCCTATCCCGATTAAACCATTTTATATTGTTAACAGCTTTTCTTCACTTGTTAAAATCTCTGTTAGTGGGATTCCCCAATACTTGACTTCAATGTTAAGTTTTTCGAATTTTTCCGTCACTCCTAATTGATCTGCACATGCCTTACAGGCCGTTACATGAACACCTGCATCTAATGCCTCCTTGATCTTTTCTTGGATATCCTTATTTTCACTCACTAATTTTGCAGTTGCTCCCCAAATAATAAGGGTCACCTCTTTCCACCAACCATGAATGAGAGAATTAATAGTATACATAAATACCATTTTTTCGGCTGTAATCAGGTTGTCATTGGTCCATAATACATAAAGATGTTTTTTATTACTCATAAAGTGCCTCTCTTTCAATTTTGGGTTTAATCGCGGTGCTGACCGGCGCTGTGCGCCGATCAAGCAAACGATAGTTTGCTTGATCGGTGTGCAGTGCCCGGTCCAGTACCTTGTTCAGGCGCCAGAGGCGACTGGACAAGGTACTGGACGAAGTCAGCACCGCGATTCACGGCGGCGGAGCCGCCGTGAACAAGTAATTGTGTAGTTTTTTTCTGGATAACTCCAAACCATTTCATTCCTATTTTCAGTATCAGAAAAAAACTGAATTGACAAATAAATTATAAGGATGCTATAGAATTTTCTAACGGGATAACATGCGTATTTTGGAGTTATGCAGCAAAATGCCACTTGTTCAGATCAACCAGAATTTATTGATCAGTTACAACCGGGAATTGGTTTACAAAAATATTCCGGCAAAAGAACAACAATACTATGTGAAATGGTTAAGGTACTATCTGGATTTTTGCAATAAATACAAATTCAATCCTGCAGACGCCGATAGTATTCCCCATTTTATTGAAAAATTGCATTCAAAAAGGCAGTCGACGTTTCAAAAGCAGCAGGCACAAAAAGCGATAAAAATATATTTCGGGCTCATTGTCCGGGAACAGCAGAGAAAACAGACTTATCAACCCCCTAAAGCAGACAAAACAACCCGCAATAAAGTTGATGAAACGCCAAAATCTTATCAGGGTAAGGTTCAAGATAATCGTACTGTTCATTCAGCACCGACTGAAAAACGGTCTATGACCACACCATTAAGGCCTGATGTAAAATCCGATGCAGTCAGTGATGTGGAAACAGGCCAATCATGGCAGGCTGAATTTAAAAAACTGTCTGATGAAATCAATGTCCGCCACTATTCACCTAAAACACTAAAGTCGTATCGCCTATGGGCCCAAAAGTTACAAACCTTTACCCGGTCAAAATCCCCATCACTTTTGGATGTCAATGATGTAAAATCGTTTTTAACCCATCTTGCAGTGGAGAAGAAAGTCTCGGCATCCTCACAAAATCAGGCATTTAATGCATTGCTTTTCTTTTTCCGGCATGTGCTGGGGAAGGAATTTGGGAAAATTGATGGTGTGGTTCGCGCAAAAAGGCGGCCGTATATACCGGTTGTTTTATCTAAACAAGAAGTGAATGATGTGATTTCCGTAATGCGTCCTCCTTGTGATTTGGTAGTAAAAATGCTTTATGGCTGCGGATTACGACTGTCGGAATGCCTGAACTTGCGAATTAACAATTTCAATTTTGATGCCGGGATATTAACCGTCCATGACGGCAAAGGAAAAAAAGACAGAACGGTTCCCATTCCAAAAGTCCTGGTTGATGAATTGAAAATCCAGATGGACAAAGTGTATCAGTTATATCAAAACGACCTTTCCAATGGGTATCATGGTGCTTTTCTGTTTGACCGGATCGAAAAGAAATATAAAAATGCAGCGAAAGAATTTGTCTGGCAATGGTTTTTCCCAGCTAAAAAACTGACTGAAGTCGCCGACACTAAGGAAATCAGACGATACCATTTCCATGAATCCCACGTTCAGAAAGCGATCAAAAAAGCAGTGAACAAAGCCAAATTAACAAAACGGGCAACCGCACACACATTCAGGCACAGCTTTGCAAGCCATTTGCTCCAAGCCAATTATGATATTCGTACTATACAGGTCCTACTGGGCCACAGCGATGTTCGGACCACCATGATATATACGCAGACCGTGCCGTCCAGGACGTTGAAAGAGGCCAGGAGCCCTTTAGATATCACCTAAAATTGAAAGAAAAGACTGGGGCCAGGTCTTCCTGTTAACTTATTAATATCCCATAGCTTTTTTCTTATAACCTTTGGGGATTAAGAATACTTTGGAAGGCGCTTTACCTTCTTTAATTTCCAAAAGCTCCACCGAGGTTTTCATCTCCTGTCCCATCATATTCATGGTTGTCTCATTAAGAACCTGAACACCCTTTATTTTTTTCATTTCATGCACTATTTTATCAATCGATTGCTCCATACCCGGCTGGTTTGCAAGCGTTGATGCGGTAAATTTGGCATAACTATCTGGATCTACTTTGATATCAGTTGTTGCCCAAATTATGGATTTATTTGTTCCCATACCCATTTCCATAGTCTGGATATATTTTTGGCAATTGTAACCGTTAATTTGCTTTTTCTCCCCGGTTGGCTCTACGGATATTTTAATATCCATCATTTTGCCCATAAATTGTTTTAAGCCTGCCAGCTCTTCAGCATCCATTTTTTCACCCGACGATTCAGCCATTTTCCCGTAATTCATGTTCATTTCAGTATAGGTTTTGCCAACGTGATCAAGCATGATCATGCTGCCGTCTTCTTTTATGATAATCCCCTTATCACCCATTTGGGTCCACATCGCGTCGTCGGAAATCCACGATTCTGTTTCAAATTCCTGGGCAGGTTGTTCCTGGCCCATCATTAGAAATGCATTTGTTTTTTGCTTTTGCTTGAGATATATATCTGCCAAAGCAAACTGTTGTGATAATAACATCACTAAACACATAACGACACACAGTAACATTCCTTTTTTCATATTCCCCTCCTTTGGGTACTCTCCCGCTAATACTTTGATTATGAGTTTGATTACTCCAATACTCTGGAATTCCATGAAAAACAGTGGGTGGAGGTGACGGATTAGTTCTTTCCAACCATTTAACATAACAACTCAATTCTAAATCAAAGTATTAGCGGGAGAGTACCAGAAAATCAGCAGATAATAAGTATGGTACCCCGGAATACAGGTGTAACATCACCAGCGGCTGAAAGCCGTCCGGTGCATGCCGGTGTTCGATCGCATTTGCAAGATTAGAGTCCCTTTCTTTCAAACCAGAAGAACAAGGAAATCGTTCCAGCCCAGAAGATAGGGACTATAACCCAGAATGAAACATTGAGGACCTCCTGCAATCCGATTTTTCCGAAGTCTTTCCAGGCAAGCACTGTTACTTTGAACAGGGGATACAGCTCTGCGTAGAGTGCTGCGCCCAACACCATTCCTATTATGGCAAACACAGCGTGCCAGCGACCTTCGCCCAGAGCGCCTATTGATGTGCCGGGGCAAAAGCCCATGATCGCCCATCCGGCACCAAACAACGCTCCTCCAATCAACACAGCCCCAACATTCATTGGCTTGTGACTCAAGGTAATGATCTCAAAATTAGCGAGCAGGAGTATTCCGACCATCCCCACGAGAATTGCTGAAAGCATGAATTTGAATATTGTCATGTCCTTCAAGAGCATTGCTCCAACCTGCTTATCAAATCGAAGAACACGACCTTTCTGCAGCAGAAAACCAAAGAATATTCCCGTTACAAGGCCCAGCCATTGACCTGTATTCATGATGCCCTCCTTTTATAAACGATATATGCGACCAAGACTCCTATACCGAAAAACATAATCAAAGCGACAAACGAACTTACCGACAACTGCATCATTCCGCTAAGGCCATGTCCGCTTGGGCAACCATCGGCCAGGCGAGCGCCGATCATGGCGATAATTCCACCCACCACGGCCCCAACCGCCCGTTTGGTAATCGATGGGCCAAATCGCTCCTTCCACGTGGGGGGGACACCTTCGAGGCGAAAGCTCTTATCCATAATTGATGAAATAAGTGCCCCCAGAACAATCCCGATAACCAGCATAAACTGCCAGTCAACACGAACCTTTGTTTCGGTGTAATACTCGTTTGAAGCTACATGATCCGCGGCAATTGTCTTCTCCAATATACCGGCAGCACGCACGAACGTCGTGGATGCTCCTAAGTAGCTTGTCTTGCCAACCAATTTTGTGGTTGCAAGGACAGAAGCGATGGCCAAGAGACCTAAAAGGGCTCCGGCGAGGTAAGGGCTCCATCCTCCATCATCTGTTTTCCATTTCACTTTTATTCTCCTTTCTTGATTTAAGCTCCTTGAGTTCAGCCGCGTCAGCGCCGCCGAACGCCTTTCCATTCGGTGAATTCAATATGCAGGCTCTCCCATTTACTAAAAGCAAGTTGAATCTATTTGACCCGACAACATTGCCGATGGCAATATCGGTTAAAATCAGACCTTGGCCATATTGAAACGATGGTGCAAACATAGCTTCACCGTGAACGAAACAGGGATATAAAAAGTTGCCCTGCCACAAGAGGCAACAGGCTCATACCGAACATGAGAGCCATGCCTTGAAAGCCGGGATTGGCCACCTTGAGTACGGAAGACAGAATCGGCACGTATAATGTCAGGAAAAGCAGTATCGTGCACAATGCCAGCGCGCCCCATATGAACGGGTTACGGATAATGGCGTTGTTGAATATGGCTGAACTTCTTTCCCGCATGTTAAATACGTGCCACAATTGGGCAAATGCCAGGGTCAGGAAAGAAATTGTGACGGATTCCCGCTCCGGCAGACCAAGAACATAAAGAGAAATCAACAGTGCACCCAAAGCAGCACAGGTAATCATGGCACCGTAACCCGTAACATGGATCCAGTGTTCTTTTGTCAAGATCGGGGTATGCTTTTCTCGCGGAGGCTGCTTCATTATGCCGGGATTGGATTCACCGGCGGCTAGCGCCAGTGCGGGAAAAACATCGGTCACTATATTAAGAAAGAGAATCTGCAGCGGCAGGAGCGGTAGCGGCAAACCGAGAAAAGCCGCAACCGTTACAACCATTATCTCACTGAGGTTGCAGGAAAGAAGATAGATCACAAAGGCCCGGATATTCTTGAATATGATTCTTCCTTGCTCCACCGCATGAACAATTGATGAAAATGCATCATCTTTCAGGATCATATCTGCGGCTTCCCGGGCAACCTGGGTGCCTCTTTTTCCCATGGCGATGCCGATGTCGGCATTTTTTAATGCCGGGGCATCATTTACCCCGTCACCGGTCATTGCAACAATGGCATGTTTCTCACGATGCAAAGCGATAAGATCCAGCTTCTGGCTAGGGTTCACTCGTGCAAAAAGGTTGACGCTGGTAATATGATCCTTCTCATCTGCCGAAAGCTCTGCTGCTTGTTTAAAATCAAGTCCGTGGATCACGGGGGCATCATCTTCCTGAACAAGACCCACGGCTTTCCCGATTGCCCGGGCAGTGACAACCTGGTCTCCAGTGGCCATTATGACCCGTATTCCCGCATCACGGCACAGTTGAATCGCCTCACGTACATCTTCACGAGGCGGGTCCATCAAGCCCACCAGGCCAATCAGCTTGAGATTCTTATACGGCTCGTCATGTATGTTTTGAGTGTCCTTTTCGGCCAGAGCCAGAACACGGAGGCCCCTTGCCGCCATGGATTCATTTTGGCCCATCCATTTTTTGCGGATGTCTTCCGTCAATTTTTGATCACCGCCTGCAGTCAGCAGGGACGCACAACTCTCCAACACACTCTCCGGCGCACCCTTAACAGCAACCCTGAAACCGCTATCCGCCCTATGGTAGGTTGCCATCATTTTAATCTCGGAATCAAAGGCGACCTCTTTTTCTTCCGGGTATTTGCCGACAGTCTCGGTCTGGGTGAAACCCGCTTTTGCAGCCATGGTCAGAAAGGCGATTTCCAAAGGATCACCCACCGCCTTATCCTCTTCCCGAGAATCAGATAGAGAGGCATTGTTGCATAACACACTTACTTCTATGGCATTTTGAAGCGGAGAATTTTCATGGGGCATGAGTGAAGTGCCGCTCTCTGTTACAAATATGTTTTCGGCATCATCACTATTTGCATCAATGAGGATCTTGCCTGAATCGAGGATCAACTCAACCACGGTCAATCTGTTTTCTGTGAGGGTGCCGGTTTTGTCGGTGCAGATGACACTTGTCGCACCCAGGGTTTCAACTGCAGCCAACTCCTTGATAAGCGCGTTACGCTTTGCCATCCTCCACACACCCCGCGCCAAGGCAATTGTCGCAACAATGGGCAACCCCTCAGGAATCGAGGCAACTGCAAGTGCAATGCCGGTTTCGACCATCAGAACCATATCTCGGCCGCCTACAATTCCTGAAATCACCACCACAACAGCAAGACCCAGGCTGATCATGATGAGCCAGTTGGCAAGCTGGTTCAGCCGCTTTTCAAGAGGTGTCTCCTCTTCCAGGGTTTGTTCGACCAGGGAAGAGATCTTCCCCAGTTCGGTCTGCATGCCCGTTGCAATGACAACGGCCTCACCCGAGCCTCTGGTTAAAGCCGTGCCCTTGAAAAGCAAGTTGGTCCTTTCAGCAAGAGATATTTTTTCCGGCAGAACCTCCGGAGACTTTTCAACAGGAAGGGATTCGCCGGTCAGGACCGACTCATCCGCCTGCAATTTTGACGAAGTTACGATACGCAAGTCTGCGGTAACAACATCGCCGCCTTCCAGAATAACAATATCTCCGGGAACAAGGTCTTTGGCAGGTATTTCAGATACGGTGCCATTCCTGCGCACCCTGGAACTGACGCTTCCCAGCTTCCGGAGAGCCTCAATGGAGCGTATTCCTTTAAGTTCTGTTACAAACCCTATTGCGGCATTGATAAAAATAACGATGACAATAGCAAAGCCCTCAATGTGGTCGCCGAACATGAAAGCAACAGAAGCTGCGGCGAATAGAAAAAATACAATCAAATTTCTGAATTGGTTAATCAGTATGTTGAAAGAGCTTTTCGGCTTTACTTGGCTCAGCATGTTCTGACCGAATAATTGCCGCCTTTTTCGGAGCTCTTCCGCATGCAGGCCTTTGCTTACCTCCACCTCCATTGATTTAACGGTATCCTCCCAGGACTGCGCCCAGGACATCTCCGGAACATGAACAGCGCTTTTTGCCTCAAGAAAATCTGATTTACGGGACTCTCCCATAATTTAATATTCCTTATTTAGTAACAGTAGCTAAGTGTTTGATATAAAGTTGGAGTTCGTTTGACGAGATTCCTTTGTGCTTACTGTGACTTGTTAAAAGCGTTGCCGTTGTTACCAGTAAAACTATTGTTTTCTATTTTTTAAAACATAAGCAGTTGTGTGGTTTTTCTGGATAACTCAAAGCTAATTCATTCTTATTTTTAATAATATTAAGTATTTATATAATTATAACATCTTTATTAGTTCCGTAATGTTTCTGACAATTTGTCCATGCCCATCCTGGACATAGATTCCTATCTGCGCAACCAGCGAATATGCGGCAGCAAATTGTGCCAATGCATAGCCTGCGATTGTGAATTGACTTACGCTGACAACACCAATACCGAATTGTGATAAAGTGAAGATGCCACATGCAAATTGACCAATGGCAAAGATTCCCTTGGCCGGAACAGGTCGTCTGTTGGGTCTGTATTTGAATGAGATGTGTACCCAAGGTAAACCGCAAATTGCTGCTTTGGATTTATATTCAAATCCCCATCCATTCCATTTTTGTTTGGCAGGAAACGGAGCGCCGCATTGAGGGCAAGCCATCGCTTGTTCGGAAATTTCGTGTTGGCATTCTCGACAAGGTTTCATGTTTCTCCTGTAATCTTAAGCCAACTCCTTGCTTTGGTTTTTAAGATCAAAGTAAAATTTTACGGCAAGGGAGAGTGACGCCAGCTTGGACCGTATCGAATCCCCTCTTGAGGTCAGGATCAGGGGCATATCACCACACAGAATAACTCCGGCAAGGGCTGCCCCGGATTGGGTCGTCAGAGTTTTCCATAAAATATTGCCCGAATCAATATCCGGCAGGATCAGCACATCGGCATTACCCTGGATCCGGCCCGTGTAGTGCTTTTCTTCGGCAATGGCAAGATCCATGGCCACATCCAAAGACAAGGGCCCTTCCACAATGCAGTCGTCCCTGTCTGCAAAATGGGCGGCAATACGTTCTGCCTCCATGGAGCTGTCCACGCTGCGGTTTACGTTTTCAACGGCAGAGATCACTGCCACCTTGGGTACCTTGATATTCAAATTATGCACTACTTTTAATGCATTTTCAAGGATCGCCATACGTTTTTGTTCGTCAGGGTACGTGTTTAACGCACCGTCTGAAAATGCCAGCAATTTGTTCCGGGTGGGAATATCCACAATGGCGGTGTGGCTCATGACCTGGCCTTTTTGGAGTCGGCCACTGGCTTTCAGGTATTTAAAAACCCCCCTGAGAATATCTTCCGTATGGACACGTCCTTTCATAAGAATATCAACCTTGCCCTGGTCTAAAAGGCTGACGGCATCTTCTACGGGTGTTTCCGTATCAATGATGGTGTAGTTGTCATTGTCAATGACAAGGTCGTATTCATAGGCCATCTGGCTGATCTCCTGGAAATCACCAAGGAGTACAAATTTGGAGATGCGGAATTGGCCTTCTTCATTGGCCCTTTTGGCCGCCTGGATTGCCTCTTCGTTGGCGGCGCCCACAATGGCGATGGTCGGCGCATAATTTTCTTCGACCGTCAGGTATGCCGCATCAATGATATCGTCCAAGGTGGTTAAAGGCGCGCCTTTTTTCTTGAATCTGATTTCACGTTTGAATACGGGGGTGTCAATCAAGACGTCTTCATCATGCCGTTTTTTTGCCAGGGCATCCCGTTCAGTTTCGTAGTCCTTGAGTGTTTCAGGGGCATAATATCCCCGGATCTGTCCGGCTGCCAATGCTTCATGTTCAAAGTAACCGGGCATGGTCACCACGGGGTAGCGCCCTGCGATATTCTGCTTGACCCGGTGCATCATATCCGGATTTGCGGCAAGTCCGCCGGTGAGCGCCATTACCCTGACATCTGCCCCGTCTGCAGTCATCTTGAGCATGCCGCCGGCAATTTTTCTTGCCAGAAAGTTTTGAACCAGTTCTATCTTTTTGCGCTGTACGGGGGTGGCGCCCTGGCGCAGGAATCCGATCATGGCGTAGAAATCATTGGTGCCCACAAGGGAGAGAAGTCCGCCACGACTGTCCAGAACCTGTTCAAGGTCCCGGATGGAGATATCCTTGGATTTGATGGCTTTAATGACTCGGTCTATGTCTATGGCACCGCTTCTGCTTGTTGACGGCAGGCCGGAATAGGCGTCGATGAGCATGGTGACCTGTCCTTGTCTGTGCGCGGCAAGGGAGGTGCCCCCGCCCAAATGGGCGGTGACGGCGTTCACATGTTCCGGTGCCTGATTCATCAAAGATGCCACGATCCGCCATACAGCCTTGTGACTTAAATAATGTGCCCCGGCACCGTTGCGCTTGATTCTTACAAATCCTGTAACCCGGTCTACCAGATCCAGTTCGTCACAAACAAAGGGATCTGTGGTGGTCAAAAGCAGATCCTTTTGACTGCCCGCCATCCGCGCCAGTTCCATGCCCATGGGAATGCCCATATTGCTGGCATGGGACCGCAACGGCGCTTCCACAAGATCCCTGACCATTTCCGGGCTCACCCGGTAGGTTCCGGATGGAATGGGTTTGAGAAATCCTCCCTGGCAGGCGATGCCGTCGAAGGAGGCAAGCGTAATTCCGGCGCGTTCCAGGTGTGCTGCCACAGCCTTTATTCTGCGGTCTATACCGTCTTCCTCGTCGGGAAGAACATGTATTTCAAAACCATGTACCTGTTCCAGCCCCTGGAATACGGCAATTCGGGTGGAGACAGTGCCCGGATTCAGTAGAAGAAATCGCATCTCTTCCCGTTGCGCTTCCTGGGCCAGGGATGGACCGAGAAGTCGTCGTATTGCCGGGGATTTTTCCTGGCCTGCACGTTCCATTTCCAGCATCAGGGTCAGGGCATTGCCCACAATGGTATTGATACCGGGGGAAGGGGACGATTTAGTCAGGACTTCTATGATTGCTGAAAGATCGCTTTGTATTAGTCTGGCATCCGAAGCGCCCACGCCTTGTTTTATCTGTTCTGAAAGATCGGCCAGCCATAATTCACTGGCCACTGTCAGATCCCTTTCAAAGGCAGACATGGAAACATTTATTTTTCCGATTTCAGCCACGGCTTCAATTATTTTATTACGAAGTTTCGCGCTCACTTTTTAGGGTTCCCTTTATTTATCGTCAATTAATTTGCACCTAAAAGTTGCAGGTTTTCGCCCCTGGGCTGACATATCAGTCCAGGGTGGCTTCTCCGGCGGCAACGCGGCGCAAAACAGACCTGAACAATTTTCCTGTGGGGGTCTTTGGCAGCTGATCCGTGATTATTATTTTTTCCGGTACGGCAAACCGCCCGATTTTTTCAGCAATATATTCTTTTATCTGGTCAATACAATTTTGTTCATTCTGGGTCGTTTTATGGGGCACCATGAATACCACAATTTCCTCCCCGGAGCTGCCCTGGCCGCTGATAATAGCAGCCTCGTCAACCAGGGGGTGGGAGCTAAGCACGCCCTCAATCAAGGATGCGCCCAGGCTTTGCCCTTTGACTTTAATGCTGTCATCAAGGCGTCCCATAAACCAGAAAAAACCGTCTTTGTCGGACCTGACCCCGTCGTAGGTAAAGAAACAGCCGGGGAATCTTGAAAAATAGGTCTTTTTAAAATGTTCGGTTGTACCCATGGTGGCCGTTGGCATGGCCGGCCATGACCGGGCAAAAATTAGGTTGCCGCTGATGTTTGTTTTACAAGGTTTGCCAAAATCGCTCATGATCAGGGGCTCCACCCCTAAGGCGCCAAATCCGAGGGCGCCGGGACGGTTCAGTTCCGGGGTCGGATATGAATTGAGCAGTGCGGTACCACTTTTGTTCTGCACCCATAGATTTACAACTCGTTCCGGACCGTTTACCAGTATGCCGTCTGCATATTTCACCAGCCGGGGGGGAAGGGCACTCCCACAGCAGGCAATAACGGGAAACCGTTTGGCCGTGTTGAGCTGCGCCTGCCCCAGTTGTTCTCTAAGTTCTGAAATCAAATTCGGTCGGCATAACAGCGCCGGATTAGGCTGTTCATTGAGAATTTTTTCAATGGTATTCACCCGGATATCTTCATCAATGAGGATAATACCTGTGCCATTGGTTAACGGTCCCCACAGGCCGTATGCCTGGGTCGGCGCTTTGCACATATCCAGGGTGTTGACGATCATCCTGGGTGTGTTCTGAACAAGGGCTTTGTTGAAAATATCGTCAAAAGAGGCGTGGGCCTGGACCAGAAATCCGCCGTTTGGAAAAACAGACCCCACATGTTTATCGGCCAGGCGATTTTCATAAACAGCAAACAGGGGGTGATCCGCCTGGGGGCAGGCCGGCTCAAGTCCGGAAGGATCTGCCTTGGCCATATATTCTTCAAGGGTTGGAAGCTCTTCAATCTTTTCATCTGAAATGAGAATGGGTAGATCGTCAAGCAGGGCGTGAACTTTTAAAATATGGTCCTTTTTTTCTTCGTAAGCATTGCTGTTTGCCATGATCGCAAGTTTTGCCTTTGATGCAATAACATCCTCAGCCACAGTGGAAGGGGGCAGATGGCAGCCTATGGGCAGGTAGGTGATGCCAAGGTAAGCGGCTGCCAGGGCGCTGACGATAAATTCAGGACAGTTGGGAAGATTTAAGGCGATGCGGTCACCCGGAACAAGGCCGGCCTGGTGAAAAGCCGCTGCAAGCCTGACCACTTTGTCTTTAAGTTCATTAAATGTCAGGGTGTCGGTATCGCCGGATTTTTGATAAAAGACCAGGGCGGGTGCTTCTCCCTTCCCTGTTTCAATTATTCTGTGAAGTGCGTTCTGGGCTGCATTGATCTGTCCGTCACAGAACCAGGATGCCATGGGTCTGTAAAAATCCTCCTTGACCACACAGGAAAACGCTGTCTGCCATTGCAGCCGTTTTGCCTGGGCAGCCCAGAATTGTTCACGATGGTCAAGCGTGTGCCTGTGCAGACGGCGGAATGCGTCAAGACGTGCGGGTAATTTTTGGTCAAGGTCAGTGCTTTCCATAGTTTTACTCCCTAATTAGGAATATTCAAGGGTGAGCTTTACGTGATTGCAGTCATCATCATATCATAATTGTCAGCATGCAGATTAGATTAAATATCATTAAAATGGGTGTCAACACAAAAACCAGGAAATGTTCAAAATGAAACATAATACCTGTTTGATTTTCCTCAATATTGAAATCCCCTTCCGGATGTTTATTTTATTCAATTATGTAAATTAATTTGCCGACGCAGCACATCTACCGGAGCTGAAATTTGAAACTGATCCTTTATTATTTCAAAAAAAATTTACGAAAAATTGCTCTGGGCGTCTTCTTTATAATTGTGGTGGATCTGCTCCAGCTTGTGGTTCCCCAGGTTGTCAGCCGGGCTGTTGACATTCTGGCAGATGCTCAGTTTGACCGTCATGTCCTTTTAATTCAATGCGCCGTCATTGTAGGAGCCGGGCTTTTCATGGCCCTGCTTCGTTCCGGGTGGCGCATGCTTTTAATGGGCTCGGCCCGGGATCTTGAGCGGGGCATTCGAGATGAACTGTACTCCCATATGCTAAGTCTGGACATGGCCTATTATGACAAAAGCCGGGCTGGGGATATCATGGCCCATGCCACGTCGGACATTATTCATGTGCGTATGGCCTTTGGTTTCGGCATTATCGCCCTGGTGGACACCCTGCTTCTCGGCAGTGCCTGCATCGGCATCATGGTCTGGACAAGCCCGAAGCTTGCGGCCTTGTGTCTGATTCCCCTTCCTTTTCTGGTTTTAACCACAAAAAATCTGGGCAACAGGATGCACCAGTATCACAGTACAGCCCAGGAGGCCTTTTCCGCACTCACAGAACAGATCCGGGAAAGTTTTTTCGGTATCCGGGTCATTAAAGTGTTCAATTTTAAGCCCCAGGTCCGGCAAAAGACTGAAAGCAGCGCCCGGGATTATTTTCGAAAGAATTTGAAACGGGCCTATATCAATGCCCTGCTGCGCCCTTTGTTAGGATTTTTTTTTAACATCTCCACCCTGATCATCATCCTTTATGGCGGGAGGTTGGTCATGGAAAACCGGTTAAGTCCCGGAGAGCTTGTGGCCTTTATTCAATACTTGGGGATTCTGGCCTGGCCGGTGATTGCCATCGGGTGGATGACCAATCTGTTACAGCGTGGCATGGCATCCCTGAAACGGATAAACGTTCTTTTGAATACCCGGTCCGAAATCACTTTCCCAGAAGATACGGTGATGCCGGACAATGTGACCGGCAATATCCGGTTTGAAAAGGTCTGTTTTTCCTATGATAAAAAAGTGAATGTGCTTTCTGATATTTCAATGGAGATCCCCGCAGGGTCCAGAATCGGCATTACCGGACCACCTGGCTGCGGGAAAACCACCCTGTTGTCATTGATCCCGCGCCTGTATGACCCCATGACCGGCCGGATTTGCCTGGACGGAAAAGATCTGAAAACGTTTGATCCTCAATTCCTGAGGCGTCATATCAGTTTTATGGCTCAGGAACCGTTTTTATTTTCAGGCACCCTTGAAGATAATATTCTTATGGGCGAACGTTTTTCCGGGGACAACGCGCGTGAAATTTTGGATCAGGTCATTCACATCTGCGCTTTAGACGACACCATTGCGCAGATGCCCAAAGGGCTTGACACCCTGGTCGGGGAACGGGGGGTGACCTTGTCCGGCGGGCAGAAGCAGCGGGTGGCCCTGGCCAGAACCCTGGTGCGCCCTAAGCCGGTGGTTCTCTTGGATGATCCGGTCAGCCATCTGGATACCCGCACCGCAGAGCGGGTAATCCGGGGCATCAGCCGGATGAACCGGAATGCGGTCATGGTCATGGTCTCCCACAGGCTTTCGGCCCTTGCCGACTGTGACCGGATTTATGTGATGGACAACGGCAGAATTGCGGACCAGGGTACCCATGAGCAACTCAAGGCATCCAATGCCTTTTACCGGACTTCCTTTAAGGTTCAGCAGTCTGAAAGCAAGCCTTTGGGAGGCCGGTCATGAACCAGCGCCACGCCTTTTCCAATGAGGAGAAAAAGGTCAGTCTGGCAGACCTGGCTTTATTTAAAGCACTGATCCCCTATGTTCGGCCCTATGCCTGGATGCTTGCTTTGACGACGTTTCTGGTTTTCATGGTCACCGGGTTTGAACTGTTTCAGCCCTGGCTTATCCAGCAGGCCATTGACGGGTTCATTCTTGTTTCCGGCGACTCGGGTTTAAATATTATGGGGCTTGACATCGAGCGGTTTTCTGTTTTCGGTATTTTGTTTGCCGTGGTGATCCTGGCGGGTTTTGTTTTGGATTTCAGTCAGGCCATGTTTATGGAGTATACGGGCCAGAAAATTATGCTCAATCTGCGGTGTTGCCTGTTTGATCACATGACGGACCTGCCCGTGGCCTATTTTGATAAAAATGCTTCTGGAAGGCTTGTGGCCCGGGTGGCGGGGGACATTGAAAATATGAACGAGATGTTTACAAGCGTTCTTGTTTTTATTTTCAGGGATCTTCTGCTCATGGCCGGGGTATTTGCCATCCTGTTTTTTACCAATCACCGGCTTACCTTTTATTTAAGCTTGATCATTCCCGTGGTTTTTGTGGGCGTGATTTATTTTTCAGGTATTCTGCGTCGGGTCTTTCGGACGCTGAGACAAAAAAATGCTGAGATTAACCACCGTTTTTCAGAAGCCATCACCGGTATCCGGGCCATCCAGACCTGTATGGCCGGCCTGCACTTTATCCATGAATTTAAACGCCTGAATCTGGCCCACTTCAGGGCCGCCATGGCGCATATCCGGGTCTTTGCCGTGTTCATGCCCATGGTCGGCCTCATGGGTACCCTGGCAGTGGCTGTTATTATCTGGAACGGCTCTTTTATGGTGCAAGATCAGAGCCTGACCATTGGTGAACTTGCGGCGTTTTTGACCTATATGAAATTATTTTTCAGGCCTTTGAGAGAGTTGTCCGAAAAGTTTAACTTGCTGCAGAACGCTTTGGCCTCAGCCGAAAGGATAATTACAGTATTAAACACACCCAAAGCCCGGCAGGATAAAGCGTTCAGGGGGGTGGATTTCGATGGTATCCGGCATTTGGCATTTGAAGACGTATCATTTTCATACGAGTCCGGTGTTCCGGTATTGAAAAATATCAGTTTCAGCCTTGAAAAGGGCAGGGCCATGGGTATTGTGGGGCAGACCGGGTCAGGAAAGAGTACCATCATCAATCTTACGGCCGGATTTTACAGTCCCACAGGTGGACGCATCCTCATTAACGGTCATGATTATGTGGACATGGATATCGCCGGCATCCGGCATCACACCGCCCTGGTCATGCAGGATCCCATCCTGTTTGCCGGCACCGTGCGGGAAAATCTTGTACGACTCCTGGATGGCGACTCCCGCCAGGATGATCAAGGCCTTGAAGCGGCCCTGAAAAATGCCAACTGCTCATTTCTGTTTGATAAATTTACCGGCCTTGACACCATGCTTCAGGACGGCGGCCGCCCCCTGTCTTCGGGGGAGAAACAGCTGGTCTGCATTGCCCGGGCCTTTGCCTTTAACCCGGATTTGATTATCTTTGATGAGGCGACCTCTTATATGGATTCCCAGTCCGAGGTGAACATTCATGATGCCATGAAAAAACTGATGCAAGGCCGCTTGTCCATTATTATTGCCCATCGCCTTTCAACCGTAAAATCGTGTGATCACATCCTGGTGTTAAGGGACGGGCAGATTATTGAGCAGGGCAGCCATGAACAGCTTTCCCGGGCCGGCGGCGAATATGCGCGGCTCCTTGAAAAGGAACGGATTGGATGGAATCCAACTCTTTAAACCTGTTTTTAAAATTGCTTGCATTAGCCTATAATGGGGTATATAACGCCAAAATAAGGGTAAACTGGTTAAAATAGGGAATATTATGACTGCATTAAGTGATAATGACATCAAAAGGCTTTGGAATGAAGGGCATTTTGTTGTAGATCCTTTTCCAAGTAAGATAAACCCTGCTTCCATCGACCTGACACTGGGCAATAAACAATACCAGTATAATTTTGAAAATTATATACTCGGATCTGAAATTGATTCAGAAAAAGATGTTGTACAAACAGAATTTTTAAGTCTCACGTTAGAACACGGAGACTCAGTATATATTGGAATAGCTGAAAAGCTTACCATACCTTCCGATACTATGGGGTATGTTTTTCCGAGGAGCAGCATTACAAGGTTAGGCATTCAGATTATTCCAGTATTTATGAACCCCGGGTATACAGGGTATATGCCGCTTACAATTACTAATCACTCAGGCAAACCTGTAACAATAAAACCAGGTTTCAGGATTGCTCAATTAAGCCTGTTTTCACTAAATACCAAATCTGGGAACATATACGGCCGTAGAGAAGACGCAAAGTATCAAAATGAAGAAGTTTCTCACTCGCAGCTTCATAAGGATGAGGAATTTCAGGCTGCTATTGATAGGGCCGTGCAACGTATGGCGCCCAACATCAGTAAATTAATCGATACGTCTAAATGAGCAAGGCTACTCGACAAGATATAATAAAATCAATCAGCACTGGTATTGAGTATGATATCCTCAAAGAGGGCCAAATCAAACCTGAGAATTCACCTCAATTCAAGGCATTGGTAGAAGACAAAGCAACAGCCATGCTGGAAAAGTATGAAGGATCTATGCGCCCGAGCTTCTGGTATGGTGTGTGGCAGAGTGTTACAGGTAATTTTATCTGGCTCATAATACTGGCGGTGCTTGCCTTTATATTGGCAATATTCAGCCTGAACATATGGGATCTGATGATTGATTCCATAGCGACAAAACTTAAAACTATGCCATAATTATAGTCATGCTTCTCCGCACAGTCCCCCTAAACAACATTCTGTGAAATTTTTTATTTCTTCATTTAAGGCCGTTTTTTTTGTATAGTTTTTATTCGTATGAAAGGCGGGCTACCGACATAACGCGGGGCAGTTTGACCCGGTGATGAGAGTTTTGCAGTACCTAAGCCTCATGAACTGGGGGTTCCAGAGAAGCCTTGTTCTCAAGGGTGTCCCGGCTTAAAATGGTAGCCGAAAGGCGTGACTCAAGGAGCATATTGAAATGAAAAATGGAATATGTACCCTGAGTCGTAACGAAGAATAAGAATAAAAAGGCAAGCAACGTGGCGAAGTTATTCTTGGCAGCAGGTCTATTTGATAGCAATCATTTTTTTAACAGCATCAAGGGCTTTGATACGGATCGCTTCTTCGACCACCACCCTTCCTGACATATTTTCAAGACAGTCCCAAATGTGCTGCAAGCGCGTTTTTTTCATGTCTGTGCATAACAGTTGATCTGATACGGGAAAAAAGGTTTTTTCGGGGTGTGCCTTTGAAAGGGCATGGATCAAACCTATTTCCGTGCCTATGATAAACTGGTCGGCCGAACTTTCACCGGCAAATCGGATCATTCCCGATGTGGACTGGATGCTGTCGGCAAGTTCAAGCACATCGGGGGTGCATTCCGGGTGGGCTATAAACAGGGCATTGGGGTGGGCGGCTTTCGATGCTTTGACCGTTTCAACACTTAAATCGTTGTGAAAGGGGCAGTAGCCTTCCCATAAATGAATTTTTTTGTCGGTCTTGGCCGCCGCATACTGGGCCAGATTACGGTCCGGTGTCATGAGTACTTCATCAGCCTCTAACGTGTTCACTACTTTAACAACGTTGGCGGAGGTGCAGCAGATATCAGACACGGCTTTTACTGCCGCAGATGAGTTGACGTAGGTGATGACAGGGATGCCGCCAAGGTCGCCCTTGCGCTTGACTAACGCCTCGGGGCTCACCATATCTGCCATGGGGCACCCGGCATCGGGATTGGGCATAAGCACTATTTTATCCGGGCACAAGATAGCTGCGGTCTCAGCCATAAAGCGCACCCCGCAGCAAACAATAATATCCGCATCCGTAGCTGCCGCCTTTATGCTCATTTCAAGGGAATCGCCGCACACATCCGCTACGTCCTGGATCTCAGCAGGCTGGTAATTATGGGCCAGGATGATGGCCTTTTTTGCCTTGGCCAAATCCCGGATCTTCTGGTGGAGTGTAGAATTTTTAGTCGTCATCAGTCCATCTCTATAATTTCAGTCCCCGGTGGAGGGGTAAATTCAAATATCTGTTCGTCAAAGGTAACGAACCGGATATTGGTAAATATGAATTTGGTGGTGTCTCCGTAAATATTTTCGGTTTCCACGACAGGAATTTCATACCCTGGAAGATTCACCATGATACGTATTTTTGCAAGCTCCGGCGTTTCCTTTTTAGGCGTCAGCACAAGTTGTGAAAAGTTTTCTCCCGATTTGCCCGGTTCAATGGTGAACTCTTTTCTGATTTTGCGGATATCTGCCAGAAATGCGCCACCGGAGCCGGATTGGAAGAACGGGGCGGCATCTCCGGTCATCACCTGGTTTTCTTCGGGACGGTAGATCCACAGGTTTTTTCCATTGGTGATGATTTCATGGTTGTCTGAACTTTGATATGCCCATTTCATCTTTCCCGGGTGGCTGAACCAGGCTTTGCCCTTGGCAATTTCAGTCACATCCAGGGCGGTCAAACGTGAGGCCTGTTCAAAATCGGCACTAAAACTTTTTTGGGCGTATTTTGCTTCAATACCCGAGACGATTTTGGCGGTTTCATCATCAAGGGACTGGGCTGCATTGCAGGGTAAGATTACCAGTATCATGGTGGAGATAAGGAGCATTGCCCATGCGCTAAAACGTCTGGCCATACGTGTCATATTATGTCCCCTTTATTTGAGCAGAATTTCCATGGCTTTGCGTTTGTCTTCAGCATAAATCCTTCTCAGTTTGGGCTTTTCTATTTTGCCGGTGGGGTTTCTGGGCACATCGCCGAAAAATATTTTTTTCAGCTGTTTGTACCTGGGAAGCGTGCTCTGGAAATCAAGAATATCTTGTTCGCACATCATGGTATTGGGCTTAGGGCTGATAATGCCGGCAGGAATTTCCCCTAAACGTTCGTCAGGCACACCGATCACCGCAATATCCCGGATTTTGTCATGTTTGAGGAAGAAATTTTCAATTTCCACAGGAAAAATGTTTTCCCCGCCATAGATGATTACATCCTTTCTGCGGTCCACAAGCCAGATAAATCCGTCCTTGTCGGACCTGGCCATGTCCCCTGTAAACAACCATCCGTTTTTTATGGTTTTGGCCGTGGCTTCGGGATTTTTGTAGTATTCTTTCATCATCCCAGGGCCTTTGACAATAAGTTCGCCGGTTTCACCAAAGGGCAGTTGATTGCCTTGCTTGTCAACAATCCGGGCTTGCCAGCCGTATCCGGGAATGCCGATGGGGCCGATGCGGTCTGCGTTTGCCACGCCTAAATGGACGCACCCGGGACCTGAGGATTCGGTCAAGCCGTAATTGGTGTCGTAATCCTGATCAGGAAAATATTTGCGCCAGTTCCGGATCAGGCTCGGGGGAACGGGTTGGGCCCCGATGTGCATGAGGCGCCACTGGGAAAGGGTGTAGTCGGCGGGGTTGATCCGGCCATCGTCAATGGCAATGAGAATGTCATGGGCCCAGGGTACCAGCAGCCACACAATGGTGCACTTTTCTTCGGAGACTGCTTCAATGATCCATTCTGACTTGACGCCGTTGAGCAGGACGCATTTTCCCCCCACCAGAAAAGAGCCCATCCAGTGCATTTTAGCACCCGTGTGGTAAAGGGGCGGGATGCACAGGAATACGTCATCATGGGTTTGGCTGTGGTGATTGTTTTCCACCTCACATGCATGCATCAACGCCCTGTGGGTGTGCAGAACCGCCTTGGGGGTGCCGGTGGTACCCGAGGTGAAATACAGGGCGGCATCGTCTTCAGGCGTTAGCGCTACATCCGGAGGTGTGAGCCCGTCTGCGTCACAGATGAATTGATTAAAAGAACAGGCCCAGTCCGGACAATCATTTTCCAGTCCTGTATATATCCACAATTTTACAAATCGGGATAATTCCTGCCTGATTTCTTCTATCCGGTCCACAAACTCAGGGCCGAAAATAAAAACCTTGGCTTCTGCTGTTACGGTGCACAAACGGATTTTTTCTGATTCAAACCTGAAATTCAAGGGAACGATCCAGGCTCCGGTATATAGTACCCCGAAATAAACGGGCAGCCACGCCAGGCAATTGGTCATAAGCTGAACCACTTTATCACCCTTTTTAA
Organism: uncultured Desulfobacter sp.; assembly: GCF_963666695.1. Taxonomy (GTDB): domain Bacteria; phylum Desulfobacterota; class Desulfobacteria; order Desulfobacterales; family Desulfobacteraceae; genus Desulfobacter. The sequence goes on from NZ_OY762947.1 coordinate 3,920,600, forward strand.
TGCCGTTTGCCTGCAGGGCATTGGCTGTCTGAACGCTTTGCCGGTAAAAGTCGGACCAGGTGATCTGCGTGCGCCGGCCTGTGGCCGGGATTCGTTCAATTAACGCTGCTTTTTCCGGGTAAAGTGAGTTGTTCTGCCGGAGGATGTCGGTAATGATCATGTTAAATCAACATCTCCTGTTTACAACCACGGAAGACACGGAAAGCACTGAAAGTTTGAGCGCAAAGCCCTCAATCCGTACTTTGGGGTGACTGCCAAAGTTGACGTCTTTTCTTCAAAAATCAAACTCATTTCCGTGTCCTTCCGTGCTTCAGCCTATTTTTAAAATACTAATAAAAATCCTGCCGGGTCAATATAGATTCCGGCAGGATTATATTCAACATCAAATTTCCGCCCTGAAAAGGGTGCTATTTATCTTTTTTGACCTCTTCAAAATCCGCATCAACCACATCATCATCGTCATGGCCAGCACCTGCACCCGCATCAGCACCGTCGGCCTGTCCGGCCTGGCTGTCTGTCTGTGCCTGCTGGTACATCACTTCGGCCAGTTTGTGGGAGGCCTGGGACAGCGTTTCGATTTTGGCCTTGATATCCTCAAGGTTGTCGGAGTCTTTAGCCTGCTTCAGGGCCTCGGCAGCATCTTCAATGGATTTCCTGGTGGCTTCATCGACTTTGCTCCCGTGTTCTTTCAGGGTTTTTTGGGTCTGGTCCACCAGGGCCTCGGCCTGGTTTTTGGTATCCACCAGTTCACGTTTCTTTTTATCTTCGTCAGCGTGCATCTCAGCGTCTTTCACCATGCGCTGGATTTCATCTTCGCTTAAGCCGGACGCTGCCGTAATCTGGATGGACTGTTCTTTGCCTGTGGCCTTGTCCTTGGCGGATACGTGGACAATACCGTTGGCATCAATGTCAAAGGTTACCTCAATCTGGGGAACGCCCCTGGGGGCAGGGGGAATGTCTGACAGTTCAAACTGACCCAGGGTCTTGTTGTCTGCAGACATCTGGCGTTCACCCTGGAGAACGTGAATGGACACGGCCGGCTGGTTGTCGGCGGCCGTGGAGAATACCTGGCTCTTTTTGGTGGGAACGGTAGTGTTTTTTTCAATCAGCCTGGTCATAACGCCGCCAAGGGTCTCAATGCCTAAAGAAAGCGGGGTAACATCCAGCAGGAGCACGTCGTTCACATCACCCTGGAGTACGCCGGCCTGGACGGCTGCACCCATGGCAACCACCTCATCCGGGTTAACACCCTTATGGGGTTTTTTGCCGAATATTTTTTCAACACGTTCCTGAACCGCAGGCATACGGGTCATGCCGCCAACCAGAACCACCTCATCCACATCGCCGGGTTTCATGTGTGCGTCTTTCAGCGCTGTTTTACAGGGGATTTCCAGTTTGTCCAAAAGGTCGGCCACAAGGGACTCCAGTTTCGCTCTGGTCAGTTTCATGTCCAGATGCTTGGGCCCGGATGCGTCCGCTGTAATAAAGGGAAGGTTGATGCTGGTTTCCGTGGATGTTGACAGCTCCATTTTTGCCTTTTCAGCAGCCTCTTTAAGACGCTGTAAAGCCATTTTATCGCTACGCAGGTCAATGCCCTGGTCTTTTTTAAATTCGGTTGCCAGATGGTCAATGATTCTCAAGTCAAAGTCTTCACCGCCTAAATGTGTATCACCGTGGGTGGATTTTACTTCAAAAACCCCGTCACCGATTTCAAGGACAGAGACGTCAAATGTACCGCCGCCAAGGTCGAAAACCGCAATTTTTTCCTCACCTTTTTTATCTAGGCCATAGGCCAGGGATGCGGCTGTGGGCTCATTTATAATCCGTTTGACTTCCAGGCCTGCAATTTTACCGGCATCTTTGGTCGCTTGGCGCTGGCTGTCGTTAAAATAGGCCGGAACCGTAATAACGGCTTCGGTTACGGCTTCCCCAAGGTAATCCTCGGCAGTTTTTTTGATATTGCCGAGAATAAACGAGGAAACTTCGGCAGGGCTGTATTGTTTGCCCCTGATGTTGATTCGGGTATCGCCGTTGGCGGCTGCCTCTATTATATATGGAAGTATGGGAATGTCATTCTGGACTTCCTTTGAGTTGAACTTTCTACCAATGAGACGTTTTACACCGAAAATTGTATTTTCAGGGTTTGTTACAGCCTGGCGCTTGGCAGTCTGGCCGACAATGCGCTCTCCGTTTTCAGTGACCGCCACAATGGACGGTGTTGTTCTGCCGCCTTCGGCATTGGTAATAATTTTTGCCTCTCCACCGGGTTCCATGACCGCGACACATGAATTGGTTGTGCCAAGGTCGATTCCAATAATTTTACCCATAACAATTCCTTTCTAAATATCTTTAATCTTCTTTAGTATTTTTTTGAGTCTGACTTTCAACTCTTTTTTGAGACAATCACCATGGCCGGCCTAAGCAGTCTGTCATGAAGCATATATCCTTTTTGCAGAACATTAATGACGGTATTGTCCGGCACATCATCATTCTGTTCATGCGTGACTGCCTGATGAAAATTGGGGTCAAAGGGCTGATTTTCTGCCTCAACCAGCTTTACGTTGAAGGATTCAAACAGCGTGAGGATCTCTTTGTGCGTCAGCTTTACGCCCTCAAGCAAACTTGCTTCCTCAACTGCATTTGTGGCCGAGCCAATGGCCCGCTCAAGATTGTCAACCACAGAAAGCAGCTGTCTGAAAATGGTTTCATTGGCAAATTTCTTGAACTCATCAATTTCTCTTTGCTTTCGCTTTTTGAAATTTTCAAATTCCGCAGATAATCTGAGCACTTTTTCTTTTTGCTCGTTTAACTGATCTTCAACCCCTTTGTTATCATCTTTATCTTCCAGGTTGTTTCCTTCATCGGAATTTTTTTGCTCGTCTGTCTCAGGAGTATTCGGGGAATCGGTTTTTTTCGCTTTCCCGTCAGCGTTGTTTTTATTCTCTTTGAGTACCAATGTGTTTGCTCCAAAATCCCTTATATTTAGGTGTTTAAAAATTAATAAAATAATAAATTATGGCTGAAAAATAAGTCTGTTTGAAAACATGTCAAGATATAAAAGGGTGGTAAAAAAAGAAAACCCGGCTGATCAAATAGGGCGGATAATTGCGTGACCGGGATCAATCCACGACACAGAAGGTATCACTTATCGCTGCTTCCTTCCGGACCTGACGAGGTTCATGGCCCTCTGTTACGAGGCGACCGATCAGAATTATCCGCCCGACTTGATCAGTCGGGAAGTTTTACTATATACGTGGTTTTTAATTTAAATTCAAGGGAAAAATGAATATGCGTATTTTGAGGGTTCTTAAGCTTTTAGATTTGAACAAAAATAGGTTTTAAGTTAATATGCAAAGTTACACGCATTGTAAAAGGAGAGAAACATGAATGAAATAGTCACTATTGAGGACCAGACTATAGTTAAGCCCGGTGAAGATGTCGTTGCGTCCATGGCTGACGCGTTTAAAGGGGAACTGCTTTCCGCCGTCAATTCCTCCCAGGGTACCTTAATTATTGATCTTGATGGCGTAAACATGGTGGATTCCGTTGGTATTGGTGTGATTATTGCAGCCTATAATTCCCTGAGCCAGGCCAATCGTCAGTTAAAGGTCATCAATGTTGCACAAGATATTTATGGCTTGTTTTCAACCATGAGGCTGAACCGCCGTTTTACCGTGGAAGAGGTTCAATAAACTTAAATCAAGTTTCAATGTAGATAGCTGAATGCGTTTTTTTTTGATCTCTTTTCTGTGTTTTTTTGTGGTTGTATTACCATCCTGTAAAAATGAGGATGACAATTACTCCGGCGTCGGTAAGCTCATTGCTGAAAGAAATAAGATGCGCTACCAGCTGGCCGAAGAAACCGATAAAAATAAAGGTAAAACAAGATCATCGAATCAAAAAAATGATTCTGTGTCCAAAGATGCTTTAGAACGGGTTACGCGTAAAAAAGAATTATCAACGAACGTATTGGATGAACGACAAATCGTTATCGTTGACTCCTCTTCCGGAACACCCCTTGCCCAAGGGGTTGCCTATCTAAACAAAAAAGGCAAAATTGTCAAAATTAAATTAGCCAATTAACAACCCGGATGTGCCTGTGTTGATGAGACCTGCGCCGATTTTATTTTAAGATTTCTCATGACCCTAAATAAAGGCTGACCCTTAACCGTTTCAATCATCATAGGAGTGTACTTATGCTGTCAGATCTTTTCAGTCCCATCCGGATTCAACACATGGAAGTGAAAAATAGGCTGCTCATGTCGGCCATGAGTATTAATTTCGGTGTGGATGAAAATTGCCATGTCACAGATCAGCTTACGGAATATTTTGCCGCCCGGGCCAGAGGCGGTGTCGGCATGATGCTTGTGGGTGGTGGCGGGGTTCACCCCAGTGGTCAGGAATTGCCTGATCTGCCCCAGATGTATGAGGATTCATGTATTCCGGCGCTGAAAAGAATGGTTAAACGGATTAAGGAATATGATGTCTGTTTTGGGGTTCAGCTTATGCACGGGGGGCGCCAATCTTATCTGCCGGAAAAAGTGGCACCTTCGGCTATTCCGGCACCTGCCGTGGTTAAAGGAGAGGTTCGTGCGCTGGAAGCAGAGGAGATCAAAGAGCTTGCGGATTGTTTTGGGCAGGCCGCCCGGCGGTGCCGGGAGGCCGGGTTTGATTTCATAGAACTGCACGGGGCCCATGGATACCTGATCAACCAGTTCCTGGCACCCAATTCCAATATCCGCACCGATGAGTACGGCGGCAGTTTTGAGAATCGTACCCGGTTTTTGTTTGAGGTGATTGAGGCGGTAAAGAATATTGCAGGTGCGGACTATCCTGTGGGCATCCGCATCAATGGCAATGATTACATTGAAAACGGCTGGGAACTTAACGATACCCTGCGCATTGCTCCGCTTTTAGAGCAGGCCGGGGCGGCTTATATCCATGTGTCCGGTGGTGTTTACGGCTCTACGGAGCTGACTATTCCGTCCATGTATACACCCCAGGGATGTTTTATTCACATGGCTGAGGCGGTTAAACAGGTGGTCAATGTGCCTGTGATCACCGTAGGGCGGATCAAAGACCCGGCTATGGCCAATGCCGCCATCAAGGATGGAAAGGCGGATATGGTCGCATTGGGGCGCTCCATTATTGCAGATCCGGAATATCCGAATAAGGCCAAATCAGGAAATGCCTCTCTTATCCGGCCCTGTGTGGGCTGTTGTCTGGGGTGTATCCATGCCGTGCTTGCCAAGGAACCGGGTTCCTGTGTGGTCAATCCCGATGTGGGCCGGGAATTTAAACTGGCCGAAGAAAAGGCCCCGGAAAAAAGTCAAAAAATTCTTGTGGCCGGGGCCGGGCCTTCCGGGCTTGCCGCTGCAAGGATGTTTGCCCAAAGAGGGCATCAGGTGAAAATAGTAGAAAAAGGTTCAGACCAGGGCGGGCTTCTGGCCCTGGCTGCCACAGCACCCGGGCGGGGGGAGCTGGGCGATATTTTACACTTTTTTAAAAACGAGCTTGAGCGTCTTGGTGTGGCCGTGGATTACAACACCCCGTTGGCCGCCGAAGTTATGGCCTCCTTTGACCCTGATCATGTGATTCTGGCCACGGGCTCCATGCCGGATATGCCCGTGATCAAAGGGCTGTTTAAAAGTAAGATGAAGCTTATCACCAGTGTGGATGTATTCACCGATGCACAGGCTGCCGGTGACAGAGTGATTGTACTCGGCGGCGGGTTCACCGGGTTGATCACGGCCCATAAACTGGGTGATCTGGGAAAAGAGGTGGTGGTCCTGAACCGCAAAAAAAGTTTTGCTGAAGAGATGTCCTCCAATGATCGGTATTATCTGCGGGAGCGCCTGAAAGCCTGCGGCGTCATTTTACATAAGAAGGTGTCCGTTAAATCCTTTACCGATGATGGTGTAAGCTTTACATCCAATGGAGAACCTGTAACTCTTGAGGGGTTTGATACGGTTGTCATTTCGGAAAAATACCAGCCGGTCAGGGATGCCAAACACTTGGAAAAACAAAGCCGGGCAAAATTTCATATGATTGGAGATGCCAAAACACCCAGGCATTTAATGTTTTGCGTTGCCGAGGCTGAAGAAGCGGGCCGGTCTATATAGCAGCCTGTCAAAGTAAAATTCCGGGGGCATATTAAACTATGTACCCGGAATTTTAAGGGCCTTGATTTTCATTTGTAAGCGATACGGCCCTTTTCATGATTCATGGTCGGCAATCGATTTTCTGCCATTCATCGCTGTTCCATGTTCCCAGTTTTTCGTGCGTCTTCAAATATTTTTCAGGAATCGGGTGAGGCTGTATGTTCCGGAATCATTATTTCCCGCACCGCACCACTCAGGTGTCTGGATGAAATCCGGATTATTTTTATCCCTGCGCTGGACAGCACATATCCCGGACCTTTATGGGAAACATCCTCTTTTATTCCCACATGGGTTATTTTTTGATCAACCAGCCATTCTGCCACACGGATTCCCTTTGCCGTTGATACGGTACAATGGGGATTCTCCATAACTTTTTTTGCATCAATGGTATGCTTATCTATGTGACGGTGGAGTAGTGCAAAGTACGGGGCTTCCCCGAAATGAGGGCTGATCTGCCCGCTTTTATCCGACAGGGGCAACGCCAGAATATCATGGGTTCGTACTCTTGGTTCATAATGAATGGTTATTTTTTCGATATTAGGAATTTGGGTTAAAATCCGGTTTTCGATTACTTCACTGATCTTGTGCGCCGCTTCAAGGTCGTTGACATTTAGGGTGATGTCAGCCTGGATAAAGCGATACCGCCCGGCGTTGCGTCCGATCAGGGATTTGATTTCATCCACGGCAGGTTCTTGATGGATAAGGCTGCGTATTTTGTTCAGGGTGGGAAAATCAATAGATGCATCCAGAAGGACCCGCATGCCGTCTGACAAAAGTTCCCCGCCGGTTTTTGCAATGAAAAGAATAATCAATGCTGCGCCAATCCGGTCAATGGAGATTCCCATAACGTCGGTCTGCAGATCAAAATAGCTGAACAGGACAGATACCAGGACCACAATGGATGACAGGACATCCACCTGGCGATGCCGGCCTTCAGCAATCAGGACCGGAGACCGGGTCTTTTTTCCGACGTGGAGGGCGTATTGTCCAAACCCGAATATTGCAAGGCTGCTGCCGGCCAAAAGGTAAATGGAAATCGGCGTGATTTGCACAAGGCTGTCGCTCGACGAAAAGATCTGTTTAACGATTTCATATCCGGCAATAAAAATAAAAAGGGAAATGGTTACGGACGCTACATTTTCGAGTTTGTAAAGCCCCAGGGGAAAGGAACGGGTTTTGCGGGTAGAGAGCTTGATGCCACCATAAATGACCAAGGATGCCACGGCATCTGTTCCGGAATCAATGGCGCTGGCTGTAATGGCTAGGCTGCCGGTGAAAATAGCAAGGGGCACCTTTACAAGCGTTAAAATCAGGTTCAGCAAAAAGGCCAGACCTGCAATTTTGAATATCTGATGAGTATCTGTGGTGTTGTCCATGACGGATTCTTAAGTTCACAATGTTCTCAACAGTCTGTCAACCGATGTAATGGTTTTATGGTACCATTAATCTTGCGCAAAAGCCAAAGTTAAAAATTAGTGCCGAAAAGTCATAAGCGATCCTGCTGCCTATACCGGACCTGGGAGCGCGGGCGTCCCGCCTGCAGTAAAAAGCAGGCGGGACGCCCGCGCTCCCGGATATAGCAAAATGTGAAAGCTATTTAAGACTCTTTCCCAAGGTAGAGCACATCATGACCGCATCCTGATTTTATTACTTCTCAAACCAATGGGTTGTTTTTTTGCAAAAGCCGACCAGCATCAGCATGACCGGTACTTCGATCAGAACACCAACCACTGTGGCAAGGGCGGCGCCGGAAGACAGGCCAAACAGCATAACAGCAGTTGCAATGGCGACTTCAAAATGATTGGATGCCCCGATCATTGCCGCGGGTGCTGCATCTTCATATTTAAATTTTAAAAATTTGGCCGCTGCATATCCAATGGCAAAGATCAATATTGTCTGAATAAAGAGCGGAATGGCTATCCAGAGTATGGTCAATGGATTTGCCGTAATGACTTCCCCTTTAAAACTGAACAGTAGAACAAGGGTCAACAAAAGGGCAGAGATGGTAACCGGAGTCAAGACACCTAAAAATTTTTCCTTGAACCAGGTTTCTCCTTTTGCCCCGATGATCCATTTTCTTGAGAAAAACCCGGCCACAAGCGGCAGGGCCACATAAATGGCCACAGACAATAAGAGCGCCTGCCAGGGAACGGGTAGTTTGCCTACGCCAAGCAGAAAGCCGCCAAGTACCCCATACAGGACCAGCATTGTAAGAGAATTCAATGCCACCATTACAAGGGTCAGGCCATCGTTGCCCCGGGACAGGTACCCCCATACAAGAACCATGGCGGTGCAGGGCGCAATCCCCAAAAGAATGCATCCGGCGAAATAGCTTCGCCACAAGGGGATCTGGAGCATTTTAATACCGTCCTGCAATACCACAACGCCTGCTCCATGCTCGGCACCCACCGGCAGATCAAGACCAAAGGGCATCTTCACAAGATCCATGGCCTCAGCCCCGATAAAGGATTTCAAAAGAAATCCTAAGAAGAACAGGGCAATTGCATACATGGTAAAGGGTTTGATGCACCAGTTTATGAACAGGGTCAAAAATACCGGTTTCCCGCTTTTTCCGGCCTTGATGACCGATGCAAAGTCGATTTTCACCATGATGGGATACATCATGAAAAACAGGCAGACTGCAATCGGTATGGACACAACCGGAGCACCGTTTACATTAATGGACAGTGCGTCCAAAGTCTTGGCAAGGTTAGGGGCTATTTTGCCCAAAAAAATCCCGCCGATAATACATAAGCCAACCCAAACCGTTAGATATCGCTCAAATATGCTGGTCATTTTGCGATCGTTGTCAAAGTCTGTACTCATATTCTCTTCCTTTTTATTTGTTTATGTTTTCAGGCAGTCCTTCGACAAATCCCCGAATTTCATCTCTGATTTTTCGATAGCAGTCCAGCTGCCGTTCCTTACTTTCACCCTTTGCGGCAAGTTCCTCAGCCATTTTCGGCGGATCGTCAAATCCGACATGGAGGACCTTACAGCGGGGCGGAAAGTACGGGCAGGTTTCATGGGCATTGCCGCAGACCGTGATCACTGTATCCAACTCAGTATCCCTGAATTCATCTACCAGTTTTGATTTATGGGTGGAGATATCCACACCGGCTTCTGCCATCACCTTAACGGCATTGGGGTTGAGACCGTGGGTTTCAATCCCTGCTGAATACGCCTCTATGCGGTCGCCTTTTAATTTCTTTGTCCAGCCTTCGGCCATCTGGCTCCGGCATGAATTCCCCGTGCAGAGGAATAATATTTTGAGTTTTTTGTTCATAATTTGCCATTCCTTTGTTTCCGACAGGCTGTTACGGAATAGATAATTTTTCCAACGAAGAAATTGGGAAAATTAGCATTTTGTAACAGTCTGTCGACTTAGGTTTTCACAAGGGATACACAGTATTTTCTCCAATGCTTTCAGATCCTGTGTCACCTGTGTGCTGTTTTCAACTTCTCGATTGATCCACTTAAAAAGAGGGTTTAACGAAGCATCGTCCCTGTTTAACCGGAAATATACCCATCTTCCCTGTTTACGGTTTTGAAGTACACCGGAATTAACCATCTGGCTCAAGTGGCGAGATGCTGTTGCCCCTGCAACCTTTAGAAATTCGGTGATCTGACAGGCACATAACTCCTCGTGCACCAACAGGACACTTAATATCCTCAGTCTGTTTTTATCTGATATCGCCTTAAGCAAAGCCAGTGCTTTATCCATAAAATAATACCAATTTTAATTTATGATTAGTCATACAGCGAATTAAATAAATCACTTTCCATATTTGAATCAATAAAAAATGTTAAAGCTAACGATATTTTAATATTTATATTGCAGTGTGTTAATAGTGTTAATACCGTTGGGAGCCAAAGGGGTGTTTTTTATCGCAACGCTTGACAATATGTGAGTGAATCTATATATTTCGCTTTGACGATTTGGTAAGAGGGCGTCATGCAGACTGTAACACAAAACACAAAAAGGTGTTAAGATGAATACAAATACTACCCAAACAGGGGCAATTCAAAAAACTAAAAATTCAGGATTGGTGTTAAATCTTTTCATGGGATTAACAGGCGTTGTCCTGTGGTGGCTGATTTATAATAAACTGCCCCGATTATCCCAATGGCTGACCTATGATGTGCTGTCGATCAGCCAGGGCTCCCACCTGGGGGCTTCCATAGAGTTTTTTCTTTATGATACCCCTAAGGTTATGATGCTGCTCTTCCTGGTTGTTTTTGGCGTGGGCATTATCAGAAGTTTTTTTACCCCTGAAAAAACCCGGGCATTCCTGTCCGGCAAAAGTGAATTTGCAGGCAATATTCTGGCCGCACTGCTGGGCATTGTGACGCCGTTCTGCTCCTGTTCTGCAGTACCCTTATTTATCGGTTTTGTAACAGCAGGGGTGCCTCTTGGGGTGACCTTTTCCTTCCTTATTGCCGCTCCCATGGTCAATGAAATCGCCCTGGGACTTTTATATGGGCTCTTGGGATGGAAAGTTGCCGCCATTTACCTGGGTACCGGTCTTTTTATTGCCATCGGGGCCGGGTGGGTTATCGGACGGCTCAAGCTTGAAAATCATATTGAAGACTGGGTAACCCAGGCCAATATGGCCGATGTTGAGGTGGAAGAAGAAAAACTGACTTGGAATGAACGCTTCATATACGGATGGGATGCCGTGAAAGAGATCATCGGCAAAGTCTGGATCTATGTCATTCTGGGTATCGCTGTCGGTGCCGGCATCCACGGTTTTGTCCCCGAAGGGGTCATGGCCTCCATCATGGGCAAGGGCTCCTGGTGGTCTGTGCCTGTCTCTGTCCTGATCGGTGTACCCATGTACTCCAATGCCGCCGGAGTCATTCCTGTTGTTGAGGCGCTCCTGGGCAAGGGTGCGGCACTTGGCTCTGTCCTTGCATTCATGATGAGTGTCATTGCCCTGTCCCTGCCGGAAATAGTTATCCTGCGGAAAGTGCTTAAACCCCGACTGATCGCCGTATTTGTCGGCGTTGTGGCCTGCGGTATCCTTTTGGTGGGGTATTTGTTTAACGTGATTCTTTAAGTCCGAAACAATTTAACCTGGGAGCGCGGGCGTCCCGCCTGCTGTTAAGATGCGAGCGGGACGCCCGCGCTCCCGGGGATAGCAAAATGGGCCAGTTATTTAAGACCCGTTCCTTAATAGAACTATTCCTTCGGCCATTGGTCCTTCTTTGTTTCGGCGAAAAAGAAAAACCGGTCCTTTGTCAGCTCCTTTTGTGTTATCGGGCATCGGATCGTAACTTTAAACTGTGTAATGTCCACGACCTCCCAGTCTCCTTGGAGCGGAGAATCTTCGAGCCGGATTTTCTGTCCTTTCTTCAGTGGATATGGTTTAAAAAAGGCCACTTCATGTTCCATTTCAAACATCCTGTGTTGGTTTTACATGTTTTAAGTCTAAGATCATTCATCCGGAATAGGCAAGGATTAATATCACCTTTTTGACGATCATCCCCAAGTGTGTTGACGATCGTGGCATCCGATACCTTTATGCAGCCTGATGAACATTATCGGCGGCATGGTCGTTGTGCTTGGGGATGATCCCGGAGCAAATTTTTCACAGAACGAGCAGGCCAACCGGCATTTCGCGCAAATAAGCTATACACCGGTATTTGAATGGTTTCCCCAGAGGTTAACGATGGTTTGGTTACGTCGATGGGAGATTCCAAGGACTGAGCTTTAACAAAAGTATCGAACGCCTTTGAATTGAGGCTATGGGCCAACAATTATATACATAGTCAACAGGTAGGGATGGCAAAGCGGAATCAACTTTCTATAGAATGTAACGCAAAATTCAGCGGTTTGCGGGCTGGAGCGAAGCGAAGTCCCGCAAATCCGCTGGTATGACTGGTTAGCATGCTTTTTCATTTTCATTCATTAAAATCAGGAACTGCCCCCTAAGTGCAAGAAGCTGAGGCTATCAATTTCTGACGTAACGTGCTGCAACCTTAAGATTAACACTATGATTTTTTATTATTCACTGTCTGGGTCATAGCTTGATGTAACGTTTACCACACTCTGAGATGTGGAGAGCTGTATCAAATTTGGCTTATCAGTATGGCTCGACCAACTGTCAGTGCTGTATGTGTAGATAGCATTAAGGTAAACAGCATCATCAATTCTAAACTGAATCATCACATCGCCACTGAGGGTAATAGTATAAATGTGCCTTGCCTGACCAACCGTAATCCTTTTGTTGATGACACCCTCAGAGTAAATTTGCCATACTTGATCCTTGCGGGTGTCATTATAAATGAAAAGTTTTTTGTTGCGTTCCATTTTGAAATACCTCCTTTTAGGTTATTTTGAACGTTGCTGAGTTCGATTTTTACTATCGAGCCATCCAGTTAGGGGCTCGGAAAAAATTAATGCTACAGATTTTGCGCCGAATTTTTATTCGTATTCAAGGCGCGGCTTAGGGAGCATATTGAAATATGTGCCCTGAGTTGCAACGAAGACTATGGATAAAAAGGCAAGCAAAATGTAGGAGTTATTTTTTCCGCGTCCCTTAAATGCATGCTCTCAATTTTCTGCAAATCAATCAATATTGCTTGCTAACGTGAACATCTGCGGCTTTGTCCGCTATTATATTCATTATTGATGATCAAATTTCTTAACAGCCCCGTTTTGCACATAGAAATGAAAAAGTACAATAAGAACACCGTGCATCATTCATCCTTCCAATGGATACATTCAACCGGGCAGTCTTCTATCGCTTCGTCAATGCATTCTTCGGGACCTCCTTCCTCCATAATGACAAATGCCACGTTCTCCTGGGCGTCAAACCCGAAAACTTCTGGACAAAGCTCCACACAATTTTCACAGCCAATACAGTCTTCCGTTTCAATATATACTTTTTTGCTCATAATCTTTTCCTTTCATAAAATCAGTTGAAATAGGCCTTGATCATTGTTTGGCCCAAACTGTAGGGGCAGGCCCCCGTGCCTGCCCTAACGAGGGCAACCACAGGGGGATTGCCCCTACAAAAAATGGCCGACAATAGAATCAAGCCCGTTGAAATATTTCATAAACTGGACCCGTTCAAATACAGCAGGGCTTTCAGATTTGGATTGACTCAATTTGCCACAAAATTCACCAAGAGGCTGAAAGTCATGTTTTTCAATCCATTTTTTGATTGTCTCTGTGACTTTACTGAGATATTCAGTAGACAAGTCTATCTGCATTTTACCTCCACATTGTCACTTTTACAGTTGGGCCGGTTATTCCTTACTTCGAATCATCGTTAACAACATTTTAAACGGTTCGTTCGCCTTAAGAGCATGAGATATATTCGCCGGCATGACGATCATTTCGCCTGTTTTTACATTTTGTGGTTCACCTCCTATAGTGATTTTAGCCTGGCCATCTAAAATAAAAACTACTGCATCAAATGGTGCGGTGTGTTCGCTTAAACCCTGGCCCTTGTCGAATGAGAATAATGTTATATTCCCAAGATCTCGTTTAAGCAGAGTTTTGCTTACAACCGAACCACTTGCATAATCGACAAATTTTTCAAGATTGAAAGATGTTCCTTTGGGTGCAACCGATGGATCATTCATTTTTGTTTCCTCTTTTGATATACTGCCATTGTATAGAAAATTATCCATCCTTGATTCAAAAGGGTAAACTACTTGTAATGATTAAATCCTAAAAGCTATCTGCAGATTGAGACCGCTAAACAGACAGAGCGAAAGATATTTTGTAAAAATTGTATCAAAAAGAAACTACTATTTCAATTTCTATACTTGAAATAATATCTGGAATTCGATTTTATTTTTGAAATAGATTCCTCACCTGTTGATTTATTTAAGCGGACTATTTGAATTTCAGAACCCCTCAGCAATAACAAATCAAGTGCACAGGGCCACAGTACAGACATTTCCCTGACTTAAAAAATCTCAGCTTTTGATCCTGAAAATTTTGTATACTGTCTATGACCTGAGTCATCAGGATGGATTTCACTCGATCATCGAGTTTCAACATTTTTAAAGGAGGGCATGTATTATGTCGCAATTTACCTATACGACAGGCAAGATCCCCCCAGGCCAATCTGCTTGCACAAAGACGCAAAATCCGTTAACCTTCATGAATGCTTGTGGTAAGGCGTAAAGCCGTCAGACAGCAACCAATTCAATGCAAAGATGTCGCCATGAAGATAGGTGTAATGAACAACCCGTTAAAATCGGTTTACGAAGAAGCCGAGCAATGCGGCAAAGCCGGTTTTGAGTTCCTGGATCTAACCCTCGAAGGTCCCAATGCTGCAGATGTGGATACGGAACGACTTAAAACTGTTCTGGATACCCACGAACTTGGTATCACCGGGCATACCGACCCCTGCCTTCCCTATGCATACCCGGTGCCTGGGATCAGGGAGGCCTGTTTAAAGGAGCTTGAGCGGTGCGCACGGATATTTTCCCGTTTAGGTGCAAGGGTGATGAACATCCATCCCTGCTATTTTTGTCCGCCTGCCATGAGAGATCAATTGGTTTCATTCCAGATAGAGGCGTTGCAGCCCATTGTTGAAATGGCCGCATCTTATGGGCTTACCCTGGTGTTTGAAAACTATAAAGCGCCCTTTGATCGGGTGTCGGTTTTTAAAGAATTGATCGCCCGGGTACCCGGCCTAAAGTTGCATCTGGACTTTGGACACACCAACTTCGGCAAGGATGGCCATGAAATCTTCTGCAATGAGCTCGGGGAGCACCTTATGCATGTCCATTTTTCCGACAACCGGTCAAGAAACGACGACCACCTGCCGCTAGGCGTAGGCACCGTAGACTGGCAACAGGCGGTGGATTCATTAAAATCAATTTCATACGACAACACCATTACCTTGGAAATTTTCTGCAATGATCCACAGATGCAGGTTGCCTATTGGGACCTGAGCCGGGATATGGTACGCAGATTGTGGGATTAATCATTCAACTGCCATCCACCTGGAATTTGTTCTGACCGCAAATTAATGATCACCTGTGATTCACTACGGTTTTCAAAAATCATAAACCGGCAAGTCAAAACTTTACAGCGTTTATGTATTGATATGGATCTGGTATGAAAGATTTGCAACTTCATACCTATACCCTTTCCGCAGATCCGGCTACCGGTGTAGAATAGGCAACGTCATCGCGTTCCTATTACTGATTTTTTCGATGGATCGGAAGCCGGATAATAAACGTCGTTCCTTTACCAGGTTCTGAAATAACATCCATTGTCCCCTGGTGACTTTCAGTAATGATAAAATAGGAAACAGATAAACCCAACCCGGTACCGACACCTACAGGTTTCGTTGTAAAAAACGGATCAAACACTTTCGATCGGGTCTCTTCATCCATTCCCGGGCCGTTGTCTTCTATTTCTATGCAAACCATTTCGGAAGCCTTTTCACTGTAGATTCGAATGATAAATCGGGGAGAATGAGTATTTGCCTCCCCCATGGCTTGAGCACCATTACGAAGTATGTTTAGTAGTACCTGTTGAATTTTTGCCCCCTCACAAGGCAGCAGGGGCAGATCATCAGCATACTCTTTGATAATTTTCATTGATTTAAAATCATACTGTTTTTTTAGATTATAATCTGTAGCTGCCAGTTCAAGGATTTGATCCATAAGTTCAGTAGGCTGATGAGACGAAATGTTGGCATCTGATTTTCTTGCAAAGCTGAGCATACTGCTGACAATTTCAGCTGCTCGTACGCCCGATTCTTGGATGGCATCAATCATGCGGAAAATTCCTCTTTTTTCCATGAATAATTTGATATCTTTCGTGGAGATACCAAGTTCATCCGCTGCGCGTAAATTCGCCTGCATATCAACATTTCCCAACCGGGATTTCATTACATTCGCACTCTGAACCATTCCCGCCAAGGGGTTGTTGATCTCATGAGCCATGCCGGCTGCTATGCCACCAATAGACAACATTTTTTCAGATTGGATCATCATCTCTTCCATTCTGACTTTTTCAGTTATGTCATCAATTCGGATCACAGCGCCCTCTATCCTCTTAACGCAAAGAGGATAAACGATAATGTCTTCATATATGACCTGACCATTCTCGATTCTCGTGTGGCATAGATCTGAGCACACCTTTTTTTTACTGATGGCATTTTTAACAAGATTTATTTTATCTGACAGCGCAGGACACACGGTTTGAAATGTTTGTCCGAGTGCGGATTCCTTTGTTACTCCTGTGGATTGTTGGGCTTTGTTGTTCCACTGGGTTATTTTTCCACATTCGTCCACGCCAATCAGAACGGACGGCATGGAATCAATTATATTTTCAAGGGAATTTCTCAAATATCGCAATTCAGTTTCAGTATTTTTAAGGCTTGTGATGTCGGAATGGGTGCCGACAAATCGTAAGGAGTTCCCCAAGCTATCCCTGGAAAAGATACGCCCTTTCGCTCTAATCCACATGTAACGTCCGTCTTTTTTTTTAAAACGAAATTCAGATTGAAATATATCGACAACACCGGATATGTGTTTTTGAATCTCTTTTTCCGTCGCTTCAAGATCCTCCGGATGCACCCGTTTTTTCCATTCGTCAAATGCGCATGGAAACTCATAGGGTTCGTAACCGGCCATTGTGTAATATCGTTCATCAAAAACTATTATATTTTTTTGAATGTTCCAATCCCACAAACCATCATTTGCACCGTGCATGGCCAAATTTAACCGTTCTTCGCTATTTTTGAGTTTCTCAGTCTGATCATTGACCAATGTCTGAAGTCGACGGTTAAACCCTGTTAACGCTAAAAATCCTAATCCGATAACGGCAGATGCGACCATGACTATATTGGCTATAGTCAGTCGCTCATCCAGTGGAACTCGTATGGACTCAATAGCTCTTATGCTCCCGACATTCTCATTAAATCCACCCTGTCCTGGGTAAAGTTCCTGCAGTTGGAGGGGCGAATCTTCACGGCGGCCGTGACATTTTAAGCATGGTTTGGTTGTCTGTAGAAAAGGAAGTGCTACCTGAAGATACAGCTGCCCATCAATCTTTATAGTGTCTCTGTATTCTGTTAACTCCCGATCGGCGTTAAACATTTTCAGAATCCGTGATTCATTTGCATCCGCTTTATTGACCGGATTTCTTGGACTATCAGCTGCCATTTTGTAGTACAAGGTATCCTGACCTGACTTTTCCCGCTCCTCATTCATATAGTTATGCATGTTTCGAACCATATAAGATGAAGAAAACATAACAGGAGAGTAGAATTCCTGGGTAATTTCTCCATTGTCTTTTTGTCGGTAGAGCTCTGGATGCATATTTCTTTGAATATAATGATGTACCCCCCTATGTTGGAGGATCAGATTCTCAATTTCCTGTTCTGCTTTGTGAATTACATAATTTCTGGCTGCAAAGTAAATACTCAAACAGAAGAGAATAAAAAGGATCAAGCTGAAAACAATAGCGGCCCATTTTGATTTTTCCCCAAAACGTGATTTTAAGGGCATGGTTTCATTTTGATAAGCTGTTGTGCCCATATAGCAAGACCTCACACCTGAAACTTAAGTGTATACTGGACCTCGATGATCAAGTTTTTGTTAATTTGCCCAACTTCGGCATTGGAAAAAATTTTTAATCCTCAAAATATGTTGTATGTTCTTCCGGTTAAAAATTATTTCCGCCTTGAATTTGAAAAAATTCCCTAAAAACTTGATGATCGAGTGGACGTATTAGATTCTGTAAGATTATCATCTTTGGTTATTTTCTCATAGCGATTTCAGCTTCACTGAAGAAATGGTTTTACAAGGATTACTTCAGATTTCATCCATGAAAATATCATATTCGCATGACGTCCTTGAATGAAATGAGTAATGCGGGGGCGCTAGGGGCTCAGAAAAAATTAATGCTACAAATTTTGCGCCGAATGTTTATTCGTATTCAAGGCGCGGCTTAGGGAGCATATTGGAATATGTGCCCTAAGTCGCAACGAAGAATACGGATAAAAAGGCAAGCAAAATGTAGAATTTATTTTTTCCGAGTCCTTAGCTATTAATTTGCATTATACCTAAACAAAAAAGATAATATTATCCGGACCGTGTTTTTTATTTCCAGGATAGGGGGAAGATGATAAATTGCACCGCAATGATATCTTACATGCAATTTTTTAACTGATATGAAGGCTGAATCATGGAACGAATTTTGGTAATCATGGGATCCGGTGCCTTGGGCACCCTGTTTTTTTTCTGGTTTTCCCACAACCTGAAGAAAAAGGCGTCTGTCAGGCAATTTGTTGAATCCCATTTGTGGCTGATGCACCCCAACGCCATCTGCTACTGGCGCACAGCTCTTGCTTTCTTGGGTTTCTTTCTTTACTTTTTTTCGCCCTATCAATCTTTGTCCATTTTTATTTTCACATTTGCGGCAATTCTTGACGGGGTTGACGGGGTTGTGGCCCGGGGCTGCAATCTGGTGTCCCCGTTGGGAGAGTGGCTGGACCCCATGTGCGACAAGCTTACCTATCTGCCTCCCCTGGTTGGATTTGCCTATACGCCGAATTCAATCACCGGACTGCCTATCCTTTCCCCTAAACTGATCTGGATCCTTGTTGTGATTGAACTGGTGGGCCAATTTTTTGCCCGCAGGATGCTGGCCTGGCTCAAGGTGTCCGGGGCGGCCAACAACTTTGGGAAAATCAAGGCCATTATCTGTTTTGCCCTGGTGATTCTGTGCGCCCTGATGGATGCCAGTCCCGAAATGTTGAATATTGGTGACGGGGTACTTTGGGCTTGTATCGTCCTTTCTGCGGCCTCCATGATTTTCAAGTTTATTCCCAACCGGCTTTATGCTGATATTTTATCCATGCTCAATTTCATGTGCGGTGTTACCAGCCTGATTTTGACCTATCATCACTTTTATGCCTGGGCCATCTGCGTTATCATCATGGGCCAGCTTTTTGACTTGTTTGACGGGCGCATGGCGCTCAAACACGGGGGCACCAAGTACGGCCCCTGGCTGGACGATACCGCTGATTTTGTCAGCTTTGGTCTGGCCCCGGCCTATATGGTGATCATGAGCGGTGGCGGCACCCTTGCTCTGTTTTTTGCCGGGATTTATGTGGTGGGTGTGGCCTACCGTCTGGTGCGGTTTGTCATCAAGGACAAGGACTGCACGGATCTGCCTGCCGGTATTTTCAACGGATTTCCAAGTCCTGCCGGTGCCCTGATTGTTTTAGGTACATCCCTGATAGCCGGTCCCATGCTGCTTTGGTTTTTCACCGCTGTTTCCACCGCCCTGATGGTCAGCAATATCCGTTTTGCCCATTTGGGCCGGGTGATTCTCAAACAGATCCCCAAACCCGTTTTTTTCTTGATTTCTGCTGCCATCATTGTGGCTTTAGCCTATATTCTGAAAACTAAAAATGCCCAAATGTTCGGGTATCTTATCCTGGCGTCCGTGGTTTTTTATCTGGCTGCCGGCAGGATTTGGGTGCAAAAGACCAATGCCCCGGGTACGCTCGGATAAGCAAGGCGTTATTTTTTCCGGCGGCGGCTCTTTTGGCCCTGTCTGGAAAATTTGTCCTGATTCCGGTTCTGCCGGGATGGGGCTTTGGGCCGGTGCCCTGATTTCCGGGTGACGATCTGTTTTTGTTTCTCTTTTGCCCGGAGGTCTTTTTCTACAAACACGGGCACCATGGCAAAGGGGTCAATGCCGGTACAATACATCAGGGTGGAAAAGGTGGACGGAGTGGGCGTAAATATTTGGACCTGTTCCGGTGTGATGTGAAGTTCGTTTTGGGTAAATGTCTTAAGTTCATTCATCTCCCGCATGGTACAGCCGGGATGGGCCGCGATCAGATAATAGGTCAGGTATTGTTTTTTATTCAGCGTGTTGCAGATACGGTCAAACCGGTGCTTGAAGGCAACAAGGCTGTCCATGCCCGGTTTTCCCATAAGCGCCAGCACACCGGGCGCACAATGTTCCGGGGCCAGCTTCATCTGGCCGGAGACATGGTTGGCGATTACCTGTTTTAAGTATGCCTGGCCCTTTTGTTTGTCCATGAGGATCAGGTCATGGCGGATGCCTGAGTTGAGAAACACCTTTTTGACGCCGGCAAGGTGGCTGATTTCATTGAGTAGATCCATCTGGGGGCCGTGATCCGGTGACAGTGACGGACATGGGGTTGGGAACAGACAGCGCCGATGAGTACAGGCCCCTTTTTTCAGTTTTTTTTCGCACTCATACCCGTACATGTTGGCCGTGGGGCCGCCCAGGTCAAATATATATCCTTTAAAATCCTTGTCCCGGGTCATTTTTTTTGCTTCGGCAATGATGGAATTTTTGCTGCGCCACCTGACTGTCCGGCCTTGGTGGACGGTGATGGCGCAGAAATTACACTCCCCGTAGCAGCCGTAATGGGTGGGAATGGAAAACCGGATGGTGTCCATGGCCCGGACATGGCCTAATGCCCGGTAATAGGGGTGAACATCCCGCTGAAAATCCAAATCGTGGATTTCGTCCATCTCTTTGGTGGTACTGAACGGTGCCGGCGGATTCAGGACAAGAAACCGGTCTGCATGGGCCTGGCTTAAATGGGCGGCATGCATGGGGTCTGTATTGTCGTAAAAGGTTTTAAAACTTTGGATGTAAAGGTCCTTATCCTTGATAACTGCTTCATAGGCGGGTAATTCTATGCCTTTGGGTGTTTTCGAGATATATCCCAGGCCCGGAATCTGTGTAACAGGGTCTTGTGTATCCGCCGGCGTTGTTGCTGGCCGGTTATCCGTTTTCAGTTTGTTGTCCCTTTTTAGCCTGTTATTCAGGGCCCGGGCCAGCTCCACGATCCCGGCGTGGGCCATGCCGAACAAAAGATAATCCGCCTTGGCATCAAACAGGATGGATCGTCGTATTTTATTGGACCAGAAATCATAGTGGGCAATGCGCCGAAGGCTTGCTTCAATACCGCCCAGCACAATGGGTACGGTTGGTTTAAAAAAACGCCGCACAAGATTGGTGTATACAATGACCGCCCGGTCAGGTCGCTGTGTATTCTCTCCGCCAGGCGTGTAGTCATCTTGTTTGCGCCGTTTTTTTGATGCCGTGTAATTGGCCACCATGGAATCCACGGCCCCGCCGGTGATGCCCCAGAAGAGCCGGGGTTCGCCTAAACGGGAGATATCACGGTCGCTGTCCGTGTCCGGCTGGGCAATGATGCCCACGGTAAATCCGTTTGATTCCAGGACACGGCCGATGAGGCTGACCCCCATGAACGGGGAGTCAATGTATGTATCGCCGGTGACAAGAATCACATCAAGCCGGTCAATGCCCCGGTCGTCAAGTTCTTTTTGGGTGGTGGGTAAAAACATAATCAGCCTTTCAGGGCCGGGCCTGGTGTTTGCTCCAGCCGGGCCATGGAAAAAATAATCCCCACCAGACTGAGTAGGGCGAAAATGATAAAGGCCGTGTGCATGGTATTTAAAAATCCCGGGGCTGTAGCGGTGCTGACTTCAGCATCACCCATGAACATACTCAGCAGCAAGGTAGTGATGGTCATGGCCGTGAGCATACCGATGCTGCGCATGGTGGCCACAAGGCTGGAGGCAATGCCGTAATGCCTTGACCCCACAGATCCCATGACCGTGGTCATGTTGGGTGTGGAAAATGCAGCAAATCCCAGACCCATGATAACCAGCACCACCAGCACCTGCCGGGTTCCTGCATCTTGGTCGAGAAAGGCTGCAAACCCAAGCCCTGCGGCGCAGATGGCCATACCGGCTGTGGATAATTTGGCCGGTGAAATTTTGTCTGAAAGCGTGCCTGACAAAGGTGACAGCGCCGCTTGAATTATCGGTTGGGCAACGAGCACAAAACCTGTGGCCTGGGCAGACATGCCTTTGACCACCTGCAGGTATAAAGAGAAAAAAAAGGTGAGTCCAAATGAGGCGGCATAGTTGATCCCCGTGGCAATGTTGCTAAAGGCCAGGACCCGGTTTCCCAACAACAGGTGGATATCCAGGATCGGGGAGGGGTGTCTGTATTCAAAAATTGTAAACCCGGCCATACAGACCACTCCGGCAATCATCAGGCCCGGTGCCCAGGCATCGCTTTTAAGGTGGGACACCCCGACGATCAGACAGGAGATCGCTGCCATGTAAATGAGGCTGCCCACCCAGTCAAACGCTTCCCCTTCAGCGCCTCTCCATTCTCCCTTGAGCCGGGTAAGGGTCAAGATCAGGGCCGCTATGGCAAGGGGGACGGAAGTAAAAAAAATCCACTGCCAACCCAGCCAGGTGATCATGAGCCCGGCCAGGGTGGGACCGGCGGACAAACCTAAGTATACACAAGCTACAATGACGCCCATGGCTTTGCCCCGTTTTTCCTTTGGCACCACAGAAGAGAGAATAGCCACGGAAGTGGAGACCGTACACGACACACCAATGCCCTGCAAGAACCGAATGGCAATGAAAATGCCGATGGACGGGGAAAAGGGCAGCAGGATCGTGGCAAGAGTAAATAAGACTACACCCGACACAAAGATTTTTTTTCTTCCAGTGATGTCGGCCAACCGGCCGACGGGAAGAAGAAACAGGGTGATGGCCAGCATATAAACCATTTCCACCAGGGCCAGAGACACTGCACTGGCACCGTAAAATCGGCCAATGGTGGGCAGGGCCACGCCAACTGCAGACATCATGAACGGTGCCAGAAACTGGACTGCGGAGACAATAAATATGGTGTGACTGGTGGGGATTCGGGACTGGGGCTTGTTATTGCTGTTGTTCATGCCTCCCCTTCTTCGCATTGTCAATCATCTGATTCATTAAGTATTGATCCGTCAATATAAGAAACGGGGTCAGGAAGTCAAGAACGTATGAATCCCCAAATCGGATTTCAAGGGAGTCTTTTTGTGGCCGCTTGTAAAACCACCTGCCCGTGCGAATGTCCTTGCGGCTCAGCAATTGTAAAATCGCCTCTTGCAGAAAGGTTTTATCTACAAGAGGCTCCAATGCGTGATTCATTGTTGCGCGATGCCTTACCCCGGAGAAAATTCGACCGCTTAGGGACGAAGATTTTTATGTTCTAATGTTATCCTTGAGCTGTCTGATTTCAATGCCAAGGCTTACGCATTGCTTACCTTCCATGCAGAGTTCAGCATCACCGGGCTCCAGAAAAGTATCCAATGACTTGTTATCTTTTTTCAAATGCACTTTCCAGCGCTCGTTATCATCATCATATGAAACGTTCATATCAATCCCGCACTGTCCAATGTCTGGATATATCTGTTCTATTTTTTGGCAAATGTCCTTTCCCATATCACCTTCATTTTTTGCATTTTTTATATGACACATCCAGCCCAAATTATCGATATCATAAAATTTTTTCATATCATCACCTTTATATTTTATCTGGCACAGCCAGCCTAACTTATCAATTGAAGATTCAAAATCTTGGACAGCCCACGCAAATCCTTGCTGAATCTTTAGTATATAAAATATGACTATTTTAGGACAAATCAATATTTGCTCGTTATTTGAAACCATCAAAGCCTTCCACTGAAATTTCTGCTTAGAATTCGGCCAGATTTTATTCGTTTTCTACCGAATTGAGTTCGGTTCAGGATGCAGTCCTTGATGAATATTCCCACAGGCATGCCTACTTTAGTACGCACTAGATGAACATCTCCAGAAAATATTATTACCCGGGTGAAATTTCTGCTTAGAATTCGGCCAGATTTTATTCGTTTTCTACCGAATTGAGTTCGAGTTCAGGAGGCATAAATTTCCTTGATCTGAATATTCCCACAGGCATGCCTACTTTAGTACGCACTAGATGAACATCTGCGGCCTTCGCATCTTCAAGTTCCCCAAACCCATAATTGTGCTTGCCCACGGTATCACCATGGGTGGAGGACTGGGGCTTGCGGCAGGTGCTGATATGGTTGTGGCAACTGAAAACACCATTATGGCCATGCCGGAAACCCGCATAGGTTTTTTCCCTGATGTAGGGGCAACAGGCTGGATGTTCAGCAAATGCCCTGCAGGGTACCCTGAATTTATAGGGCTTACCGGATACAGTCAGCGTAATGAACTATGCCAAGCATCATTAACAAAGCTCTCTGAAAACTCTCCAACAGGACTTGCACTGACACTTTGCCTGCTGCGCAGTAATGAAAAAAGAACAATAGAAGACGTGTACCGGAAGGATTTAAAGGCCGCGCGGTTTATGATCAAGCATCCGGACTACGCGGAGGGCATACGGGCACAGCTTGTGGATAAAAATAAAAATCCGGTGTGGCAGCCGGGTGCAATCGATGAAATAAGCCTGCCGGACTTTTGTTGAACCGTAAAACCGCAGGCACAACGGGATATAAGACCAAATAAAAGCTTGATGTCCTTGTGCGGGTTTTTTTAGCTAAAAAGATTCATAATAATTTTCCGACTGCGCCGCTTCCCTGACCAGGGAGATTTCCACACGCCGGTTGGCTTCCCTGCCCAGAAAATGAGTGTTGTCTCCAATGGGCCGGTACTGGCCAAATCCTTCGATATTGATCCGTTCCGGGGCCACCCGGCAATCAACCAGAAATTTGGCAACACTCATGGCCCTTGCAGCGGACAACTCCCAGTTGGAGGGGAACTGAGCTGTATGGATGGGGGTATTGTCCGTATGGCCGGCAACAATAATTTTGTATTCGGGTTCTGTTATGAAAAATGAGGCCATATCCTTTAATGCCGGCTTGATGTAGTCGAGCAGTTTGGCTTGGCCGGAAGGAAAACTGATGTCTTCGCCCAGGGTCAGAACAAGCCTGTTCTTTGCGACTTTAACGGAGTAATTTGAAATATTTGATTTTTCCATGACTTGGTGCAGCCGGTCTTCAATGGTGAGAAGATCCAACTCGGATTCGTGAGCTTTTTTCACTGGTTTATCCGGTGTTTTTACACTTTCAACGGGTTGGCGAACTTCTGTGGGAACATGCTTGACTTCCAAGGCCTGGGACATATGTGCCTGACTGCTGTAGAGCATGATAAAAAAAGCCAGAATAAGGGTCATGATATCCAGCATGGCCCACAGACTGGCATCTTCGGGTTCACATTCCTCTAAAAGGCTTTGGCGTTTCTGGCGCAGCCGTTTTAATTCCGATATTTCGAGTTCAGATGTAAGATCTTCCAAGGTTGTCATGGATATTATCCTGCCATGGGTTCCTGTTTTTCACGGTGGGGGTGAAGCCGGGGCAGTCTCATGGGACGTGACTGGGATTTTCTGCCCACAGTCCAGTCATCCTGGAGATAATCGCCAATGCAGTATCTTAAGCGATATCCAATGGCCTTGGCATTGGCTTTGTCCGCAATATCCAGAACCCCTTCAATAATCAATGCCAGTGCCATGGCGTCATGTTTGGTTTTTTCCGCTAATTTTTTTGCAATGGGAAGGAAAATGACGTTGGCATACAGCAGCCCGTAAAAAGTGGTCAAAAGGGCTGTGGCCACCCCTTTTCCGATCAGTTCCGGAGAGCCCATATCACTCAATACATTGATCAAACCGATGATGGTGCCCACAAAACCAAATACCGGCATCAGTTTGATAAAGGTATTGATCAGGTCGGCCTGGGAGCGCCGGGTCTGGAGGAAGTTGTCGTATCTGCGCTCAAGGGTTTTAAAAATCGTATATCTGTCAAACCCGTCTGCAACCATTTCAATGCCCATTTTTAGAAATGAATTGTCAATTTTTTTAGATTTTTCATCCAGTACAAGTTTTCCGTCCCGCCGCCGGATTGCGGCCAGCTCTTCGATCTGTTTTATGAGCGCGTCCAGATCCGTCTTCTCCCCGGAAAATGCTTTGCGGATATTTGCGAAAAGATCTGAAAATAAACGAAAGGGATATGACACCAGCGTGCAGACAAATGCCCCGGTAAGGACAATTAAGTTGCTTTTGGCGTTTAAAACAATGGACGATAGTTCAGATACGGTTCCTGACAGCAGTATAAACACGATAATACCTGCGGCCGGAAGTATTTTCTGGAGCATGGGCTCCTCCCTGTCAAATGGTATAAAATTAGACTGTACAGTTATATTGCAAGCATAAACCATGCCTTTGAATAATATCGTTTGTTTGCAACATGTTAACTGTTTTTCTTGTAAAAGAGGCAGGAAGGATTTTCCCGTTTATGCAGGTCCTTTTTTCCGCATCCCTAATAAGGTTGATCTCAAGAGTCTGTTTAAAAAACGTGAACACTTTGGGGTGAGAAGGCAATCGTTGCTTCACGGCCTGGTGCAATCTGAAAATCCCTTACATATCGCCGGGGCCAGGCTGCTTCAAAACGAAGACTGCCGGATTCGACGTGAACTTCGACAAACATACCTTGGCTTGCCACCCGGGTAATGGTGCCGCAAAAGCGATTGGTTGAATTTCCAGGGGGGGCCGCCTCATGGGAAAGAAGGATAATATCCTCGGGACGGATGCCCATGTACCCCTGGTCAATGTCCGGCATGACAGACGTTTCTATCACGACATCCGATCCCTCAATCCGGACGTTGCCCTGGAGAATCCGGGCGGGCATAATGTTTTTCATACCCACAAACCGGGCTGTGAACAGGGAGTCCGGCTTTTCAAACAGGGTGGTGATATCCCCGGTCTGGCAGATTCTGCCCTGGTGAATGACAGCCCCTCTGTTGGCCAGGTACATCACGTCTCCAAAGTTATGGGACACCATAACAATGGTCATGCCCATATCCTGGTGGATTTGTTTGAGAAGATTTTTAGCTTCTCCGTGGAACTCGGGATCCAGGGCGGACAAAGGCTCGTCTAACAGGAGCACCGCCGGGTTCAGAATCAGTGCCCGGGCCAGGGCCACCCGCTGTTTTTCCCCGCCGCTTAAGTTGTGGGGTTTTCGGTCAAGAATGCGTTTCAGTCCCAGGGTGTTTGCCAGATCATCCAGGCGTTTATCCCCCTCATCCGTTTTAATTCCGTGGTATCTGATTCCGTAAAGGATGTTGTGGGCCACACTGAGGTGAGGGAAAAGGGCAAAATCCTGATACACCAGTGCCAGGCGTCTCTTTTCAACAGGCGTTTTGGCCATGTCTTTTTCGTTAAACAGCAGTCTGCCCGAAGAAAAAGGGATAAGTCCCATGATAATTTCAAGGAGAACGGATTTGCCTGATCCTGTAGGACCGATCAGGGCAAAGAAATCCTTTTCCCGGATGGTCAGGTCAATGTTTTCAATGGAAAATCCGGGGAAGGTCAGACTGATATTGTCAAGACGAATCATGGGTTACCTGTGGTATTGGACTGCGGATCTGGACATCATTCGCAATAGGATAAAAAGCGCCAGGGATAAAAGAATCAGCCACACCGCCACGGGCTGGGAGTATTTCAGCCCATAGGCGGTAAAACGTTCATAGATCATGACAGGCGCGGTCATGGGGTGATACGCCACGATCACCACGGCGCCGAATTCGGAAATTGCCCGTGCCGTGCACATAATAATGCCTAACACCATATGCCGCCATGTCAGGGGCAGGGTAATCCGCCTGAAGGTTTCAAAGGTTCCGGCCCCCAGGGTTCTCGATGCGTACTCAAGACGCACGGGCACACTTTCAAAGCCTGCCTTGACCGCATTTACATAAAAAGGAATACCCACAAAGACCAGCACCGTGACAATCCCTGTCCGGGTTCCCATGATCTCAATGCCCATGTCGGAAAGAAAGCGGCCAAAGGGATGGGTGCGTCCGGCAAGGCTTAAGATAGCTATCCCCACCACAGGATGGGGGATCATGACCGGCAGATCAATAATGCCCTCAATGATTTTTTTTCCGGGGAACTCTTTTCTTGCCAGCAGATAGCTTAAAGGGGTACCGAGCGCAAAGGCGAATAGACCTGCCGTAAGGGAAAGTCCAAGGGACCGGGTAATGGCAAGAAGTACATCTTTGTCGCCCAGGGTCTCCAAGAGCATAGCAACGGATGGCCCGGTGGTCATCTTGATCAAAGGCACGGTTAAAAGCAGGATCACAGGCAGGCTGAACACCATGAAGAGCCTGCCCATACCGTCTGTTTTGTTCATACAATCAGTTTTTTACCTCAACAAGCCCCGAAATGGCAGCCGGCAGTTTTTGGGCCATCTCTTCGTCGGGGACCCGGGCCGGGATAAATGGGGGTTGGCCCATCTCTTTGAGGGTTTTTAATCCGTTTTCCGGGGAGAGCAGAAAGGCCATAAAGGCTTTAGCCGCTTCCGGGTTGGGGGCATTTTTGATCATGGTGATGCCGTAGGTGCACGATTTTCCGGTTTTGGTGGTAACGGTTCCCGGTTTTTTCCCGGCGACTTCAACGGTTGCCAGTTTGTAGAATCCGTCATACTTGTAATTGCCCAGGTTGATATGGTCGTCCAGGGTGACATATTTAAGTCCATGCTGGATGGCCACGGACAGGTATTCCCAGGCATAGTCCATGTGACCGGTTTTAAGCAGGTTTACAAGTTCCACGGATTTGGGCCGGACATTTTTTTGCGGGCGGTTGGCGATCAGTTTTTCGTTGAGACCGGGTATATTGTAGAATTTTTCAGCCAGTTGCAGAACCATGAGGCTGCGGTATCCGCAAGGGTCAAGATTGGGATCCGAGTGGCCCCATTCCACATCTTTTTTTAACAGGATCTCATACCAGTTGTCGCTGGTGATTTCTTTGGCATACCGGCTGTTGTCTGTGTAACAAAGGACCAGCTGGTTGCTCGCAAACCGGACATTCCATTCAGCAAAGTCAGGGATGAGATTGTTGTCAATAACCTTGAAGTCGGCAGACGCCATGATATCGGCCTGTTTACCCACCTCGGAAATCAGGCGGGCCATTTTGGTGGAACCGCCTGCTTCCCGCAGCACGTCCACTTTCGGATACTTTGCTTCAAAGGCTTTTTCAATGGCGGCAAAGGGAACCGTCAGGCTGCCGGCATGAAAGATGGTCAGCTTTCCTGTGGGAGCGGCCATACAGAGCCCGGGCAGAATTAAAAAAGACACAAGGATGGAAATAAGATGGCATAAATGGTTTTTCATTGTCATTCTCCTCTCGTATGTTGAATCATATAGTTAAAAACTAACTAATAATGGGGCATTCTAACGATCAGTGCGCAAAATAGCAACAGCGATACCGGTGCCGGTTTCAATATAGGCAAAGTCGGATTTTTTTCGCTTTTTTTTGTCCACAAAAGATGACAACCGTGCCGGTTTATGACAAACTGTGGCTGATGTAAAAACAGAATGTCCGGTGCATACCGGAACTTAAGTAGAAAGGATATAACAGTGAGTAATCTTGACGCATTTTTGGACAAGCTCCAGGAAGAAATATTTGATGAGGCAAAACAGGCTTTAGGTGAACGGGGCTTTGATCGCTGGAGAAACCCCAAGCACAACGGCCGGATGGAAAATCCTGATGGATGGGGCCGGGTGACCGGAGAGTGTGGGGATACCATGGAAATATATCTTAAATTCAAGGACAACAAGGTGGCAGACGGCTCCTATTTTACGGATGGGTGCGCCTCTTCCATGGTTAGCGCGTCCTTTGCCGTAGAACTGACCCTGGGCAAAACCCCGGAGGAATTGACGGATATCACCGCAGACCAGATTCTTGCCGCCATCGGCCGGCTGCCGGACGACGACATTCATTGCACCACGCTTGCGGCCCGCACCATCCAGGCTGCCGTGGACAACTACATGGGCACCATGGTGAAAAAAGTTTGATTTTTAAGGAAATTCGACTTGATTTGAGCCGCCACTGCATCCAGACGGCGGCCCGCCTGAAGCTCGAACACCTGATCCGGCAGTGCTTGAAAGCGCCGGATCAGGAAACAGAAAAGAAGATTGAGGTTTTAACCGATTTCCTGTTACAGAATGATTTCGGTGAATTGCGCAAGCGTATTGATCGGGCCCGTAAATTCTTGGGAGTCGATCCTGCCTCCTTGTGCCCCTTGACCTGTCCGCCGACATGCTAAAACCTTTCTCCCGTCTGGCGCTTGGCCCCGATTTCTGCCTTTTGTCCATGCCTTTGGATTTGCCTTCTGCCTGAATCCTTAATATATCGGACATCACAATTCCAAATACGGATGTAATTTTTCATAGAAATATCCGGCCATCACCTCATACCCTTTATCATTGGGATGAATATAATCGCTCATCATCTTCCGGTTGGCGAAAATGCCTTCAAATATATTGGAAATCAGAACAGATCCGGTTTGTTCGCCAACGGATTGGTACATATCGGCAAATCCTTTGCCGTACAAGGGGATTTCAATACCACCGAGGATGACCATGGCGCCGGATTCCTGAATCCGTTGTATGATCGTCGTTAAATTCGCCCTTGCGGTGGATTCGCCAACCCGGTTTTTAAGATCATTGCCGCCCAGGGTGATCAAAACCACATCCGGTTCATAGGCCAGCACATCTTTGTTCACTCGTTTCAGGGCATTTCCAGTGGTATTTCCCGGAATACCGGTATTGATCACCTCGACACCCGTCAGTCCTTCCAGGACCGACGGATAATCCCGCCCTTTTGATGCGCCGGTCCCGAAGGTCAGGCTGTCGCCAAAACAGACAATCCGTGATACGGAAAGGGGTTTGTTTTTTATTTCCCAGCCATTGTCAGAAGACCGGAAAATAAAGAAGCAGGCAATACCCACAACCACCACGACAATGATTTGTTTCATAAAAAAGAACCTTTAGGTATGGAAACTCCAGAGTTTTAGCATGACGTATTGTACCAGTAGCCATCGGACGCATGACGCAATCGATAGTATCTTCAGCCTATGCCCCGCACCGTATTTTCCGCTGTTTTACCGAAAAACCGACTAATAATGGGGCATTTTAACGATGAGTGCGCAAAAAAGCAACAGCTATACTGGTGCCGGTTTCATTCCATACAACGACGGATTTTTTTTCAACTGTTTTTTACCCACAAAAGATTAAAAAGTTCATTGACCTGGTTTTGTCCTTCCGATATGCTTTTTTAATGAGAATGATTGTACATTAATATCAACTTCTTATTTCTTTCTTTTGTTGGCACATAAAAATTTAAGATAAGTTCAAATGAACTGCAAGCATTCTCTTTTAACTACTTTAAATTTTAAATGGTTTCAATTTTAAGCGTCTATGCATTTCGGTTACACTCATAAAGAAAAGAAACTTGCAGACGAAAGGAGGTAAACATGCCGAGAGGAGACGGAACAGGGCCGAAAGGCCAAGGCCCCGGTACAGGCAGAGGCGGAAGGCAAAGCGGAGGAGGCCGCGGTCGAGGCGGTGGATTCGGCGCAGGTCCCGGTGGAGACTGTGTTTGTCCTAAATGTGGGCAAAGAGTGCCCCATCAGTTGGGAGTTTCATGTTTTGATTTAAAGTGTCCTAAATGTGGGGCCGCCATGATACGGGAATAGGTTATATTCTGGATAGTTGCATTGCCCGTGGAAAAGGAGGAACAGGCAATGCAATGAAGCGCAGGAGATTTAACGTGACAATTTGAATTTTGTCAAAATTGTGTAGGATATTTTTTTACTCGATCATCAAGTGTTACGAAAAAACTATATCGGCTACAAATAGAAACAAAGGTAAGATAATGAAGGAAGCCTTGCTTTATGAATCTCTTGAGGGGAACAGAGTTCGCTGCAATCTTTGTAACCATCGGTGTAAGATCCAAAAGGGTAAAAGGGGGATTTGCAGCGTTAGGGAAAATCGGGATGGAAAGCTTTACAGTCTTGCATACGGCAAGATTATTGCCGAGCATATTGATCCCATAGAGAAAAAACCTTTATTTAATTTTTTGCCGGGTTCAAAGGCATTTTCTATCGGAACCGTGGGTTGTAATTTCCGCTGTAAGCATTGCCAGAACTTTGATATATCTCAATACGCTCAGGAACATAAGGGGCAGATCCTCGGCCAGGATCGCACACCCGAACAAATTGTCGCAGCCACAAAAGCCGCTGGTTGTGAAACTATTGCATATACATACACTGAGCCGACGATATTTTTTGAATTTGCTTATGATACGGCCATACTGGCTCAAGAAGAAGGAATAAAAAACGTATTTGTAAGCAATGGTTATATGAGCAGCGAAGCTGCATACCAAATTGCGCCATATCTGGATGCTATTAACATCGATATTAAGGCCTTTACCGACAAGTTTTACAAGGAGATCTGCAGTGCCCGCCTCAAGCCCGTTTTAGAAACGATCCGGCTGATGAAAAAGTTGGGCGTGTGGGTTGAGGCCACAACGCTCATCATTCCTGGTCTAAATGATAAAGAGGACGAACTGCGGGATATCGCGCGTTTTATAAAAAGCGTCGGCACCGAAGTGCCTTGGCACGTCACCCAGTTTTATCCCACCTATAAGCTTATGGATCGGCCATTTACCCCGGTGGGCACGCTCCGCCGCGCTCGTGAAATCGGCATGGAAGAAGGGCTCCGCTATGTATATGAGGGTAATGTCCCGGGTGAAGCCGGTGAGAATACTTACTGCCATGACTGTGGGACCGTAGTTATTGAACGCTCTGGTTTTGGATTCACACAAAATTATTTGCAAGATGGAAAATGCCCTGAGTGTGGGACGAAAATTGATGGTGTGGGTTTGTGACGGAGATAGCGCTGTGTGAAAACCCCCTGTCGCCCGACACCAGCCGGTGAGTTCCCCGTAAGGTGCGACACAAGGGCACACTAATATTAGTCAAATTCAAATGTTCTTTTTGGAGAAAGAAGGGAGATCCATGGACGAAAAAAAAATAACTCCGGATTTTCAAGTCAGTCTTTTCACCCGCATGGTTTTGATCCGAAAGTTCGAAGAAAAAATTGTGGCCCTCTGCCGGGAATCATACCAACTACCGGGCATGCAGATTTTGGCCAACGGCCAGGAAGCTGTGGCCACAGGTGTCGTATCAGCTCTTGAGTCGGAGGACATCATCGTCAGTAATCACCGCAGTCACGGACATCTTTTGGCCAGAGGCGCCGACTTAAATTCGCTGATGGCCGAAATCATGGCCAAAGCAGACGGCGTCAACTGTGGCAAGGCGGGCACCTTGCACCTGACCATGCCTGAGATCAATGCCCTGATGACCTCCACAGTGGTTGGCGCCGGGCCGCCTCTGGCCGTTGGGGCTGCCTTTGCCCAGCAATATCAAGCGCTGAACGGTGTGACCGTCGTGTTCTTCGGTGATGGCGCAGCGGCTGAAGGCAGCGTCCATGAAGCAATGAATTTGTCCGGCATCTGGAAACTGCCGATTCTGTTCGTCTGCGAAAATAACGGCTGGGCCGGTGCCCAGCGGCCTGAAGAGCATTCCGCCGTACGTCAAATCCACAAGCGGGCCCAAGGATACGGCATGCCCGGTCATAGTGTGGACGGCAACGACGTCGAGGCGGTTTACCACCTGAGCCTTGAATTGCTCGAACACTGCCGCTCAGGAAAAGGACCGGCGTTTATGGAAACCCTGACCTACCGAATGCGTGGACATGGCGAACAGGACCATCAGCATTATGTGAATCCGGAGGAACTGGAGGCGTGGGCGCTCAAGTGCCCTATAATAGGGTATCGCCAAGCGCTTCTCAACGCAGGAATTCTGAATCACGCCCAAATTCAACGCATCGAACAGGATGCCGAAGCTCGCGTAGCAGCGGCTGTGGCCTTTGGAGATGCCAGCCCGTATCCTGAATCTGATACCGCCCTGACAGATGTGTTCGTCCAGGCGTTCAATAGTTGAGAGGAGTTCTACCATGAGTCAAAAAACGTTTGGAAATGCAATAAATGAGGCTTTATCCACTGCCATGGATATGGATGACACCGTATTTATCGCCGGCGAAGGGGTGGGCGTGTCCATCCACCTGGACCCCAACATGCCAACCCACGGTCTTCTGGATAAATTTGGACGACGCCGGGTGAAAGACACGCCGGTCAGTGAGGCGGCCATTGCCGGGCTGGCCGTGGGGGCCTCCTGCATGGGGATGCGGCCGGTTGTGGAGATCATGTTTTTCCCGTTCATTACCCTGGCCAGCGACATGATAGTCAACCACGCGGGGAAATTGCGTTACATGAGCGGCGGTAAATCCAGCTTTCCATTGACCGTGCGGGTCAAAGCCGGTGTCGGATTCGGCGCCGGCAGTCAGCACTCTCACAATCTGGAAGCGTGGATCGCCCACAGCCCTGGCTTGAAAATCGTCTGGCCGGCAACTGTAGAAGATGCCAAGGGACTTCTTCTCAGTGCTATCTTTGACCCGGACCCGGTCATCGTCGTGGAAGACATGATGCTTTACCGGATGAAAGGAGAGGTGCCGGAGGCCGACGTCCGCACTCCCCTGGGCAAGGCCCGGGTGGCCGTGCCGGGTACCGACTGCACCGTGATTGCCTATGGTATGGCCCTCTATACTGTCATGAAAGCGCTTGACCCTTTAATTGAAAAAGGCATTTCGTGTGAGGTAATTGACCTACGGTCTCTGGTGCCCTTAGACAAAGCCTGTATCCTCGAATCGGTCCGCAAGACGGGTCGCCTGGTGGTCGTGCATGAGGCCAACCGGTTTTGCGGTTTTGGGGCGGAATTGGCCGCCATGGTGGCCGAGGAAGCGTTCTACGATTTGAAAGGGCCGGTCAAACGCGTTGGTGCACCACAGATCCCGGTACCTGTCGCATCAAGCCTTGAGAAGGTCTTTATACCTGATCCGGAGGATGTTGTCAGGGCCGTTCTGGAAACAATCAAAAAATGAGTGAATATGCTTTGTTTTCTATAAGTAAGGCCATTGCGATTTTATTATTAAAGGTATATAAAAATATGGAGAAGCGCAAATTTCCAGTTCTCCTGTAACTCGATAATCCAGTTTTTAGGGAATTTGTTCAACTTCAAAGCGGAAACAATTTTTAACCGACGGAATATACAACATATTTTGAGGATTAAAAATTTTTTCCAACGCCGAAGGTGGGCAAATTAACAAAAATTGGATCATTGAGTGTAACCCCATTATCCAGGAAAATCGAAAATGAAAACAGCTAAAGATATCATGGAAGAAAAAGTCATCTCAATAACCCCGGAGACCGACATCTCCCGGGCTGTGGAGATTCTGTTAAACAACCACATTAATGGTGTGCCTGTCGTGGATGAGGAAGGTACACTGAAAGGTATTCTGTGCCAGAGCGATCTTATTTTCCAGCAGAAAACCATCTCCCTGCCCCCCATACTCACCTTTTTAGACGGCATTATTCCTTTATCTTCATCTAAAAAACTAGAAAAGGAGATGAAAAAAATAGCCGCCGGCACCGTGGCCCAGGCCATGGTGCCCGATCCTGTCACTGTGGGGCCGGACACACCGGTCAGTGACATCGCCGCCATGATGGTTGAAAAGCATTTTCATACCATTCCCGTGGTTCAGGACGGTAAGTTGCTGGGCATTGTGGGCAAGGAAGATGTACTGAAGACATTGATTACGCCATAAGCTGAACAGAATCGGAGGTAAAAATGGGCAAAGATGAGCACAAGAATCAAGAGCCGTTCGTGGCCTGGTTCAAGGATTTGAGCATTGACGACGTGCCCTTGGTGGGCGGCAAGAATGCCAGCCTGGGCGAAATGTACCGTAATTTGAGCCCCAAGGGGGTGAGCATTCCCAACGGATTCGCGGTCACCGCCCATGCCTATACCTATCTTTTGGAAAAATCCAAGGCCATGGACAGGATTCGGGAGATATTGTCCGACCTGGACACCCATGATATGGACAACCTTCAGGAACGCGGGGCCAGGGTCAGGAATCTGATCCGAAGCCTGGAATTTCCAGCCGATCTGTATAAGGAAATTGCCAAAGCCTATGCCGAATTGGAAGAGGAATACGGCAAGAACGTGGACGTGGCCGTGCGTTCTTCGGCAACGGCTGAAGACCTGCCGGACGCCAGTTTTGCCGGGCAGCAGGACACCTATCTGAACATCCGTGGCGTGGAAGACCTGGTGGAGGCTTGCCATCGCTGTTTTGCCTCCCTGTTCACCAACCGGGCCATATCCTACCGTGAAGATAAGGGCTTTGATCATTTTTCCATCGCCTTGTCCATTGCCGTACAAAAAATGGTCAGAAGCGACTTGGCTTCAAGCGGGGTTATGTTCAGCATAGATACGGAATCCGGTTTTCAGGACGCGGTGTTCATCACCGGTGCCTACGGACTGGGGGAAAATGTGGTCCAGGGTGCGGTCAATCCGGATGAATGGTACGTGTTCAAACCCACGCTCAAGCAGGGCTTCAGGCCCATCATCATGAAAAAGACCGGTGGCAAGGCCATAAAGATGATCTACACCACGGATGCCAAACAGCCGACCAAGAACGTGGCTGTGCCGGACGAGGACCGCCGCCGTCTGGTGATCAATGACGACGAGGTGGTGGAACTGAGCCGGATGGCCTGCACCATTGAGGACCACTATTCGGCAAAGGCCGGATACCTCAAACCCATGGACATCGAATGGGCCAAGGACGGCGAGACCGGCAAGCTGTTCATCGTCCAGGCCAGGCCCGAGACGGTGCACACCTTGAAGGACAAGGCCGTTCTCAGGGAATTTCATCTCAAGGAGAAGGGCGAGGTGGTGTGCACCGGCCAGTCCGTGGGCGAACTTATAGGTCAGGGCGAGGTCAACGTGATCAAGTCCGCCCAGATGATTTCCCAATTCCAGAAGGGACAGGTGCTGGTTACGGACATGACCGACCCGGACTGGGAACCGGTAATGAAGATTGCCGGGGCCATTGTCACCAACAGAGGCGGTCGCACCTGCCATGCGGCCATTGTCAGCCGTGAACTGGGCATCCCGTGTATCGTGGGCGCCGGTAATGCCACCACCAAACTGCAAACCGGCCAGGACGTGACTGTGGACTGCTCCCAGGGCAGCATCGGTTATGTATATGAGGGACTTGTGCCCTACGAGATTAAAGAGACGGACCTGGGAAATTTGCCCAAGACCAAAACCAAGATCATGTTGAACCTGGCCAGCCCGGAGCAGGCCTTTGAAAAGAGCTTCATTCCTAACCATGGGGTGGGGCTGGCCCGTGAGGAATTTATCATCAACTCTTATATTAAGATTCATCCCCTGGCCCTTTTGCGGTACGAGGATTTGGGCGATGAGATTTTGAAACGGGCCATAGCGGACATGACTGTCGGTTACAGCAACAAAGGCGACTATTTCGTGGATAAGCTGGCCGAGGGTGTGGGTATGCTGGCCGCAGCCTTTTATCCCAATCCGGTTATTGTCCGGCTCTCGGACTTCAAGAGCAACGAGTACGCCAATCTCATAGGCGGAGCCCAGTTCGAGCCGGACGAGGATAATCCGATGATCGGCTGGCGCGGGGCATCGCGTTATTACGCCAAGGAATACAAGGAGGCTTTCGGCCTGGAATGCAAGGCCATGCTCAAAATCAGAAACGAGATGGGGCTTCATAACGTCCAGGTCATGATTCCTTTCTGCCGCACGCTGGACGAGGCCGAAAAGGTGATTGAAACCATGGCCGAATTCGGTCTGCACCAGGGTGAAGACGGGTTCAAGGTTATCTGTATGTGCGAGATACCGTCCAACGTCATCCTGGCTGAAGAATTTCTGGACATTTTTGACGGCTTCTCCATAGGCACCAATGACCTGACACAATTGCTGCTTGGCGTGGACCGGGATTCGTCCCTTGTTTCCCACGTATATGACGAGCGCAATCCGGCGGTGAAAAAGATGGTCCGCCAGGTGATCGAGACTGCCGTAAAAAAGGGCAAGTACATCGGCATCTGCGGCCAGGCCCCCAGCGATTACCTGGAGTTTGCGGAATTTGTGGTGGAATGCGGTATTGAGACCATGTCCCTTAATCCGGACACGGTGATCAAGACCACCCTGGCCGTGGCCGAACTGGAAAAGAAATTGGGCTTATAAGATTTCCTTATAAATGATGCCGCCATGGGTTGGGCTTTGGCAGTAAAATGCGTGCCTGGATTAACCCTGCGTACCCGTCTTCAAAATAGCTCTTGACCGGTTTTTTCAGTTGTGACATATAAAAGCAGTTCGATAAGCAATAGATTGCTTATTTATTAACTATAAATGATTTAAAAAGCCGGTTTGCGGCATTTTTTACAAGCCGGTTTTTTGTTATTTTTTTTTGTTATATTGTTCAATGGAATCTATATATTGGGATTAAATCTTATTTGCATGACCATTCAATGAGGTGAAAGATTATGAAAAAAAGAATGCAGACCATTGACGGGAATACTGCGGCAACCCACGTGGCATACGCCATGAGCGAGGTGTCAGCAATTTACCCGATCACACCTTCCAGCCCTCTGGGGGAAATTGCCGACGCCTGGGCATCCCAGGGTAGAAAAAACATTTTCGGGCAGATCCTGGACATCAAGCAGATGCAGTCCGAGGCCGGTGCTGCCGGTGCTGTCCATGGCTCTCTTGCAGCAGGCGCTTTGACTTCCACGTTTACAGCCTCCCAGGGATTGTTGCTCAAGATACCCAATATGTACAAGATTGCCGGCGAGCTGCTCCCTTGTGTTTTTCATGTAACCGCCCGAGCCATTTCCGCTCACGCCCTGTCCATTTTCGGCGACCACCAGGATGTTATGGCAGCCAGACAGACCGGATTTGCCATGCTGGCCTCCTGCTCTGTTCAGGAAGCCCAGGACCTGGCCCTTGTGGCGCATCTTGCAACCATGGATGCCCGGGTGCCGTTCCTCCATTTTTATGACGGGTTCAGAACCTCCCATGAAATTCAAAAAATTGAAATGATTGATTACGAGGACATGGCATCCCTGTTCAACTATGACGCGTACTGGGCATTCAAGGCCAGGGCTATGAATCCTGAACACCCTGATACCCGCGGAACCGCCCAGAATCCGGATATCTATTTCCAGGGCAGGGAAGCAACTAACTCCTTTTACCTCAAAGTTCCTGCTATTGTTAAACAATATATGAAAAAGGTCGGCGATCTTACCGGACGCCATTATCAGCCCTTTGATTATGTGGGTGACCCTGAAGCGGATCGAGTTATTGTTGCCATGGGTTCGAGCTGTGAAGCCATTGAAGAGACCATTGAAAAACTCAATGCCATGGGCCAACGTTTAGGGTTGATAAAAGTACGTTTATACAGACCCTTTGACATTCAAGAATTTCTGCGTACCGTGCCGTCGTCCGTGGAGACCCTGACAGTGCTTGACAGAACCAAGGAACCCGGTGCCATTGGCGAACCCTTGTACCAGGATGTCTGCACCGCCTTTATGGAATATGGAGAAGGTCCCCGGATCATCGGCGGTCGTTACGGACTCTCCTCAAAGGAATTCAATCCCTCCATGGTTAAAGCCGTGTATGACAACATGAAGGCCATGTCCCCGAAAAATCATTTCACTGTGGGAATCATCGACGACGTCACCCATACCTCACTGGACGTGGAAAAAGGGTTTGACGCCGCTCCGGAAGGCACTATATGCGCTAAATTCTGGGGCCTTGGTTCCGACGGAACCGTGGGCGCCAACCAGTCTGCCATCGCCATCATCGGCGACAATACAGACAAATATGCCCAGGGCTATTTTGCCTATGACTCCAAAAAATCCGGTGGGCTGACCGTTTCCCATCTTCGTTTTGGTGATGTAAAAATCAAAAGTACCTATTTGATTGAGCATTCGGATTTTGTAGCCTGCCACAAGTCCAACTATGTGGAGATCTACGACCTTCTCAAAGGGCTGAAACAGGGCGGCACATTCCTGCTCAACTCGGAATGGTCCACCATTGAAGATATGGAAAAACATATCCCAGGGCATGTGCGGCGCACCATCTATGAGAAAAAACTGAATTTTTACAACATTGACGCCGTAAAAATTGCCGGTGAAGTGGGCCTTGGCAACCGTATCAACATGATCATGCAGACCTGCTTTTTCAACCTTGCCAACGTGCTTCCGGTGGAACAGGCCATTGACTTGCTGAAAGCCGATATCAAAAAAATGTTCGGTAAAAAGGGCGATGCTATCGTCAACATGAATATTGAGGCTGTGGACAAAACCCTGGACAACCTGGTGAAAGTGGATGTGCCCGAATCCTGGAAAGACGCCGTTGATCAGCCCAAAATCGAAGAACCTGCCACACCCTTTGTGGAAAATGTTATGCGCAAGATCAATGCCCAGGAAGGCGATGATCTGCCGGTATCCGCCTTTTCCGTGGACGGTGTGTTTGAAGCAGGTACGGCCCAGTATGAAAAACGCGGGGTGGCCATCAATGTACCCGAGTGGATTGCCGAAAACTGCATCCAGTGCAACCAGTGTGCCTTTGTATGCCCTCATGCCGCCATTATTCCGATCCTGGCAACTTCTGATGAACTCAAAGACGCCCCGGCATCCTTTGCCACCGTTGACGCCAAAGGCAAGGGTATGGATCAGTTTAAATTCAGAATCCAGGTCAACCCCCTTGACTGCCAGGGTTGCGGCAACTGTGCGGATATATGCCCGGCCAAGACAAAAGCCCTTGTAATGAAATCCCTGGCATCCCAGGTGGACGTGGAAAAAGAAAATCACAAATTTTCTTTGACCGTTCCATTCAAGACAGATGTCATGAAGCGGGATACCCTCAAGGGAAGCCAGTTGTGGAAACCGCTGTTTGAATTCTCCGGCGCATGCTCAGGCTGCGGAGAAACCCCGTATGTAAAATTGATCACCCAGCTTTTTGGCGAGAGAATGACCATTGCCAATGCCACGGGGTGTTCCTCCATCTGGGGCGCATCTGCGCCGTCTATGCCCTATTGCACCAATGCCGACGGCCAGGGTCCTGCCTGGGCATCTTCCCTGTTTGAGGATGCTGCCGAATACGGTTACGGTATGCTGCTGGCCACAAAATCCAGGCGCAAAACCCTGGCTGCAAAAATGGAAAAGGCCATTGAGCAGGGTGTTTCCGATGATCTTAAAGCGGCCATGGAAGGCTGGATCGCCGGCATGGACAATCTTGAAGAGTCCAAAAAATACGGTGACGATCTTAAGCGTCTGCTTAAAGATGCCTCCTCCGGCATTCTTAAAGAGATCCATGATGAAGATGATATGTTCGTGAAAAGATCCCATTGGGTTTTTGGCGGTGACGGCTGGGCCTATGATATTGGTTTCGGTGGTGTTGACCATGTACTGGCATCCGGGGATGACATTAACATCCTGGTGCTGGATACCGAAGTTTACTCCAATACGGGCGGTCAGTCCTCCAAAGCCACGCCCACCGGTGCCATTGCCAAATATGCCGCATCCGGAAAGAAAATCGGAAAAAAAGATATGGCCCGGATGATGATGAGTTATGGGTATATCTATGTTGCAACCATCTCCATGGGTGCCAACAAGAACCAGACGCTTAAGGCGATCCTGGAAGCTGAAAGCTATCCTGGCCCCTCCTTGATCATCGCCTATGCCCCCTGCATTAACCAGGGCATCAAAAAAGGTATGGGTAAAACCCAGGAAGAAATGAAATTGGCGGTTGAATCCGGTTACTGGCCCATGTTCCGGTTCAATCCCCAGCTTACCCATGAAGGTAAAAATCCCTTTACCCTTGACTCCAAACAACCCGACGGCACCCTGCAGGAGTTCTTGAGCGGTGAAGTGCGGTTTGCTGCCCTGGAAAAAAGCTTCCCCGAGGAGTCCAAACGTTTAAGGGCAGCCCTTGGAGAAGAAGTTGAGGAAAAATATGCTATGCTCAAGATGATGGCAGATGCCGGCAAAGAAGAATCAGATGCCGACAAAGAAGAATAAGGTTCAATTAAAATCGTAATGGTTTAGGGGCGAATGCATTTTATGCGTTTCGCCCCTTTTTTTTAATTTAACAAAGAACCGGAGAACGAGCATATGAAAAAATATGTAGCATTTATCATTACAGCATTGATTCTGTTGCCTTGTATCGCCATCAGCCAAGAGAATCCGGCTGCTTCTTCGGCGCCTGGGGTTGCGGCCCAGACCCAGGGTAAGACTGATGATCAGTCAGCATCGGAAGTTGAGGCTCAACAGAATACCCTTGAAATTCTAAAATCCATCGTCAAAAGTAAAACAACGCTAAAACAGCGCATGGATGAAAAGAAAAAGGCCATGGAGAAGGCCAGTTCCGAAACCGAAAAACAATATCTCAGCGAAGAGCTTGCCCAATTGGATAAGCAGATGGCCAGTGCTGTGACCGATTTTGAAATGACCGCCACAGGTGTTGAGGTTGGTTTGTTTGTGGCCAAGAAAAAAGAGCGTTTTGATTGGAAAAACGAACTGCTCTCCCTGGCAGAACCCGGGATTATGGAACTTAAGCGGCTTACGGTCAAAGCCAGGCATAAATCAAAACTCAATGATGAATTGACCAATTACCAAGAGCTGCTTCCCGTGGCAATCAAAGCCAGAACCCGCATTGAGTCTTTGATCAGCCAGACCAAGGACCCGGTGCTGGCAGCCGCCCTTAAAGATATCCTGCCCGAGTACAAAGGCCTTGAAAGCCAGGTAAAAAATAAAGTGGACCTGGTCCAGCTTAAACTTGACGAAATTGAGCGGCAAGAGGAATCGGTTATTGACAGTACCCAGGACTCTGTTAAAAGATTTTTTAAGACCCGGGGATTGTACCTGTTTCTGGCCGTTTTGGCCTGCACCGGTATGGTGCTGTTGATAAGATTTATTTATCAGAATTTGATTCGCTTTGTACCCGGATACAAACTGGAGTACCGACCTTTTCATATACGGATACTTGAACTGGTGTACCGGGCCATAACGGTTGTATTGACTGTGCTGGCAATCATCGCGCTCTTTTATTTTGTGGAGGACTGGGTACTTCTTTCCCTGACCATTATTTTTATTCTGGGGGTGATATGGGCGGCCAAGCACACCCTGCCCATGTATTTGGACACGAGCAAGCTGATGCTCAATGTCGGTGCGGTCAGGGAAGGAGAACGCATGATGTACCAGGGCGTGCCCTGGCGGGTTAAATATATTAATTATTTTTGTCTTCTGGAAAATCCTGATTTGGACATTATGCTTAGGATCCCCATCACGGAACTTGTTGGTAAAACATCCAGGAGATTTGATCCCCATGACTCCTGGTTCCCCTGCCGGAAAAATGACTGGGTGATTCTTTCCGACGGCACACGGGGCGGCGTGACCCATTTGAGTCATGAAACCGTGGAGCTGGTATTAAGGGGTGGTGCCAAAAAGACCTATCAGACGGCTGATTTCCTGGCCATGACGCCCTTGAATCTTTCTGTGAATTTCAGAATTAAGGAAACCTTCGGTATTGATTACGGTCTCCAGAAAGATGCCACCGCGACAATTCCTGACCTTTTATCAGCTTTTATTCAAGAAAATATTGAAAAAGAAGGGTATGCCGATGACCTGCTGAACCTGAGGGTGGAATTTGCGGAAGCCGGTGCTTCATCCCTGGATCTTGTGGTTATTGCCGATTTTAAAGGCAGCCAGGCCCCCTTATACAACCGCTTGAGACGAAGTATACAAAGGTGGTGCGTTGACGCGGCCTCCCAATATAACTGGGGTATTCCCTTTCCCCAGATTACGGTTCACCAGGGGGCTTGATGCAAATGACAAATAGGCGTGCGTAATGCCTTTTAAGGAACGGGTCTTTAATAACGTGCCCATTTTGCTATATCTGGGATTGGTTCTAACGTCGGCCGCTGTAGGGGCAGGCCCCCGTGCCTGCCCTAAGAGGGATTGCCCTTACGAAAAATGGCCTACAATAGAATCAAGCCCTTATATCCGGGAGCGCGGGCGTCCCGCCCGCTAAAAATGCGGGCGGGACGCCCGCGCTCCCAGGTTAAATTATTTCGGACTCGTTTCTAAAGACTGAATCATCTCGGATATCTTTTCCACATGGGCCTTTTCTTCAGCGATGATCTTGTGCAATCCGGCCTTGACTGATTCGGATTCCACAAAGTTCTCTAT
The DNA here is from genome assembly GCF_963666695.1 of uncultured Desulfobacter sp. GTDB lineage: Bacteria > Desulfobacterota > Desulfobacteria > Desulfobacterales > Desulfobacteraceae > Desulfobacter. The sequence continues at coordinate 3,964,625 of NZ_OY762947.1, forward strand.
AAATTGGTAGAACAAAATTGTGTCATTTTCAAACGTGATGAATGTTTTAAGCATTTGCACAGGCGTGGTGATTTCTAAAAAATTAAGATCAGTTAAAGACAAACTTTTGTCCCCCATCATCTCTTTAATCACACCGGGAAGCATGACGCCCAGGTCACTGCTGTCTGCAGAAAAATTGTCTTTCTGTTCTTCAAACCAGGATTTATGGCGATCTTCTTCATCGGCCATCCACTGAAGAAGACTTTCAATATCCCTGCTGCCGGCGTGCGCCAGGGCGTTCAGATACACAGCTTTGCCGTTTTCTTCCATTTTTATGGCAATATCGAACAAATCATTGAGGGTAAACATAATATTTCTCCCTTTTTAAATGCGTTAGTCATATAATACCGGGTAATGACCAACTAGTCTTGTCTAAATTTGAAATATAAAAAACTGCACGGCAGGGCAGTGCTGATTTGTTATGGAGGACGGCTTAGGCCTAAATCCGGTTGCCCCTGCCTGTCCCGGGAAAAGGAGAAGAGAAATAATGAGCAAGTACATGCAATTAACAGTCGATGTGCGCCCATTTTATACAAAAGGATTTAAGGCCGCATACCCCAAGCTGGCCGGGAGCCTCATCCATGCCAAGGCCATCAAGGAATACGATGATCCGGCCCTTTACGACCTTGTGGCAAAATTGGATAAATTGCTTTACGACTTGGATGGAAATCCAAAAGTAAAGGACATTTTGCTCAGAGAAAAGGATCGACTAAAAAAAATTTACGCCGAAATTGAGGAGCACATCGCTGACTGGAAGCTTTCCGATGCGGACAAAGCCTTGTATAAAATCGAAGAGATTTTCGAAAAGATTGAATATGAGCTGGCCGGCCTTTGAGCCGAAAAAAAGCCGCCATGATCATTGTTTTGTCCAAACTGTAGGGGCGGATTCCATATCCGCCCCCGAACAGGGCAGATATGGAATCTGCCCCTACCCAATAGGTGGTTGAAAAGATGATCAAGGCCCAAACCGATTACATCGCATCAAAAGCCTCGTCCGGAATATCGGCGTTGGTATAAAAATTTTGGATATCATCGTTGTCATCCAGGGCCTCCATAAATCGGATCATCTGCTCGGCTTCTTGGCCTGATACAGCTGTGGTGTTCTGGGGAACCATGGAGATTTCAGCCACCTCATAGACGATCTGTGCGCCATCAATGGCATCCTTAACCGCATCAAAATCCTCGGGGGCGGTGAGCACATCAAAGCTGTCGCCTTCGTCCTTGATATCTTCAGCCCCGGCGTCAATGGCCACTTCCATGAGGGTGTCTTCGTCTGCATTTTCCTTGGAAATGGTAATTACGCCCTTTTTATCAAACATCCAGGCCACACAACCGTCCGTACCTACATTGCCGCCTGCCTTGTTAAAAATATACCTGACATCGGCAATGGTCCGGTTTTTGTTATCCGTGAGGCATTCCACCATTACCGCTACGCCGCCGGGTCCGTACCCTTCATACATGATTTCTTCGTAATTGACCCCGTCCATGTCTCCGGTGCCCTTTTTAATGGCCCGGTCCACATTGTCCTTGGGCATATTTTGGGCTTTGGCCGAGTCAATGGCATGACGCAGCCGGGGGTTGGCCCCGGGATCACCCCCGCCCATACGGGCAGCTACTGTAATTTCCTTAATCAGCTTGGTAAATATCTTTGCCCGTTTTTTATCGGCCGCCCCTTTTTTATGTTTGATGGTCGACCATTTGCTATGTCCTGACATGGATGTTGCCTCCTTATGTTATCTTTTTTTTTCCTATAATATAAATTTCTTTGCTTTGTTTTCTGCAGCTTTCGGGCTTAAACACCCGGCACTCCTTAAACGCGGCCTTCACTTCCTGCTCAAACGCTTTAAACTCGTTGCCCTGGAAAATTTTGCACACAAAATTACCCTGAAAAGCCAAATTTTTCAAGGCCGTGTCAAGGGCCATGCGGCACAGTTCAACGGAGCGGATGGCATCCACGTCCTTTCTGCCCGTGGTGGCCGGGGCCATGTCGCTGATCACGACGTTAAACGCACCTTCATGGAGTTCAATAAACTCGGGGTGCTCGGGTTTAAGAATATCATCCTGGAGGGTTGACGCATTGGGCGGCAGTTTGGTTTCAACCGCTTTTAAATCAATGCCGAGTACGCGGCCCTTGTCGCCCACAAGTTTTGCCGCATAAAGGGTCCAGGAGCCGGGTGAACACCCAAGATCAAGCACGGTGTCCCCTTTTTTGATAATCTGAAATCTGTTCTGAATATCTTCAAGCTTAAACACGGACCGGGCAGGATATCCCATGGATTTGGCCTTTTGCGTGAGATGGTCCGCCCACTGGCCGTTCCTGCCGCCTTTTTTTTGGGGCTTTGCCCCTTTTGTCGTCTTTTTTTTACCCTTCAAACAAAACCTCCACGGCATCCCTTAAAAAACTGACGCTTTCAATGGCCATGCCTTTGATTTTTGATAATTGCTTCATGGTGGCCGTGGGTACAAGACACCGTGTGAATCCCATTTTGGCGGCTTCTTTGATCCTGGCCTGGGCATGGCTTACCGCCCGTATCTCTCCGGTAAGGCCGATTTCGCCGATCAGGGTGGTCTCTTTATGCACAGGGCGGTCCAGAAAGCTTGAAGCCAGCGCGGCTGCAATGGCAAGGTCCGCAGACGGTTCGGTGATGCGGACTCCGCCCGTGACATTCATAAAAATGTCCAGGCCGGCCAGGTTCATGCCTAATCGTTTTTCCATCACCGCCACAATCAAGGCCACCCGGTTGCTGTCCAGTCCTAAAACCGTTCGCCGGGGTGTACCAAGTCCGGACGTGGAGACCAGGCCCTGGATTTCCACCAGAATAGGGCGAGACCCTTCCATACTGGCCGTCACCACGGAGCCCGGGGCCACCAAAGCCCGTTCAGACAAAAACACAGCCGACGGGTTAGGCACCTGGGTCAACCCCTGGTCCCGCATTTCAAACACCCCGATTTCATTGGTGGATCCGAAACGATTTTTTACGGCCCGAAGAATTCGAAAAATATGGTTTTTATCCCCTTCAAAATAAAGCACCGTGTCCACCATGTGCTCCATGATTCTGGGGCCTGCAATGGCACCGCCCTTGGTGACGTGTCCCACAAGAAAAATGGGAAGCCCCACGGTTTTGGACAGGCGCATGAACTGCATGGATGCTTCTCGGATCTGGGTGATGCTGCCCGGGGTTGACGTGACCTGGGGGTGAAATACGGTTTGAATGGAATCCACAACCATGGCGTCATATTGATCTTTTTCCGCCATGGCAAGAATCGATTCAAGATCGGTTTCAGAGACCACAAATAAAGAACTGCCCAAAGATCCCAGGCGTTTTCCCCGCATGGAAATCTGGCCTATGGATTCCTCGCCGGATACATACAGACATTTTTTCCCGGCCTTTGCCAGGGTGGACAATACCTGGAGCATGAGTGTGGATTTGCCGATCCCGGGGTCACCGCCGATGAGCACCAGGGAGCCGCTGACAATACCGCCGCCCAGGACCCGGTCAAATTCATTGATGCCGGTGCCCATGCGTTGGGAAGTGGACGCCTCCACGGACTCAATGGGTACGGGTTTGGCGGCAATGGTCGGCCGGCCAGCACCCGTCACCCCCGGGGTCCGGGTCACCAGGGTTTCTTCGATAAGGCTGTCCCAGTCACCACAGTCCGGGCACTGGCCCATCCATTTAGGCGTCTGTGTTCCGCAGGTTTTACAGCGGAATATGGTTTTATCTTTCTTTTTTGCCATGTCCTAATTTTGTCCAAGTAATTGAAAATCGGATAAATATATCATGATATCTTATCCCTATCAAGCACGTATCATTGGTAATAATCAATTCTAAATTAGGGGGTTAGTGGTTTCATACATAAATCGGAATCGCTATCGGGGTCGGAATCGGAATCGGAAAAAGGGAGATTTGTTGCCGAGAGGCCGTCACTTGGCTAAATTTAGAATTACTGGGATGCTGAAGACAGAGCTTTAACAAGAGTATCGAAAACTCCGTGAATACTGGTCATGGGGCCACAATTATAGACATAGTTAACGGTTTTTCCCTGTCCCTGAAAAAAAGAAATTATACAGGGCATTAAATTGATTCCGGTATTTTTCCTCTGATACAATATATTGTAGCGGAACAAATTTTTTAGACATTATTAATGTTGGATATATATCTTGGAATTTTGGAGCGGTTATATTTGAGGATAGCTGAAAATGAAAAAGCCCCTGAGTAATAATCTACTCAGGGGCTAAAATGTCACAGAGATAAAATGGTATTTTAAATCACGGTCACATTTGCAGCTGATGGTCCTTTGGGACCCTGTTCAATGTCGAATGATACGTGATCACCTTCATTGAGAGTTTTAAAACCAGTTGCATTGATGCCTGAATGATGGACAAAAACATCTTTGCCACCACCTGCATGTTCAATAAATCCAAAACCTTTTGACTCGCTAAACCATTTTACGATACCGTTTGACATATAGTCATTCTCCTAAATGAAATAAAAATAAATCGTCTCGATCTTAAAGAATAATCACTGATTTCTCGGGGAAAATATCTAAGGAAGAAACTCAAGCACTTTAAAGTAGTGCTATAACTACAAAGTATACAGTAATGGGTGAGTATGTCAAGGGATTTAAATTTTAATTGTTGCGCTCAAAACGCAAGATCATGATTTCCTGTCTTGCGTGTGACCTCAATGAGAGTTTCAAACAACATATTACGGTTAATTTTTTCGTTTCAAAAAGCAACTTAATACCTTAAACTCCCTACCTTCCAAATCCAGCCAAAATAAAAAATCCTGTTTCAAAATGAGTAATGCCAAGGCGTTTACTAATGATATTCAAGCTCGCTGCGCCAAGCTTTAAACCAGGCAGGAATAACAGAAGTAGCCAACGCCTTCAATAACAAACATTACAGCGTTTCTGTATAGACACATGCGTGGTCCCGCTACTCCTCATGATGGTTAGATTTGAAATAATCCTCTTTAAATATATTGAAATTTATTATAACCAGAGAAGGAAACATTCGGCCAACGGCTGGAAAGCGCCTGCTCATTGTGAACAGGAATGGTAAAATGAAACAAGCGGCTTAACTCGGTCTCCAGTTTTTGGGGGGAGGTGTACTGCTTTGCTTGTAAAAAATGTGGAAACGTTCAATTGATCGACAACAATAAGAAAAGTTCTCTGACAGGTCTTTTTTGTGGCGGTTCTGCATTTCTGATATGGGGCTTTGTCCCCCTCTATTATAAAACATTATCCCATGTTCCGGCACATGAAGTGATTATCCATCGCATTGTATGGTCCCTTGTTTTTCTGATACCAATCGTTTTTTTTCAGGGGCAATGGCGTGCGTTTACAGCTGTTTTTAGATCGTTTGAACAGTTAAAATGGCTTCTGTGTACAGCCCTGCTTGTGTCATCAAACTGGTTTGTGTTTATCTGGGCGATCGATAATGATATGGTGATCCAGGCAAGCTTAGGATATTATATCAATCCCCTGATCAGTGTATTGTTAGGGATGTTGTTTCTTCAGGAACGACTAAGGAAACTACAATCCGCGGCAGTTTTTACTGCAGCAACCGGCGTTTTTTATTTGACATACAGATACGGTTCATTCCCATTTGTTTCATTTCTGCTGGCTATAACATTTGGCCTGTATGGACTGATGAGAAAAAAACTTGCCATTAATTCCGCAGTGGGATTGGCTGTAGAAACGTTTGTATTGATGATTCCGGGGATCGTCTATCTGTTTTATCTTGAAAAAACAGGTGCAGCTGCTTTTTGCCACGTAAATCGGGTCACAGACCTTCTCTTAATCGGAACAGCCCTGGTTACGGCTATACCGCTTTTGCTGTTCAACATCGGTGTGGGGCGGTTAAAACTTGCCACCATCGGTTTTCTTCAGTATCTCGGGCCAAGTTTGATGTTTCTGCTGGCAGTTTTTGTGTTTGAAGAACCGCTTTCAGTACACCAATTGGTCTCCTTTATCTTTATCTGGACGGCGCTGGCAATATATGCACTGGATTCAATCAGAAACTGAATAGTCGCTTAATTTTGTTAGACAGATAGAATAAAATTTTGTTTTGAATACTTACAGCCGAAAAAGGAGGTATCATGGATCAGGAACAAGTAAAAACGATTCTCTCAGATCTTGGGATTGCCGAAGAGAATGCCGGTGCCTGCAGCGGGTCATCCGCAGGCTGGATAAGCACCGGCGGCCGGCGTATGGCCTCTTGTTCACCGATTAACGGAGAACCTATTGGCGACATTATCCAGGCCGGGGAAAAAGATTACGAGACTCTTATGCAGCGGGCTGTCATCGGCTTTGAAAAGTTCAAAATGATACCGGCCCCTGAGCGGGGTCAGGTGCTTCGGGAAATTGCCGACGTACTGAGGGCGAAAAAAAAGGCGTTGGGGGCGTTGATCAGCCTGGAAACAGGTAAAATCCGTTCAGAAGGCGAAGGTGAAGTACAGGAGATGATCGATATTGCCGATTTTGCCGTTGGTTTGAGTCGCCAGCTCTACGGTCTGACCATGCACAGCGAAAGGCGGTTCCACCGCATGTACGAGCAGTGGCATCCCCTGGGGATTGTCGGTGTGATTACCGCTTTTAATTTTCCGGCAGCGCCCTGGTCCTGGAACGCGTTTATTGCGGCGGCCTGCGGCAATGCCATTCTTTTTAAGCCTAGTTCCAAAGCGTTTTTGACTGCCATAGGCATTATGAATATTCTGGCCCCGGTAGTGGACCGGTATGAGCTTGACGGGGTGTTCAACATGATCGTCGGTCCCCGGGACCAGGTGGGGCAACGCCTTTTGGAAGACAGCCGGATTCCTTTGATCAGCGCCACGGGCAGTGTGGCCATGGGCCGGAAGGTGGCGGTGGCAGTGGCTTCACGCCTGGGCCGGTCTCTGCTGGAACTTGGTGGCAATAATGCGATTATTGTAGCTCCGGACGCAGATCTTGATATGGCCCTCAGGGCAACGGTATTCGGAGCGGTGGGTACGGCCGGGCAGCGCTGCACCAGCACCCGGCGGATCATTGTTCATGAATCCGTCAAGGACCGCTTTGTCAAGATGCTGAAAAACGCGTATAAGCAGGTGACGGTGGGCAATCCCTTGGATGAGGGTACCCTTATGGGGCCGCTGATAAATCAAAAAGCTGTGGATAATATGCAGGATGCTCTGGCCAAGGCCGAAAGTCAGGGTGCCAGGATCGTTTACGGCGGCGAGTCTGTCACCATCCCGGGCCTGGAAAAAGGCCATTATGTAAGACCGGCTATTGTTGAGACAGCATCCCAATACCCAATTGTGCACGAGGAAACCTTTGCGCCCATATTGTATGTCATGCCCTACACGGATATCGATCATGCCATTGCCCTGCACAACGATGTGCCCCAGGGCCTTTCCAGCGCTGTTTTTACCAACTCGCTTAAAATTCAGGAGAGATTTTTGTCCCATCAGGGATCTGACTGCGGCATCGCCAATGTCAATATCGGTACATCCGGGGCTGAAATCGGCGGGGCGTTTGGCGGCGAAAAACAGACCGGCGGCGGTCGGGAATCCGGCAGCGATGCCTGGAAGGCCTACATGAGACGGCAGACCAATACCATTAACTGGGGAGACGAGATGCCTCTGGCCCAGGGGATCACCTTTAATATTGAGGGATGAGCTCATGAATAATAGTCCGGCAATCTATATCTCGATGATCGGGTATATGTATCGTTTAAGAGAATTCGTACCCTAAGGCCTTTCCAGTACTGTTATGCCTTGGGCTTCACCGATGCCTCCGTTGCCATGAACCATGCCATATTGCGAATTGCCTTTGACAAGCAGCTTTGTAACTTCGATTAATCCGTTCAACGCCGGATTATTCCACGGAGCTCTGGCTATGTTCATTCCTCCGGTAACCGTGATCTCGTGGTGTTTAAGAAACTCACTGATTTTATTGATGTTGTTTACAAAACCAGTTGCCAATAATAACGCAATTGGTATGGGAGGGTAGCAGGTATAGGCTTCCAGCAAGAGGTTTTTATTTTGAAATTCCCGGATTATGTCTATTTGGGAATCTGCCTGGGCTCGTAGAAATGCGTCTTTAAGGTGAGGGAACAGGTTGTTGTTTTTACCGGTGATACTGTCAATTGATTTTGGAGATCCCTCTACGATAGAATATGTTGAACCCGATACTTGAACCCGTCTATCTTTAGGGATTTTTAGTTGATCAGCGGTACGATTATTGGCAACAATAAGCCCTCCGGCAAAATCGATATTCGGATTTGCGCAATCGGTCAGGCAAAAGAGATCTGTTCCCAGGTCATGCAGGATTTTTCCCCGTGAGGAATCAAGCGGTGTTCCTAATTTATTTCGAAAGGTACGGGAGTAATTGTTAAAAAGGTTATCGGTTAATTCACGGAATTCATCATTTGAAATGTCTGTTTCCCTGCAAAGCTGACGGGCAAGAAGATCATAGCATTCGATAAGGCCGACATCTTCAAATATCTCCATTGCTTTTTTTATTGTTTCCCTGCCATAGTTCCGCGTATCAGATAGCAGAGGCTCATGACCGAAGATAAAAATTGCGTCATATAGGTCATTTTTAATTAATTCACCCGCATCCGTCATAGCTTGGATCGGACCTGCTCCTGTTTTATAAGTGTTGATCTTTCTTATGGTCTTGCACTCCAGGATTCCGAAATAAAAACGGTTGGCTGCTTCAAATGAGTCAAGGAGGGGATCAATAAAAAAATATGCTACGCGCTTATTTTCTGTATCCAAGATGTTATTGATTTCTATAGCAGTATGAAAACAATTTTTCATAATTTGTGGTGATAGTTTATTCTCTTCCTGAAAAGAAATCTTTTTTGCATAGATGATTTGAGCTTGCATATCTATTTTCATCATACCTCCTGCTATACAGGCGGTTGGTGTTTGAATTTTTTCATAAGCTGCCGGAATATAATTAATTTCTGAACATCCTGGGTGCCTTCTCCCAGGGAAGCCCCCCAGACATCCATGGGATATTTATGGATCGGATGCTCGCGGATAACCGATGCCGCCCCAAAAATATCGGCCGCCCATAGAGTGACCTCCCGGGCGACCTCGACACTCAGGTATTTGGCGAGGGAACTTGCCTGTTGAAAATCTTTGCCTTGATCCACCAGCCAGCAGGCTTTGTGGAGCATCAGGCGGGCTGATTCCAATTTGGCATAAAAGTTGGATGTTTCAAACGCTTTTGCCTGAAAATCCACTAAGTGTTTGCCGAAAATTTTACGCTTCTGCATGTGTTTAACCGCCAAATCAAACGCTCCGGTGGCCGTGCCGAGGGTGAGGGCGGCGATGGATACCCGGCTGTTGGTAAAGATTTCAAGGACCTGGGGCAGGCCGCGACCGCGTTTTCCCAGGAGGTGATCATCCGGCACAAAAACGTCGCTGAAACTCAGGCGTGTCAGATCCGACGGTATCCACACCTGTTTATTCAATTTTTTCCGCCGGATGGCGATATCATTTAAATCGACCAGATACATGGACAACCGCTTTTTTTTGTCGGCATCCGGATCTGAAACTGCTGTAATAACGCCCCAATCGGCCACCCAACCATTGGTGACGTAAGCTTTGGTCCCGTTGAGAACCCAACCGCCTTCCGTCTTTACGGCCTGCATACTGATACCGGCAACATCGCTGCCGGCGATATTTTCAGTGTTTCCCAGACACATCACCGTCTTACCTTCAACGGCTGCTTTCCCAAGCTTGCGCTGGTGAGCCGGAGAACCGAACAGAAACAGACAGAGAAGACCTAAATCGACGTGTGCAAGGGCCCCAATGGCGGTACCCGGCGATATCCGGGCCAGTTTTTCGGTAATTAGCGACTCTTTCAGGGCAGATTCCCGCTTGAGACAGCCGTTTTTAAACGTTAGACCAAACCAGCCCTGACTTCCCATATTGTGGAAAAATGTTCGGGGTAATTCTTTCTGATGGCTCCAGGTGGGCAAGTACGGTAGGATATCCTTTTTGATAAACGCATCAAATTTTTCGGTATTCCTGGTGAATTCAGCCGGGATCGTGAAATCCATATTGATTTCCTCCCTTGGTAGAGTAGATAGGAATTTTTTTTTGCCAAGCAAAGAATAGCAAAATATGAAAAGGTGATCAATCGCTTGAAATATATTCCTGTGTTATTTTCTACCGGAATTTGCATTTTCATTGACATGGTTTGAATCGAAAGATGATAATATAAAATATAACAAGAAGGAAAAATTCTATGACCAGGGACCTTACACCCTAATCTCGTTTTGAGGCTAATACACTGAAAAGATATAAGAAAAAATTAGACATTTAATTGAAACAGTGCAACAGTAAGCTTCCAGAATAATATCGCTAACGCAGACAAGGAAGCTTTGAATTGCACTCTAAACAATGCGCTGAAATAACAGAACCCGCCCAGGAATTTTTCCGTGAAGGCCTGAAGATTTCATCTGTTCAGCAAATGGGCCTCTACCAAATCATAGAAAAAAATCCCGAATGTACCACCCGCATAGTGATCGAAAAATACGTTCAAGAGGATAAAAATTTCGATCTCACCGTTCGACACGTCAATCGGTTAAGAAATCTCTTCTCTATGCCCCGCTTTTTGGCATCGGCAAATTGACGGAATACGACGTTAAGCCTCACGCACTTAAAACAATAATCGGTCGAGGCTATCAAAGCTCAACGCTCAACCAGTTTCTCGGGCAGATGGAGCGCATTGATGCAGCCGAGACACTTTTACCTGCGTTGACGCATAATCGGCACGGATCGCTGTGCTACATCGACGGGCACATGACCCCGTACTGGATAAGTGCCTGCATGCACAAAGGCAAGATAACGATGTTGGGCAGAATAATGCCGGGATCTAACGCGGTTGTGGGGCATGACGAGAACGGCGAGGCCCTTTTTCTGGAATACTATCCCCCGGACGTGAGAAATCAATTTCCATGCTTGCACCTGAACAAAAGAAACCGGGCCTTCACCATGTGAATAGCCCGGTTACAAAGGGGGAGAGAAAAAAATGATGTTAAATTGAAGGGCTGTTGTTTGCATCCTTCAATGGATAGATTCTTTCTATCAGCCACAAATGGCCTGGACCTTACTCGAAGATTACCAGTTGGTTATAATCTTAGAAAAGCAGATTCTGAATTCTCAATTTTTCAGGCGCTTCACTCCCAACCTGTTAAAGCCCAAGTTCCCAGTTAGGGCAGATATAGCAATTATTGATACTTTTGGAATTTTTATTTCCCTTATCAAACATAAATTTTCATCTAAGAAAAAGAGATCTTCACTATATGACCTGCGACTATTTTTCCATGACGTTGTGTCTCGTTGGTTACAGTGAGTTCAAATATATCATCAGCGTATATTGTCGAATCACAATCTGCTGATAGTTGATTGGTCAATAAAATTATTACCCAAAAAAATAAAGTAGGTACAACTATCAACCATCGTCTTATATTTTCTGCTTGATCTTCTCACTGTGCCATTGGTTCTGATTTAAACGCGTTCATTTCTATGTGTAAAACACCATTCGGTGTATTCAATTGAATTGATTAAACCTCCCTCTGGTAAAAGTTACGATCGTCAACTAAATTCTGATCACCTGTTCATGATCATTGGGGATTGAGCCAATAGGAAATTGAACAATGTGGGCTTTTCTGTTTAAAAAAAACGGTTATAGTTCGTGTACGCAATTTGGAATCGTCGCCATTGTGCAAGTAATATCCATTGCCTTGGGCGGTAATGGGGTATCTTGACGAGGTTTGTCTATTTAAGTATGCTATCCGCCTATTTTAACAGCCTATATTTTGACAGCCTAATTAACGATTTTCAAGCAAAGGGGAACCGAATGGACAGTCAGACTTCAGCGCAACAGAAACAGAAGGTGGAAATTGACATTGTAGGCGGCCGATTTGATAAAGTAACCACGGTGTTGGAGGAGTTTGAGCCGGGGGACCAAAATTTTATCCACTCCTATGAGAAGATGGCCCTTGAACCACGACAGGTTGGCGATGTTGGAAGCAGGGAAGTAGAAGTCAAGGTGCCGGCAAGGCTTCATCTTAACGTGTTTGATATGAACCGGTTCAATTTGAACCGCCCCGGTGGCGGTGGCCTTGGGGTGAGTATCGGCGTCTATTTCTATGCAAAGGTGAAGTCGATTCCCGAGCCGGTTATTCGCACCACAGGCGAACGCCAACTGATCATGGCGCATTACGGACATATTTTTAAAAAGTTATTGGGGTATGACGGTGGGTTTGAAATAGAACTTCAAGACCATAAGCGCCGCCATGTGGGGCTTGGCTCTTCCATCGGTTCCATGTGTGCCGTGTGTATCGGTATGAATGAAGTCTTAGGCAGACCCTTTTATGGGTGGGAACTGAGGCGGATTATGGGATTTCACGCCTGTGAGGAGAGCCCTGTGAATGAACAATATCTGCTTCCGGCCTTTGAAACCGGTATCGGTGCCATGGTGAGTATCAACGGTGGCTGGGTGGTTGCCAGTGATGACCTGGTGCTGGTTCAGCGTGTGGCATTGCCGGATACCAAGGTGCTGATGTTCATCCCGGAGGTGGATACCTTGACGGACGAATTCCAAGGTAAGGAAACCGCTGCTGAATCCGAAGTCGAGCTTTTAATGCGGCGGGCAAGAACCCTTGATACGCTTCAGGTTGGTGCCAAGGCACAAATCGTCCTGATGGATATGATACCCGCAATGATTCGAAATGATCTTAAAAAGATGGGCGATGCCCTTTTTGAACTGACGCATATGGGATCCAAACGGGCCGAATGCGAACAACACGGTGCTTTTGGGACGCCCATATACAGCTATATTAATGCCTTTCGAGGAATGGGGATTGAGGTTGCCGGCATGAGTTCCGTGGGACCCACGATTTTTGCATTGACCCGAGATCAGAATGCATATGATCGGGCGCTGAAATATCTTAAATCAAAAAATATTTCAGACACACGCATCATAGAAACCGAAGTTGACAATACGGGCGGCACGATCACGGAAAACGGTGTTGAAAGAACCTTTATAAATGACACTTGGCTTCAAGGATAAAGTCTTATGACAAGCGGTTATAAAGCGAAAATTTGCGGCACCACCAATGTGGAAGATGCTGAAATGGCGGCCCGTGAAGGGGCTGATTTTTTTGGCGTGGTGGTGGAGGTCGATTTTTCCCCGAGGTCTTTGACCATTGAAGCGGCTAAACCTCTCTTTTCATCTCCCCCCCTTCCGCCGGTGGCTTTGGTTTACAATATGGCATCTACGCGTGTTGAAACGCTCATTCAACAACTGAAGCCATTTGCCGTACAATTTTTAAGTTTGGCGGAAGCGTCCTTTGTCACATATTTGAAAAATACCTATCCGAGTGTTGAAGTCTGGCAGTCGGTCCATTTGCCCCAAGCGGGTGAAGCGGTGGATGTAGAAATTTTTCAAAAAACGGTTCAAACCTCTGTGACAGCGGGTGTTGACGCCCTTCTTTTCGATACCGCCGCCTTGTCTAAAGGAGAAATGAAATTTGGCGGTACAGGCGTCACTTCGGATTGGGACATCGTTAAGGAATTGATGGATTCGATGCGGGGTACGGTGCCCATTTGGCTGGCCGGCGGGATTAATCCCGACAATGTAGGAGAGGCCATTGATAAAATCAACCCTTACGGGATTGATTTATGCTCCGGCGTGGAAGCGACCCGCGGAAAGAAAGATGCGGCAAAGCTAAGGTCACTTATGACAACCATTCGCGGGAAGGGTTTAAAATAGGAGAAAACATTAGTGAAAGCAGCAGTTGTTTATGGAAAAAATGATATTCGTATAGAAGAATATCCGACACCAACGGCAAATGCCGGAGAAATTATTGTCAAAACAAAAGTATCAGGCATTTGTGCCACCGACATTAAGACCTTGCTGGGCCAAGGACTTCCCAAAGACTTGCCCACCATTTTGGGGCATGAAGTGGTGGGGGAGGTCTTTGAAATAGGGGAGGGCGTTACGGCCTATCAACCCGGTGACCGGGTGGCGGTTTATCCCATTGCCGTTTGCGGGGATTGTTATTACTGCCGCCAGGGTCGGCATAATTTATGTGAACACGAATTTGGGTTGGCCCACGGTATTGAAGGTGGGTTTGCCGAATACGTGCGCCTTCCTAAAGAGATTGTGAACATTGGCGGGGTCGTAAAAATTCCGGATGAGGTGCCGTTTGATAAGGCTGTTTTATCAGAACCGTTATCATGCGCCATGGCGTCCCTGTCGACCTGTAAGGTAAAATCGGGCCAGGTTGTTTTGATTCTGGGCGCCGGCCCTATGGGGCTAATGCACCTGAAACTGGCCAAGTGGATGGGTGCGGTTGTTATTGTTGTTGATTTATTGGACGATCGGTTGGCCATTGCTGAAGATATGGGCGCAGACCATTGCATCAATCCAACGAAGGTAAATCACATTGAAGAAATAAAAAAGCTGACCGACAACCATGGCGCACAGGCCGTTATTGCATCCCTGGGGATCCCAGCGGTTATAGAGGAAAATTTACAGCTTACCAGAAAAGGCGGGACATTTAATATTTTTGGCGGGCCGCCGGCAGGCCATAAAATATCGGTCGATCCAAGATGGCTTCACTACTGCGAAATCAATTTAACCGGGACCTTTGCGGCATCACCCAAAGATTTCGAAAAGAGCCTTGAGCTTATCATCAACAATGAAATCACCGTCGATGACCTTGTCACGGACCGGTTTACCCTTGATACGTTTTTAGAGGCAGTAGAGCGTGCCAAAAACCAGCAAATGATTCGTGGGATTGTTGAATTTTAATATAAAAAACAGGGGATTGGGTCTAACGTCGGCCGCTGTAGGGGCAGGCCACCGTGCCTGCCCTCACGAGGGCAACCACAGAGGGATTGCCCCTACGAAAAATGGCCTACAATAGAATCAAACCCAAAAACAGGAATGTCATCTTATGAACGGAAAAGAAAGACGACTGAGAAAAATTCTTAATAAAAAAACGGGACGTTCTTTAGTCCTTGCGGTTGATCACGGCATGGCGCTTGGTGCCATGACCGGTATTGTGGATATTGCCGAAACGATTCGAACACTGGACGCTACTGACAAGGTTGATTGCTGGCTTATGACCAAAGGCATATATACCCATGCGTTTGACCCGGCAGGTGATCCGGGGGTTATCCTTCGCGCCAGCGGCGGGGCGACCATTGCCGGGCCGGAATTGACCCGGGAGGGTCAAACCGCAGATGCCGAAGAGGCCTTGCGGCTTGGCGTGGATGCCATGGCAACCACAGCGTTTGTCGGATCAATATATGAACATGAAACCCTGATCAGTATGGCCGGCATGGCAACAGAATGCCGGAAATGGGATATGCCGCTTTTAGGGGTTATTGGTCTGGGAAAAACCAATGAAGATAAGAAGAAAGATCCCAAATTCATTGCCCTTGGTGCAAGAGTCGGTGCGGAGCATGGGGCGGATATCATCAAGACCTATTATACGGAAACCGATTTTGAGAAAGTCGTGGCGGGATGCCCTGTGCCGGTCATGATTGCCGGTGGGCCCAAATGTGAAACGGATCTTGACACGCTGAATATGATATATGGTGCGCTCCAGGGCGGTGCCCAAGGCATTGTCATGGGACGAAACGTGTGGCAAAGTCCCCACCCCACGGCATTATTGTCAGCGGTCTATGGCTTGATACATGAAGGGATGAATGTGAAAGAGGCGGCGGATTTGCTTGCCCATGAGGCTGCATTAGACCAGTAGCGCTCGCAGAAAAAAGCGTACATCCGGCAGATATGACCTGCCGGAATGTACGCTTACGCTTATCAGTTCAAAAAATTACTGCCAATACTTTTGCATATACTTTCGTTCAAGCAATTTGAGTGAATTTACATCAACCTGCCCGCCTGGCGCATAAAACTGAACAAGATCGTTTTTGAAGGGGATTTTTCTGGGACTGCTGAATGTAAATGTCCGGGAACGGTCCTTGGTGATAATAACATAATCATAAATCCTGGAGGTAGAGTTGTAATTTCTTTGGGTCATGACACCTTGAAGAACATTGGATGACGCCATTGCCGCAGCGCCCCCCTGCACAGCCATGGTTCCGCCTGTGCCAAGCCCGCCGGCCACGGATTGCGCTTTATAAGATTTTACGGCTCTGATCATATTGTTCATAGAGTCTGTGAATGCAGCCACAATCACCTTACCCTCGGGCGTTTTGCCATAGGCCCCTGCCGCGCCCCCGGCACCATGTCCAAACATGCCGCCCAAAAGCGAGAAATCCGTATTTCTGGCACTGCCTTCTGCTGCAGCCAGCTGAACCCCGGAACGGTTCTCAATCAGCGTCAGCATGGTGCTGGCATCGCTGGTTTTGAATCCACCGGCTACGGCGCCGGCCACCGACCCGAAAAGCCCACCCAGAAGAGCGCCGCCGCCACTGGTGTCATCGGCACTGAAGGTGATACTCGGTGTCATGGTATAGTCTGCAGCCACCATCTGTCCCTTTCCAAAATTGGAACCACTGCGCATTTCACCGGACTGCATCAACGCACGTTCCTCCATCATCTGGTTCATGGCCTTGCCGCGTTCAACCACAACAAAACAATTGGACTGCTGGGCAAGAAGACGAAGCACGGGCACGGTGGACGGCAAACGCAGATCCCTTGTCAAATAGTGATACCAGGGTTCCGTTCTGTCTTCGTAAATGGCCAACGTGCCCAAAGAAGCAGTGCAACGCTCAAGCCCCTGGTTTGCATTCTGCGCGGTTGACCCGCCGGCAGCACCTGTCGCGGTTGTTTTTGCGCCACTGTCACCGGTCGACATTGAAGACACACATCCTGCAGTCACGAGCAATAGAATACAGGCTGTCGCTAAAACTAAATTTCTTTTCCTGTTCATGCGAATCATTCCTTATAAATCAATCTTTTACGGATCTGCCATAACAAAAAAAAGTTAGAAAGAACCTTATAAATAATGGCATTGATAGTATGATAGCACCTTTTATTTTGTCAAGAATTAAGAACTTGTTAAAAAAAACGCCCTTGACAGAAACGGTCTCCACTTTTATTGTACGCGAAAGTCATTTTCTGACTATGGAGTCATTTTTTAAACGCCATAGTCAGAAAATGATTTTATTTTTCCCACAGGAATAATTCCGGGGATAATATAAGGAAAAATTAATGAATTTGCCTACCAAAAGAAAAGAGTTGATGAACCGTCTGCTCAAGGATCAGGTGGTAAAAACAGTGCTGGTAATGATCCAGGAAGAAGCACCCATTACCATGGATAAAGTGGCGGCCGAATGCGGTGTGTCCAAAGGAACGTTGTACAACTATTTTAAAAACAAAACAGATATGCTGAACACGGTCCATGAGGCTGTGATTATTCCCATTAAACAGGGATTATGCAAAATATTTGAAAAAAACATTCCGCCCATGGAAAAAATATACGCATTTGTAGGTAATGTCTTTAATTTTGAGAAGGAATATCCTCTTTATTTTAAATTTATCCAGAGCCAGCGTTCGGCAGCCGATGCCGTCACAGAGCGCATGGAAGCCGTCATCATCCCTCTGGTCAATGTTTGCCGGGAGGGCATGCGCTTAGGCCGGTTCAAGGATGTGGATCCCTATGTGATGGCAGCCATGATTTTCGGTACGGTGGTGGGGCCATTGGAGTCCCTGACATACCGGGAAGCCCCCCTGCGGGATTTGGAGAAACTTAAACAGGAAATAGTCCGTTTTCTGGACAAATGTATACTTAAGGAACAGGAGAGATCGTTATGAAGCATTTTTTGCTTGGTTTTGTTACGGCCGTGATCATTGGTGGCGGATACTTGTATTCTTCAGGCTTGCTTGCCCCGCCCTGGGCTGGAACACAAAAAAGCCAGACCCCGGTGCCGACCCAACAGGCAGATGCCCCGTCTGCCCAGGCCGGTCCGCCGGTTGAGGTTGCCGTTTATACGGTCAAGCCCCAAGAGGTGGTGTTCACCAAAGATCTGGCCGGCAGAACGTCTGCATACCAGGTGGCTGAAATTCGTCCCCAGGTGACGGGTATCATCCTGAAAAGGATGTTTACCCAGGGCAGTATCGTTAAAAAAGGTCAGCAACTTTATCAGATTGATCCTTCCACTTACAAGGCCGCATATGAATCCGCGGCAGCAAGTCTGGTTCGTGCCCAAGCGGATGTCAAGGCTGTGGAGCCCAAGCTTGCCCGCTACAGCCGCCTGGTGGAAATGGGCGGTGTCAGCCGCCAGGTGTATGACGATACCGTGGCCGCTCTGGCCCAGGCCAAGGCCGATGTGGCGGTTGCCAAGGCAAATCTGGCCGCCGCAAAAATCAATTTGGATTATACCAAGGTGTTTTCACCCATATCCGGGCGCATCGGCAAGTCATCGGTGACCGAAGGCGCTCTGGTTACGGCCAACCAGATCACCGCCCTTGCCGTGGTCCAGAACCTGGATCAAATTTATGTGGACGTGAACCAGTCCAGCGAAGAGTTGCTGGCCTTGAAAAAAGGGCTGACAAACCCCGAAGAACATTCCATGGTCAGACTGTTTATTGGTAAAGACGGCACTCCCTATGACCTTGAAGGAAAACTGTTGTTCTCCGATGCCACGGTGGACCAGAGTACCGGCATGGTTCAGCTTCGCGTGCTGTTTCCGAATCCGGACAACGACCTTCTGCCGGGACTTTTTGTCCGGGCCCGGGTGGAACAGTCCCGCCGGGAAAAAGCCATTGTGGTGCCCCAGCAGTCCGTGGTCCGCAATGCAGACGGATCTGTTTTTGTATGGGTTGTGGACAAGGAAAATATCGTAAAACACCGGAACATCACAGTGCTTCAGGCGATCAAAGACCAGTGGTTGGTCTCTTCCGGTCTTGCCCCCGGCGACCGGGTGGTGGTGGCGGGCCTGCAGAAAATCAGCAACCAGGCCAAGGTTACAACTGTGGAATTCAACGTTTCCGCCAACTCCTGATATTAGGATAAAAACATGTCTCGTTTTTTTATAAACCGCCCCATCTTTGCATGGGTTATCGCCATCGTCATCATGCTGGCCGGCGTCTTTGCCGTTATAACGCTTCCGGTGGAACAATACCCGAGGATTGCCCCGCCCAGCATATCCATCGAAACCTATTATCCTGGTGCGTCGGCCCAGGTCCTTGAGGACAGTGTCACCCAGGTCATAGAACAGGCCCTGACCGGCATTGATTATTTAAGATACTTTTCCTCCTCCAGTGACTCGTCAGGTCAGCTTGAAATAGAGCTCACTTTTGAACCGGAAGCGGATCCGGACATTGCCCAGGTCCAGGTGCAGAACAAAATATCCAAGGTGGAAAGCCTTCTGCCCGAAGAGGTCCGGCAGCAGGGAATAAGTGTCCAGAAAGCCACCAAGAGTTTTCTTTTGGTTGTGGGCATGTATTCCGAAGACGGCCGCATGAGCGATGATGATATCGCCGATTACCTCAAATCCAACATGGCGGACCCGGTTTCCCGTGTACAGGGTGTCGGGGATGTGACGGTGTTCGGATCCCAGCATGCCATGCGAATTTGGCTGAACCCTGAAAAGCTCAATGCCTTTAATCTTATGCCCTCGGATGTCACGACCGCCATCCGGGCACGCAACGCGGATATTTCTTCGGGCCAGCTCGGCGGGGCACCTGCCGTTGACGGGCAGCAGCTTAATGCCGTGGTTACGGCCCAGACCAAGCTGAAAACCGTGGAAGATTTTGAAAATATACTGGTCAAGGTGAATACCGACGGTGCCCAGATCCGCGTAAGGGATGTGGCCCGGGTGGAACTGGGATCGGAATCATACGGATTTACGACCCGTTACAACGGCAAACCCGCCTGTGCCATGGCCATTAACCTTGCCACAGGCGCCAATGCCCTGGACACGGCCCAACGAATCAAGGACAAGGTAAAAGAGTTGTCCGTATTTATGCCCGAAGGGCTTGACATCGCATATCCCTATGATACCACCCCGTTTGTCCGCCTTTCCATTCAGGAGGTGGTCAAAACCCTGATCGAGGCCATTATCCTTGTATTTTTAGTCATGTATTTGTTTTTGCAGAATTTTCGGGCAACACTGATTCCCTCGATTGCGGTGCCGGTGGTGCTTCTGGGCACCTTCGGGATATTGTCGGCCTTTGGATTCAGCATCAACACCCTGTCTATGTTTGCCATGGTTCTGGCCATCGGCCTTTTGGTGGATGACGCCATTGTTGTCGTGGAAAACGTGGAACGTGTCATGTCCGAAACAGGCCTGCCGCCCAAGGAAGCCACCCGGCAGTCCATGGATCAGATTACAGGTGCCCTTGTGGGTATTGCCATGGTACTTTCTGCGGTTTTTATCCCCATGGCCTTTTTCTCCGGCTCCACCGGCGCCATCTACCGGCAGTTTTCCCTGACCCTGGTATCCGCCATGGGGCTTTCCGTTCTGGTGGCCCTGGTCCTGACCCCGGCCCTTTGTTCCACCATGCTCAAACCTGTGGAAAAGGGACACCGCGACAAGAAAAAAGGTTTTTTCGGCTGGTTTAACAAAGGCTTTGATCTAACCAAAGCCACATACACAAACAGTGTCAAATATGCCGCCACCCGGATTTTTCGATTCCTTGTCATTTATGTATTGATCCTTGGGGCCCTGGTGTATGTTTTCAAGGCAATTCCCACAGGATTTCTGCCCGACGAGGACCAAGGCATGATGATGACCATCCTTTCCGCGCCTCCCGGTGCCACCATGGAACGAACCCAGCAATCCGTGGAAAAAGCGGAAGACTATTATCTGAACACGGAATCGGAAAACGTCGAAAGCCTGTTTACCGTTGTGGGCTTCAGCTTTGCCGGCAGAGGCCAGAATATGGCCATGGGGTTTTTAAATCTCCGGGACTGGGAAGAACGCCATCGTCCGGACCAGAAGTCCGCAGCCATTGCCGGCCGGGCCATGCGCAACCTTTACAGCGTCAAGGATGCATCCATATATGCCTTCATTCCCCCTGCCATCCGGGAGATGGGCAATGCCACAGGCTTTGACTTCATGTTGGTGGATAGAGGCGGGTTGGGCCATACCGCCCTGATGGATGCCAGAAACCAAATGCTGGGCATGGCCGCCCAGAACCCCAAACTTGTGGGTGTCCGCCCCAACGGTTTGTCTGATGTGCCCCAGTACACATTGCATATTGATTATGAAAAGGCCGAAGCTTTAGGGGTTACCACGGCAAACATCACAGGTGTTCTGCAAACCGCCTGGGGCTCCTCCTATGTCAATGACTTCATGGACCTGGCCCGTTTGAAAAAAGTGTACATCCAGGGGGATGCCCCTTCCAGGATGCTGCCCGAAGATATTGACCGGTGGCATGTACGCAATAATCAGGGTAAGATGGTTCCCTTCTCCTCCTTTTCCTATGGTGAATGGTCCTACGGTTCGCCCAAATTGGAGCGGTATAACGGCACCTCGTCTGTGGAAATCCTGGGTGCTCCGGCTCCGGGTGTCAGCTCCGGCGAGGCCATGGCCATTATCGAAGACCTGGCCGAAAAACTTCCCCGGGGTATTGTCCTGGAGTGGACCGGTTTATCCTATGAAGAACGTATGGCCGGTTCCCAGACCGGTCTGCTGTACTCGGTGTCACTGCTGTTCGTGTTCTTGTGCCTGGCCGCGCTGTATGAAAGCTGGTCCATCCCGTTCTCTGTTTTGCTGATCGTACCGTTAGGGATTATCGGTTCCGTGGTTGCCACGAAATGGGCCGGTTTAAACAATGACGTCTACTTTCAGATTGCGTTGCTCACCACGGTGGGCCTTGCCGCCAAAAACGCCATTCTCATCGTGGAGTTTGCCAAAACCCTTTACGAGGGCGGGGTGGGCCTGATTCAATCCGCCCTGTCCGCGGCCGAATTGAGGCTTCGCCCGATTTTGATGACTTCCTTTGCGTTTATCCTGGGTGTGACGCCGCTGGCCATTAACGACGGGGCCGGGTCTGCCAGCCAGAATGCCATCGGAATCGGCGTTATCGGTGGTATGGTCGCCGCCACATCTCTGGCGATTATTTTTGTTCCCCTCTTTTTTATCCTCATTGAAAGGGGCAGTGAAAAGAAAAAACAGGCCGAAAGCGGTCAAGGAGAATAATTTATGTCAATTAAAATTATTACGGCAGCCGTTGCCGGCCTGGTGCTTTTCACTGCCGGCTGTTCATTTGTTCCCGAATACAAGCAGCCGGCAATGCCCGTGGCCGACACCTGGCCGGACCAATTGCCGGCATCCGAAGACGGTTCCGGACAGACCGCCGCCGATATTGCCTTCCAGGATTATTTTACATCCCGGATCCTGCAGCAGATCATTGCCATGGCTCTGGAAAACAACCGGGATCTGAAGGTGGCTTTGCTCAATATTGAGCAGGCAAAGGCGGCCTACCGGATCAAAAAGTCCGATGAGCTGCCTGTAATTGCAGGTAGCGCCGGTCTCAGCCGTCAGGGAATTCCGGAAGACAGCAGCGATTCGGGGAAGGCATATACCACAGATACATCCATGAGTGTGGGGCTGGGCATCACGGCTTATGAATTTGATTTCTTCGGCCGGGTTAAAAGCCTGAGCCAAAGCGCCCTTGAAACGTATCTTGCCACCCGGGAATCTGCATCAAGCACCCGCATTGCCTTAGTGGCCCAGACCGCAGACGCCTATGTCAACCTGCTGGCCCGAAGAAAGCTGCAGCACCTTGCCCAGGAGACATACAAAGCCCAGAAAGCCACATATGATGTGATTAAAACCCAGTATGATGCAGGCTCCACAGACCAGCTTGCCCTGGCCCAGGCGGCCACATCCACAGAACGGGCCAAAGCCGCCATTTACCAGTACAAGCGACTGGCCGCCCAAGCGGAAAACGCCCTGGTATACCTTGCCGGTCCCGGGGTGTATGATCTCATCAAGGCGCCTGAGACCCCATCTGCCACTTCCTTTGAAACAATTGACGATATCGGGTTTTTGACCCATCTGCCGGCAGGGCTTCCCTCCCGGATTCTTCTGGCCCGGCCGGATATTCAGGCCGCCGAGCATCAATTAAAGGCGGCCAATGCAGACATTGGTGCGGCCCGGGCAGCCATGTATCCCACCATCAGCCTGACCGGCTCCCTCGGGTTTGCCGGCGAGAGTCTTTCCTATCTGTTTGATCCGTCCAGAAGCCTTTCATGGGGCTTTTCGCCCAATCTCACCATTCCCATCTTTAATCGGGAAGGCCTCAAAGCCAATCTGGATGTCGCCACCGTTGGCGAAAAAATTGCGGCGGCTCGGTATGAAGGCGCCATTCAGACAGCGTTCCGGGAGGTGGCAGACCAGTTGGTGGCACGCAAACATTACAAAGATCAGCTGGATGCCCAGAATGCATTGGTATCTGCCACCCGTGACGCGTATAATTTGTCCAAGGCCAGGTATGACAACGGCATAGATGATTTTCTCGCGGTTCTGGATTCCCAGCGGGCGCTTTTCAGTGCTGAGCAGGTCGCCATTGCGCTGAAACAGGCCTACTTAAGCAACCTGATTAACCTTTACAAGGTCATGGGTGGCGGAAAAATGGATACTTCCAACGCCAATTAAGGAATGAGACCGAAATAACTTGACCTGGAAGCGCAGGCGTCCCGCCTGCATTTTACTGCAGGCGGGACGCCTGCGCTCCCGGATATATCAAAATGGGCAAGTTATTTAAAATCCGTTCCTAAAGCCCGCATTGATTTTTATCCATATTCTTATTAAACTATGGCGCAATTTATATTGAATACGGCCCGGACCGTATTTATTTATGTTCAAACTTAAAAGTTATCAGATTCTTTTCAAAAAGGACATTGACATGACTATTCAGCGAAATCTCGGCGCTATTTGTATATTGCTCGTGGCTTACGCCATTTTTCTGGCAGCATATGGCCAGGCCCATGCAAGGGCCTCTGTTTATGTTCCCGATGCCCTTGCGCCCTGGAAAGAATGGGTGCTGCACGGAAAAGAAACGCAGTTGTCATGCATTCCCCTTTACAACAATGCCGGGCAGGTCCTTTGCGCCTGGCCGGGGCAGCTGAGCCTGAATCTGACAGACAGCGGAGGCACATTTGAACAGTCATGGCAGGTGTATGTCCAGACCCGGGTCGATTTGCCGGGTACCGGCCGAAATTGGCCCATGCAGGTGCTTGTTGACGGCAGGCCTGCCGTGGTTCTAGACCGGGATGATACCCCGGGCCTGATGCTTTCCCCGGGCCGTCATACCATCAGCGGAAAATTTCATTGGCGAACCATGCCCGAAAATTTAAACATCCCGGCATCAACCGGCCTGGTAAGCTTAAGCGTAAATAATCAGATCGTAACGTTTCCGGACCTGGACAACAAGGGCCGGTTGTGGCTGAAACACCGGACGCGTGAAAAACGGGTGGAAGACCGGTTAAAAATTGAATGCTTTCGGCTGATCGAGGATGACATTCCGGCCCGGATGTCAATTGATCTTACCCTGGAAGTGTCGGGCCAGGCCCGGCAAATGGTGCTGGGACCGGTATTTCAAAGCGATACGTTCATACCGGTATCCTTTGACAGCCCGCTGCCCGCCCGCCTGGAATCCGACGGTCGGATTACCATTCAGGTCCGGCCCGGACGCTATAAACTTGAACTTAATCTGCGTCATACAGGACCTTTGGAGATCGTCCGGTTCATTCGTCCGGACCAGGCATTCTGGCCGGATAAGGAGATCTGGTCCTTCAGTGCCAGAACCGACCTGAGACGGGTGCAGATTTCAGGGGCACAATCCATTGACCCCAAACAGACGGCTATGCCGGCCGGATGGCAATCATTTCCGGCGTACCTGATGGCGCCTGCCGGCACACTGGTCTTTAAACAGATCAAACGGGGAGATCCGGAACCCGCCCCGGACCAGCTTTCCTTGAATCGGACCTTGTGGCTGCGCTTTGACGGGGCAGGTTATTTTATCCAGGATAAAATCACGGGCAAAAAGAATACCAACTGGCGCCTGGAACTGAATCCGGATATCCATCCGGGTCAGGTCCTTGTGGATGGTCAAGAGCAGTTGATCACCCAAAGGGAAGATAGCGACAAGGCCGGTATTGAATTGCGAAACGGCAGGATAAATATTGTGGCGGATGCCACCTTTGAAAAAGGGATTTCACATGTTCCGGCAACGGGCTGGGACCATGATTTCAACGACGTAAAAGGCACGCTTAACCTGCCTGCGGGCTGGACCCTGATTAATGCCCGGGGTGTGGATCGCATCCCCGGCACCTGGGTGGGTAAATGGACCCTGTTGGATTTTTTTGTGCTCCTGATTTTTACCATTGCCCTGTCCCGGGTCTACTCAAAACCGTTAGCCGTTCTGGCCTTCGTCACCCTGGTGCTGACCTTCCATGAATACCAGGCGCCCAAGTATATCTGGCTGGTGCTCCTGGTGGGGTTTACTTTACTCGCGCATCTTCCCGAAGGCAGGATGCGCGCCTTTGTCAAGCTTTGCCAGGGTGTGGCGCTGATCTGTTTTGCCGCCATTGTGATTCCCTTTGCTATCCAGACCCTTCGCATCGGCATATACCCGGAATTGGCCAGGACATGGACCGACACTTCAAATACCGTAATCCGGTCAGAATCCCGGGATCAGGTGATGGAGACGGCGGATAGGGTCCGGACCCCGGCCGTGGCAAAGAGGGAACAGCAGGCCCCGGCCCCAACAAAGCAAATTCGCTTGGAAAGCTTGTACACGTCCAGCGCACCGGGATCATCCGGCAAATCCGCCCAGGTTATGCAATATGACCCCAAAGCCCGGACCCAGACAGGCCCGGGTATGCCTTTGTGGCCGGCCTATAAAACCATCCGTTTTTCCTGGTCCGGTCCTGTGAGCAAAGACCAGTCCATCGGTTTTTTTCTGATCGGACCAAACGCCAACCTGGTTCTGGCCTTTTTGCGGGTCGCCCTTGTGGTGCTTTTAGGTGCGGGGATGCTCGGTATTGGCAAAGGCGGCATTAAAAAGGCCGGTGCAACGGGTATCAGACAGGTGCTTCCCGTTTTGTCCGCACTTGTTTTGTGCCTTACGCCGGTATTGTCCCATGCATCGGAATTTCCGCCAAAGGGCATGCTGGAAGAATTAGAAAAACGGCTGCTCGAAACAGATAAATGTTTCAACGACTGTGCAAATTTGCCCTTGGCATCCATTGATTTAAAAAATGATGTGATGAAGGTCACCGTGACGGCTCATGCCGC
Organism: uncultured Desulfobacter sp.; assembly: GCF_963666695.1. Taxonomy (GTDB): domain Bacteria; phylum Desulfobacterota; class Desulfobacteria; order Desulfobacterales; family Desulfobacteraceae; genus Desulfobacter. Next base: position 3,990,901 of record NZ_OY762947.1, read on the forward strand.
CATTGACACGGCAATTCCCCTTCCCGGCGCTGCCGGCCAGTGGCTGCCGTCACAGGTAACCGTGGACGGCCGGACCGCTGCCGGTATTTTCAAAAAAGAGGGAAAATTCTGGGTGATGGTTCCCAAAGGCCGCCACAAGTTAAACCTTGGCGGCCCGATACGACAGCAGAGCGGTTTCCAGCTTTTCTTTCCTTTAAAGCCCCGGCACCTGGATATTGTCATGGACGGCTGGACCGTGGAAGGCAGTCATCCCGACGGCAGTTTTGATGCCCAGCTTCAGTTTAAACGAAAAGCCTGGGCAGACGGTAAAAATCAACCAGCGCTTGAGACAGGCGTTTTGCCGGCCTTTGCCAGGGTTGAACGGACCCTGCTGCTCGGACTTGTCTGGAAAGTAAATACCCGGGTAATCCGTGAGGGAGAAGAAGAATCAAGCGTAAAACTTGACATTCCTTTGCTTCCCGGCGAATCCATCACCACCCAAGGCATCCGGGTAGAGGGGAATACGGCAAAGGTCAATTTCCGGCCCGGACAGAAAACGCTTGTATGGGAATCTTTTCTGGCCCCCTCGGATAAAATAGAGTTAAAACATGCCGATACCCAGGACTGGACCGAACTATGGAAGGTGGATGTGAGCCCTGTTTTCCACATGGAATACCAGGGAACCCCTGTAATCTTTCATAAAACCGGCACCCGGTGGTATCCCACCTGGCACCCCTGGCCCGGGGAGGCCCTGACCCTAACCGTGACCCGGCCCCAGGGCATTGAGGGTCAGACCATGACCATTGAAAAAAGCCTGCTGACTTTTTCACCGGGCAGGACTGCCACCACGGCCGAGCTGGATCTTACCATCAACAGCAGCCAGGGCGGGCGCCACACCATTACCCTGCCCAAAGAGGCCCGGTTGCAGGAGGTGAAAATTCAAGGCAGGATACGCCCCATCCGGCAGGATCAGAATCAGGTAACCCTGCCCATTGTGCCGGGACACCAGAAAATTGTGCTTCAATGGGTGTCGGCCGCTGGTATTTCCTCCTTTTATAAAACACCGGTTGTGAACCTCGGGATGGACAGCGCCAACACCTGTGTGGATATCAAGCCCGGCAGCAGCCGGTGGCCCCTGTTTCTGGGCGGGGAACCGGCGGTAGGCCCGGCCGTGCTGTTCTGGTCCGAACTGATCGTGATTCTGATCATTGCCTTTGTTCTGTCAAAAACCGGATGGACCCCGTTGAATCTGTTGCAGTGGTTTTTGCTGTTCATCGGTATCTCCATGAATCATCCGGCAGCCGCCATCATTGTGGCAGGCTGGCTCATTGCGCTGGATTTACGATCCAGAGCCGATCAGTTCACCGGCATGAAGTTCAACCTGGTCCAGCTGGGCATCGTGGCACTGACCCTGGCGTCGGGCGCGTGTCTGGTGTTCAGCATCTCCAACGGACTTCTAGGTCACCCGGATATGAACATCCGGGGCAACGGTTCCAGCACCCATATTCTGCGCTGGTATCATGATGTGTCAGGCCCTGCGCTGCCCCGGACCTGGATGGTGTCCATTCCCATGTGGGCCTACCGGGTTGCCATGCTGGCCTGGGCGCTCTGGGTCTCCTTCTGGCTGATCAATATTCTTAAATGGGGATGGGTCAGGTTTTGCACCCCTATACTGTGGTCCAAAGTGAAATGGCGCAAGCCGAAATTTCGCCAACAGACGCAACAGACACCGGTATGGGAACAAACCGTTCCTGATCAGGAAACAGATACCAGACAGGACCCCGGGCCGGAAAAATAAAGATTGTAAAATAGATACCTCCAACCATAATCTGATTAATTATTTAATCAGATTATGGGGAGTATCACGCAGGTGGGGTTAAACCTTGATTATTGCATTATATACTGACATGGATAATGGTTGCAGCGAAAAGGACAATAATCAAGGTTTGATCCCCAGTTGGAGGGGGTATGAGTTAGTATTAGGACTCTGTATCCTTTTTCTTGAGCTTTCCGGCCAGGATATGGCGTTTGCCGGCATTAAGTTCCACCTTGCGGATGCGGATGGATGAAGGGGTTACCTCCACCATTTCATCGTCCCTGATAAAATGGATGGCCTCTTCCAGGGTCATGGGTTTAATCGGTGAACAGATGGTGGCCTCGTCTTTTCCGGAAGCCCGCATATTGGTCAGCTTTTTTTCCTTGCAGGCATTGACGTCAATATCGGAATGGCGGTTGTGTTCGCCAATCACCATACCTTCGTATACCGGGGTGCCCGGTGAGATGAACAGCCGTCCCCGGGGTTCCAGGTTGAACAGGGCATAGGGCACAGCTTTGCCCTGGCGGTCGCATACAATGGAACCCGTGTAGCGCACGGGAAAATCCCCGCGGTGTGGTTCATACCCGGACAGGTAGGAGTTCAGGATGCCGGTGCCTCGGGTGTCGGTCATGAACTCGTCCCGGTACCCGATCAAAGAGCGCGACGGGATAGAGAACTCCAGGTGGACCCGGCCCTTGCCGTTGTTGACCAGGTTGGTCATTTTGCCCTTTCGCACGGACAGTTTTTCGGTGACCACGCCCATGAAATTTTCATCGCAGTCCACGAACAGATGTTCGATGGGTTCCAGGGTCTGGCCGTTTTCTTCACGGTAAATTACCCTGGGCCGTCCCACGCACAATTCAAAATCTTCCCGGCGCATGGTTTCAATGAGGATGGCCAGCTGCAGTTCTCCGCGGCCTTTGACCACAAAGCTGTCGTCATTGCTGCTCTCTTCCACTTCAATGGCCACGTTGAGCAGGGTTTCCTTGAGCAGGCGCTCCCGGATTTTCCTGGACTGAACGTTTTTACCCTCTTTGCCGGCAAAGGGTGAGGTATTAATGGCAAACCGCATGAACACTGTCGGTTCGTCCACTGAGATCCTGGGCAGGGCCAAAGGATTTTCCCGGGTGCATATGGTATCACCGATTTTGACATCCTCAATGCCTGCCAAAACCACGATATCTCCGGTGTCTGCCTGGGCCACCGGCACCAGCGTCATGCCGTCATAGGACTGGAGTTTGGACACCTTAAGCTGTTTCTGGCCGCTGTCCTCATCCATGCATACCAAAGATGCGTTGGAGGCGGCAGACCCGTTGAATACCTTGCCGATGGCAAGGCGCCCCAGGTAATCGGAATAGCCAAGATCCGACACCAGCATCTGGAAAGGCGCCTCGGGATCATAAGACGGCGCGGGCATCTCATTGATAATGATATCAAAAAGCACCTTCAGGTTGTCCACCTCTTCTTCCAGTTCCCGCTTGACAATCCCGTCCCGGCCAATGGCGTAAAGATAGGTGAAATCCAGCTGTTCGTCCGTAGCGCCAAGGTCGATAAACAGGTCGTAGACCATGTCCAGAACCTCGTCGGGCCGGGCATCCTTGCGATCAATTTTGTTGATGATCACAAGCACGGGAAGACCTGCCTCAAAGGTTTTTTTGAGTACAAACCGGGTCTGGGGCAAAGGCCCTTCGGAGGCATCCACCAGCAGAATGGCGGAATCCGCCATGGAAAGGGCGCGCTCCACCTCACCGCCGAAATCGGCATGGCCCGGGGTATCAATGATATTGATCTTTATCCCGTTGCAGGTGACCGAGCAATTTTTGGCGGCAATGGTAATGCCCCGCTCACGCTCAAGATCCATGGAGTCCATGAGCCGGTCATCCACGGCCTGGCCTTCCCGGAACATCCCGCTTTGTTTAAACATGGCATCAACCAGCGTGGTTTTTCCATGGTCAACATGGGCGATGATGGCAACATTTCTTAATTTATCATTTACTGCACTGTTTTTTTTCATAAAATTATCTTTTTTATGCTCATTCCTTAGTGTCTGAAGGGAAAATTATGTTTGAACGAGAAATTGCCCAGATGCAAGGCGCAGAAAAATTTTCAACCGGAGCATACTCGAGTATGTGAGGATTGTAAATTTTTTTGCAATGCGCAGATGGTCACTTTTTGTTCAAGGACTATTTAGATACTCGGGTGGTACCGTCCGGGGCTGTTAATACCCGCACCCTGTCCCCGGGAAACATCGGCACATCCGCCTCCTGGACCACCACAATGGTTCGTCCACTGTCAAGATTAACAACAATTTCAAAACCGTTTTTGGTTCCGGCCTCACGTTGAATAGTTGCACCAATGGCCGCACCTGCCAGGGCCCCGACAATGGTGGCCACATCCCGGCCATGGCCACTGCCAATGGTGCTGCCGAGAACACCGCCGGTCACACCACCGATGGCACCACCGGCAACCGGGGGATTTGAGGCCTGGATAATGATGGATTTTACAGATGCCACAGTCCCTGTCTCCAAGGTCTGGGCCTGCATGGCCTGCTCATGGGTATATACATTGGAACTGGATGACGCGCATCCAGCCATGGTCATCATTGCTGCAGCCATGATGCAAACAATAAGCTTTATGCCTGATCCGGCTGTATTCATGTTTCTGCCTCCTATGTCTTAACATGTAAACTTAGGTTCCAAAGGCGTTTAGCCCTCTTGCTTTTTGCCATTAACGCCCAAATCTATAATATATGTTATTATTATACCGCCTGCAGCCGGCAAAAGGAAGTAATCATTGCATGGGAGAAAGTCAATTCCCAAAAGCCGGTTCTGCATTATGTTTAAATATGAAATCAGGAACGAATGCTGTAACCTATGGATAAAGTGATATGTAAATTTCTTCAAAACCAATTTTCGGGAGGCGACCCATGGCGGATGACACACTTAAAACGTATCGATACTTTCTCAAAGATAGTATCCGTAAAACAATTGCTTTCCAATTTACAGACCAAAATCAGGGCGTGCCGGCCCCGCCCATTGAAAAGCCGTGTCCTGAGGGGGCAACCTTAATTGATCTTCCCGGTCCTGATGACTGGAATGGGATTTTTCAGGCAGATATTACGCACGCCATCGGCAATAGAAAAAGCCACCGGGTATATTTGAATCAAAGTTTGTCATTAAAAGAACTGGCATATCTATTATGGTGTACCCAAGGCGTCAGGGGAAAAAGATTCCACGGCCATGCATACAGGAATGTGCCCTCTGCCGGCTGCCGCCATGCCCTTGAAACTTATCTTGCCGTTTTTAATGTGGATGGCATTGAGCCGGGTGTGTACAGATATTTACCCCTTTCCCATCAACTCGTATTTGAATTCAAAGATGATCTGCTGTCGGAAAAAATGATAATTGCGTCCCTTAATCAATCTTATCCGGGTAAATCAGCCGTTACGTTCATTTGGTCTGCCATACCATATAGAATGGAATGGCGGTATGGGTTGGCAGCCCATAAGGTCATTGCTTTGGATGCAGGTCATGTGTGCCAGAATCTATACCTTGCCTGTGAAGCTATTGATGCCGGGACTTGTGCGATTGCGGCTTATGATCAGGACGAATTAGATGAACTGCTTGGCCTTGATGGTGAAGAGGAATTTGCCATATACTTAGCCCCTGTGGGGAAAGTAAGACCTTAAATACGGGTTGCATTTGTGCGACTCGGCGATTCTGATTGATGATAAGGTTGTTGTTCCAGAAAAATGAAAACCATTTGGATAAAACTATATAACACATTGAAAAATATAAATTTATTAGATATATTTTATTGTTGGTTTTTTATATGGCACAGCCATTGCTTAAAATTGCTTTCCAGTGAGGTTGAGCAACGTTTTAAACCCCAACAGCAAAGGATAAATGGGAATGGAAAAAGTATTAATTGTTGGTTGTAAAAAAGCTATGGATGATGTTTGTATCGGGTGCAGCAGATGTCTGGTGGGATTCAACCGCAAAGAGGGTGAATTCGCGGCTTACAAAGACAAGGACGCAGAGATCATGGGGATGATCAACTGCGGTGACTGTCCCGGTGCCGCTATTGTCACCCGATTGGCCCAGGTTAACCTGTGGAACAATCCCATGGGCGAAAAAGTAACCAAGATTCATGTTGCCCCCTGTATCACCGATCACTGTCCCCATAAAGAGACAATCATTAATAAAATAAAAGCAAAATCAGGGGTTGAAGTTATTGAGGGTACTCATCCCTATAAACCGGACAATATTTTTGCTTAAATAGTAATCAATTGAATGCTGACACTACAGCGACACTTTTGAAATTGTCCCTATCGATCATTTTATAACTCTAAATCAGCTAAAATGTGACGATTTTTCAAACCGTTAAGTGTGAAAGAAAACACGTGTCGCTGTAGTGCTTAAACTTGATGATCGAATTAAAGGTTCTGGATATAAAATACGCACCCATCATCACGGCATAGCCCGGAATTTCTCCTTGACACAACAACATCTCTGATTTACTGTGATTACAACACGTTAAAAGTGAAAAAATATTTTACTTCTGCAATTTTGTCCATTCGCAAGGTGTTGTACCTCATTTTACGGAGTCTGTTTATGAATTTGTGCTTAAGAAGTCTTATTTTCTGGTGTTGTGTGTCAGTCTGCTGCTTACAGCCATTCGTTATTACCGGCTGTTCCGGGACAAAGGCCGTTGTGCCTCCTGTGAGTGTTGAAAATCAGCAAACATACCAGATTGGTAAGTTTGTGTGGTTTGACCTTTTCACCACGGATATTGAGCAGGCAGTCCCTTTTTATGAACACTTGTTTGGATGGAAATCGGTACCGGTAAATACGTCCTCCTCCAACTTGATGACCATTTTCTCCAACGATAAGCCCATAGGAAATATTGTCCAAAGGAAAAAAGATACCCTGGCTTCCAAATGGCTCTCCTATCTGTCTGTGGCTGACTTTGATCTTGCCCTTAAATCTATTGGCCGCGCCCATGGAAAGATAATTCATAATATCGGCGACCTTCCTGATCGGGGACAGGTTGCTATTGTTTCAGATGACCAAAAGGCGACCTTTGCCGTTATTAAATCCAGCTCCGGCGATCCCGGCGACGAATTGGGCGTCAATCAATGGATGGATTGTGAGTTATGGACTAAAAATGTAAATATGGCGGTCCTTTTCTATGAACAAATCGTCCAATATGAACCGGAAACCATACCGCTCACAGAAACGATAACCTACACTCAGTTGATGAGAGACGGTTTAAGACGGGGCGGTGTTGTAAAAATCCCCTGGAAAGGGATTGAACCGGAATGGATTCCCTATGTTGCGGTCAGAGATATCAGTTCGATGACGGCCAAAGTAGAAGAACTGGGCGGGAAAATATTGCTGGAACCCCAAATCGAAAGTCTTGACGGCAGGGTGGCGATTATAGCAGATCCCTGCGGTGCTGTTTTGGGACTACAGCAGATAGCTGAAGGAGGAGACTAATGAGAGTGCCACATGCTGTTTTTTTCGTACTGGCTGTATTGGCGCTGGTTGCTTTCTCCGGCTGCACAAGCTCAACCTATTATGGCGTCAGCTATAGCTACGGTACTTACTGGGGGCGGTCTCACTATAAACACCGCCATCACCACCATCACCGCCCACCACCATCGGTTAAGCCCCGGCCGCCTGGAAAACCCGGTCCACCCCATAGACCCAAACCGCCGGGAGGCAAACCAAAACCAAGGCCCCGGCGGTGAAAATCAAAAGGCTCCTAAAGCCTTTCACTTGATCATTGAGTTGCATTCTTCCGCAGATCAGTTTGCTGGGGGGATATGGGCTCGATCACATAGATGGGTGCAAGGTCTTCCCAGTCCCGGTTCGTTGCACCGGCAACTTCATATGTTTTAAGCAACACCCCTTTGGTGGAAAGGCCGTAAAGCATAGGGGAATTACCACTATCATTGATTGCCCACAAAAGCCCAGAAGTTTTCCGGGAAACCGCAAGGCCGGAGATTTCTGTTAACTCAGGGGATAAAATGATCCCGCAACGGACCGCGTCCTTATACGGTGCCGGTGATAGTTGGCGGGGTTGGTCAGCCGGGCAGGTCCGGCAGAACAACAGGATTGCCAGCCCCGCAGCCAGGGTCGTGGAGAACAGCTTCTTCATTGGGTTTTCCTTGATTCATGGTTTGCAGGCCTGACTTAATAATGCTTCATAAGATCAAGTGCCCGCTTAAGTCTTTGGCAGAAAAATTGGATGCACGCTTTTCTATATGCCAGTCCCTTGAAATATTCCTGTGCCCCGCAGGTGATGGTGGGGCAGTCCACTTCTATTCCCATTTTTTCAAATGTGCTGCGCCAGCTGTCATTTTCACCCATAAGATCATCTTCCACATGCATGCCGGCCAGAAACATCATGGGGATCAGGCGAATCCGGGTAAACGGTGTCCGGGCATGGTCTTTTTTGATCTGGTTGGCAACGCTTTGGATATTGGGAACCCCTTCAACCGTGGCCGCATAAACATTGTCATACATACCCGAGACAAGATGATTGATGCCGATATAGATCATGTTTACCGGATCTGCCGCCAAAGGGGTTCCATGCAGGGCAAGCAGGTTGATCTGGTTTTCCCCGGTGAGGAAATCCGCAGACACCTCTTCAAGGACCGCTTCGATAAAATTCCACCGGTGGCACAGGGTTTCACCCACTACCACCCGTAACCCAGGGAAATATATAGAAGACTCTTCGACCTGCTGATACTCTGTGCCGGGAAAAACATGCAACGGCTGAACAACAGCTTTGCGATACCCGTCAGACTCCACTTTGGCCAGGGTTTCCAGAAGACTTGGCAGCCCTTTTTTTCTGCGGATAATCTCGGATGTATATGCCCAGTATATTTGATGATCGGCAAAAGTTTCGGCAATCTGGGCTTCAACTGCGTCCATGGCTGCCTGGCCTTTGGAAGAAGATCCAAACGTTGCAATAATGATTGCCGGGTGATCCTTAAGTTTCGGCAGCCGCAATTTGCGGCCAATGTAACCATACTGATGCATTTATAATATCCTTTTTATATTAACGTCCAAATAAGCTGTAACTTGATGATCGAGTATAAAGGATACGATCTTGTTGTGTACAGCGCGGTTCATCTGTTTTGCTCCAGGCGGGCCGTATAACGTCTTTTGATTTTTGGTTGAATTTACAGTTCATTTAATAAGGATAATTTGTCTACGGAATCTATAACGATTCTTTTATTTGCAGGGTATTCGGAAAACAATTTATTTTGTTTTTCATTGAGCCGGGCATAAAACTTTGACTCAATCAGAATTTTATCGTCCGTATAAAAATCTATTTCAACACTATTTTCGTATAGGTAGTATAATGTTTTCTTATTGCGCAATACCAAATAAATGTAATTTTCAAAATAACTTCCAAAATCTCTGTTTCCCATGAAAAGATGTTTTATACCAAGGTCGGACGCATATATTTTTTTTGCAGATAACAGCTTTTGATTTGTTTTTCCCCATCGAGGGAGCAGGTGGATAAGATAGGTGGATTCAAAATAGCTTAAATATCTTTTTGAGGTGTCTGGAGAAATACCTAAAATTTTTGCAATCTTGTTAATACTTAATTGTTTTCCGCTGCGTTCCATAAGAAGCAGGAAATAGTCTCTAAGGATTTGATGATTCTTCAAACCATGAAACGCCGTGATATCTTTCTGGATGATATCATCCACCAGATTCATCAGGTATTCCCGGTTCGGGTTTAATACATTTTCCGGCATACCGCCATCTTTGATGTAGTCGAGAAAATATGATTTATATAATTGTTTATCGCGCTTTTTTAATGTGATCCCTTTGAAAAACAGATATTCTTCAAGGTCCAATGGTTTTATTTCCAGTGTTATTGAACGGCCGGTTAAGCTTGCTTTTTTATCTCTTAACATAGACGCCGAAGAAGATGCCGCAAAAATTTTGGTATTCTGAGAATCATAAATATTTTTTAATTGAATATGAAAATTGTCTTTATATGTTACTTCATCTAAAAAAAGATAAATTTTTTCTTCGACTTTAAGTTTGTGAAGTTTCCTGTATTCATTAATGATTTCGATGATACTGTTCCGGTGGAAAAGGTAGTCGTCTAGACTGATATATAAAATTAATTTTGAAGGTACGCATTTTCTGATAAGGTATTTAATGATTAATTTCATCAATGTCGTTTTGCCGACACGTCGCAGGCCTGTCAGAGATATTATTTGCTTATTGTCCAAATAGTTAATAAGTCTGCCAAGATAACGTTCTCTCGGTATGATTTCTTCACTGAAAACTGAATCTTCCCACCAGGGGTTATATTGGTATAATATCTCGTCCATATTTGATTTATATGTTTTGAAAGGATAATAGTCAACATATTTATACGTTTAAAACGTATACTTTTAAATTTGGAGTTGTTGTTGATTTTCCCAATTGATTTACTTCAAAGATTTCCTTTGATAAGGCTTTGTGATAATAAATTGTATGAAGAAAAAAAGGTAGCGTTCTAATTTTTTGTAAAACTTAGGAATATAGATCACACATGTCAACAAAATTTTGCACCCAGTGCGGTCATTCCACGATTCGTCAGATCCCCCAGGACGATGACCATGTCCGGGAGGTGTGCGCCTCATGTGGCCATGTTCACTATGAAAATCCCAAAATGGTTGTGGGTACGGTTCCTGTTTTCCAGGACAGGATTTTAATGTGCAAACGCAATATTGAACCCCGAAAAGGGTTCTGGACCCTTCCTGCCGGATATCTTGAAAATGAGGAATCCGTCCAGCAGGGTGCCGTACGTGAGACCTTGGAGGAGACCCGTGCCGAGGTCCGGATTTTATCACCTTACAGAATGTTCAATATTCTTTTTGTAAACCAGGTTTACCTGATGTTTATTGCGGAACTATTATCCCAGGATTTTGGTCCTACCACGGAAAGCACGGATGTTCGCCTGTTTTCCCAATCAGATATCCCATGGGGCGAAATTGCCTTTGACGTCATCCATCAGACCCTGGAAGACTATTTGAAGGACCGCGAAAATGCTGCAGCTCATGCATTTAAACCGGATGATTTTGGGTTTGAAATTAAGGATCTACAGTTTTCACCGTTCAGTGGAGGCGTGGTAACCGATAACTCATTTTAACAGCTTTATTAATTTGCCCATTTTGCTATATCCGGGAGCGCGGGCGGGACGCCCGCGCTCCCAGGTTAAGTTATTTCAGTCTGGTTCCTAAATTATGTGGATTACGACCACATCCTTCATAGGTTGATTATCCTCAGTTTGCCAAAACACCCGGCTTAGCAAAGCCAAACCGTTTCGAATTTCTATGCCGTAACCGTGCGGGTCGGTAGGGCCGGTTTTTCCAGTCATGGTTGACGGGATTTGTCCGTCAAGGATCCAGACATCAAATTTTTCGCCCCCAAATTTTTAAGCCATCGGACCGATAAAAAACGTGGGCTCTCAAATTCCCATTGATTGGCCCTTCTGGCAATAATTTGCAAATTGAATGTTAAACTTGCAATTTGCAAAATTTATAATTATTGTTATGTCTATGAACAACGGTATTCAAGACAGATCCATTGAACCGGTGTTAAGGGAACTTGCCCAAAACTACCCGGTTGTCACAGTAACCGGTCCCAGGCAGAGCGGGAAAACCACCTTATGCCGAAAGGTCTTTCCAGATAAATCCTATGTCAATCTTGAAGCACCGGATCTTCGGCAGTATGCTCTGGATGATCCCCGGGGATTTCTTAATGCCTACCCGGACGGCGCAATATTGGATGAAATCCAGCGGACACCTGATATGGTCTCCTATATCCAGACCTTTGTGGACGAAGATCCGGTGCCGGGTAAATATATCCTCACCGGAAGTCAGCAGTTCAATGTCCGGGAAGCATTGAGCCAGTCTCTTGCGGGCCGGACAGGCATCCTGACCCTGATGCCTTTTGACTGGAACGAAGTCAGCGCTTTTGCAGATACGGCAGATACGGACGGCATGTTACTCAATGGATTTTATCCCAGGCTCCATCAGATGCGCCTGAAGCCTCATCAGGTGCTGGGAGATTATTTTGAAACTTATGTCCAGCGGGATGTCCGGCAGCTTATGCAGATTCGGCATCAAGGCCTGTTTGAAAAGTTTGTGCGTCTTTGTGCCGGCCGCATAGGCCAACTGCTTAATCTAAACAGTCTGGGAAATGAGACCGGTATCTCCCATACAACAGCCAGGGAATGGATTTCCATTTTGGAGGCAAGCTATATTATTTTTTTATTGCGGCCATGGCATGCTAACATATCCAAGCGTCTTGTGAAGACCCCGAAAATTTATTTCTGGGATGTCGGATTGGCCGCCTATCTTCTGGGGATTCAAGAGGTACGGCACATATCCAGGGATCCATTGCGAGGCAACCTGTTTGAGAATATGGTGGTGGCGGATATATATAAACAATACTATCATCAAGGGCATCGGCCAGGGCTTTGCTTTTTCCGGGACAGTACGGGCAATGAAGTAGACTTGGTGGTGCAAAGGGGGAATGATTTGGCCCTGGTGGAAATTAAATCAGGCCAGACCGTCTCCAAGCAATTTTTCAAAGGACTGAATCGATTCAAGCGCATAGCTCAAAACCGCGTACGGGGCGGCATACTGATATACGGCGGTACAAACGTGCAGGCCCGATCTGATTGGCCGGTAATGCCGGTGGCCGGTTTAGGGAGCATGACCCGCCAAATTGATCAAATTTTTCAAATTGAAGGTTGACATTGCAATTTGCAAGGATTTTTATTGGACGCTGTGACTTGAGCCTTTGTGCCTTTGTGTGAGAATAAATTTACGGCCTTGATCATCGTTTGGTCTAAACTTGTAGGGGCGGATTCCATATCCGTCCCCGAATATGGCAGATATGGTATCTTTCCCTACCCAATACGTGGCCGAAAAGATCATCAAGGCCAAATTTACAATTGCTGCTCTGTCATGGGTTAAGTTCAATGACGGAAAAACAGATCTGGTCAAAACTGCCGGATTCATCCACCACGGCCAGATGATACAGTCCCGGCACCGGCATGGGCATAAAAAATGGGGCTGATCCGTCGATATTCATCAGGGGGTTTTTATTCAGGAACCACTGGCGTTCGCCCCTGCCGCCCAGGGCCCTTAAGGGGATGGTGGGAGAGCTGGTCTGTCCCGGTCGGCGGGTCAGGATGCTGTTGTCTGACACCGAAACAATCCGTATCCCAGGTAGAACCAGGGGCGCCATGCCGGGGCAGGTGGGCGAATCTTTGGGCAGCACGGCAGCCCTTCGCCAAAGGGCCGGGATAAAGGGCTCCGCCTGCCATGGCCATAAAGCCACCGTCTTTTTTTCCATGCCTCCGCAAGCGGGTGTTGCCCGCATCCCTAAATTGTTTACCCAGAACGTCCGGATCAAGGGGGCGGTAAGGCCGCTTTCTCCGGTCATGGTTGACGGAATTTGTCCGTCCAATATCCAGGCATCAAATTTTTTGGTACAAGCTCCCTTTGCCCGGCCCCGGATTGCCGATGCAGCAAGGCCGGACGGCCAGCATATGGTCTCTTTTGATACGCTTTCAGGCGCTTTTACTGTTCCCGTACCCGCAGCTACGCTTGCCATAACCTGGCCGAGAAGCGGAAGCGCTGTAATGGCGCCATACTGTCCCGGGGACGGGGAACCGTCGGGTCGGCCGATCCACACCCCCACCGTGTAATCCCCCTTAAGCCCCATGGCCCAGGCATCCCTGAATCCGTAACTGGTGCCGGTTTTCCAAGCCATGGACAATGCGCCGGACAGCCGTCCTACCCCCTGTCTGCCCGGAAAAGGCCGGGAGAGGATGTCCCGGATAATAAAGGCCGCACCGGAACTCATCAGATACCGCTCCTGCACAGGTTCCATGGGGCATAAACGCGGCTTGCCGGCAATACCGCCACGCCCGATGGCCGTATACAGGGTCACCAGGGATTCCAGGCTTGTGCCTACACCGCCCAGGGCCATGGAAAGATTGGGTTTGCCTTTAAATTGAAACCGGGCCCCAGCGTTGCGTAATTTGTCGTGGAAACGCCCCGGACCATATGCTTCCAGCACCTGGACCGCAGGTAGGTTCAACGAATCCTGCAACGCCTGGGTTACGGTGACTGGTCCTGAAAATCCCCGGGTGAAATTGCCCGGGTTATAGTTTTTTTTATATCTTGGTACATCCAGGAGCATGGCATGGGAATGAATCAGTCCCTGATCCATGGAAAGACCATAAATAAAGGGCTTTAGCGTGGACCCCGGAGACCTTAAAGCCTGGATCATATCCACATGGCCCAGCCGGGATGAATTGAAAAAGTCTGCAGATCCGGCATAGGCTTCAATTTCCAGGCTCTTGTGATTGACCACCAGCACGGCGCCGGACTGCTTGGGGGGCAGTCTGTCCATATATGCCCGCAAAAGCTCTGCCATGTGCATCTGCAGGTTTTCGTCAATGAAGGTGTTGATAACTTCTGCATCCGGGTAAACGGCTTTCGACCGTCGGGTCGCGAGGGGGGCTGTCATGGGCGTGGGAAATCTGAAGGACATCACAGGCTCCTGCTTGGCTGCCCTGATCTGCTCTGGGGTCCAGATGCCGAACCGGGCCATCCGGTCAAGCACCTTGTTTCGGGCATTGGCAGCCCTGTCTGGGTGGCGGTCGGGCCGGTATCTGGACGGGGCCTGGGGCAGTACGGCCATCAAGGCGGCTTCGGCCCGGGTCATCTCCTTTGCATCTTTGCCAAGCCAGGTGTAGCAGGCAGCTTGGATCCCTTCGATATTGGCGCCAAACGGGGCATGGGTAAGATATAACCCAAGAATTTCATCTTTGCTAAAGTGGTATTCCAGCTGAAGCGCCCTGAACATCTGGCGCAGTTTGACACCCATGCGCGGGAAAAGTCCTGAGAATGACGGGCGGTTACCCTGTTTACTGATATCAAGAATCCGGGCGGTCTGCATGGTGAGTGTTGATCCGCCCGATACGATCCGGCCATGGCTCAGATTCTGGAAAAATGCCCGGCAGATGGCCAGGGGATTGATGCCGGGATGATAATAAAACCACCGGTCTTCATAGGCCACAAGCGCTTGAAGGTACAACAAGGAGACCTGGTCGGGCTTTGCCGGATACCGCCATACCCCGTTTTTGTCGGCAAAAGCCCGTAAGGGGGTTTGGTGGCGGTCCACAATAACGGTGGATATGGGACGCCCCACTGTATCAAAGGGGAACAAATGGTCCAGTACAATAAAACAGACTCCACCTGCCAGCACAATAAAGAGCAGAATTCCGGCAATTCTAAATTTTGATTTTATTAGTTCTGTACACAAATCGGAATCGCTATCGGCATCGGGATCGAAAAAAGGGCCTTGATCATTCTTTTAGCCACGTATTGGGTAGGGGCAGATTCCATATCTGCCCTGTTCTGCCCTGTTCGGGGGCGGATATGGAATCCGCCCCTACAGTTTGGACCAAACAATGATTAAGGTCGAAAAAAGGGAGATTCGACGCCGATCCCGATTTTAAAATTGCCGGCGAATTTATACGGGTCCGACCAACAGTTTTACCCACACCCCGGATATAAGGCCGGTACATATCTTCCACCAGGGACGGCGGTACCTTGAAAATACCGGGGCTGACCACCCGCACGGCGTAAAAAATCCGGCAGGTTTCACCGTATCCAAGATTCAGGGCGGCAACAAATCTGTCGTCCCTGTATTCGGTGTGGGCGGTATTACAATCGTCATGCCATCGGGAAATGGTTTTTCCATCCACCTCTATATCATCAATAAGGAATGATCCCGACACATTGGGATCTTCCAGCTCAAATCCGGCAGGCAGCATGTCCACCACCAGGGCATGGGGCAGTTGCTGTTTTTGGGATTCAACCTTCAAGGCCACAATTAGACGGTCACCGGACGTCAGCTTGGAAATATCCACAGGTGTTGCGTTGGTGTCCAGAAACTGCCTGGATATCCTGACGCCTTGACTTTGGGGGGGCGGCAGGCTGTTGGGATATCCTGTGAGCACAAGATCCAGATAAAGAGTGGAGGTGCCGGTGTTTTTCACGGAGAATCCCCTGGCAGCGGTACCTTTGGTGAATATCACCCGGCCTGGACCCTTTCCGGTGTGAGCGCCGGTCTGGTTCCCCACGGTCACATCGGCAGCCCATGCCCCGGCCGGATGGGCCAGTTTGGCTGCACCTGCCATAACCAGGCTGTTACGTTCCTGGGTGGAGAGCCATTGCCGTTCTTTAAGCGCGGCAGCAAGGTCGTGGAGGAACACGCCCCGGAATGTATAGTCGGCAAAATAGGTTGTGACATAATAGTAGGCAGCCGCAAGGTCCCGGACATTGGAGCCGTAGTCCCCGCCATACACCCGTTCATCATCACGCCGGGTTTTGAGAGCCAGGTCAAAGGCCTCAAATGCCCTGGTGCGGTCACCGGCAAGCCCAAGGGCCGTGCCCGCATGGACCAGGCTCAGGGGTGTGGGATGGTTGGCTTTCACATAGGCGTAGACATTCCTGGCATCCGCCAGGCCAAGGGAATTGACCCGGGCAAGGACGAAAGCGGCATAGGCCCGGGTAGCCGCCCTGAACATTTTGCCGTCGGTCCATCCCGGAGCGCGAATGGCTTTGGGGCGGCGAACATATACGGCAAGGCGGGTAAGGCCTTTTTTCACCGCACTCACAGGCACTTCATAACCTGCGTCCACAGCTTCGACCATCATATGGGTGGCGTAGGCGCTCAGCCAGGGGCTTTCCGGGCTGCGGGAATTCCATAGGCCAAAGGCACCGGAGCTTTTCTGTCGTTCAAGCAGGCGCTGGATGCCGCGTTTAATTTTTTCGTTGGTGGCTTTTGGGGTGTCTGCCTCAACACCCAATTGTGCAAACTGCTCAAAAGAGAGCAGTATATGGGGAAAAAAGCCTGAGACGGTCTGCTCCAGGCACCCGTAGGGATAGGCCAGCAATTCACTGACATGCTGGGCCAGGTTCACCGGCGGCTCTGAATCCAGGCCGGCCAGGACGGTTACCGTATTTGCCACCAGGGTGTTCAGGGCGGCAGACGACGTGGAAAAGCTTTGTCCAGGTGTCAACCGTTTCTGCCAGGTCCGGGTTTGGTGGGGGTAGGGCGACCGGGTTTCCAGGAACCAGGTTTTGGCCATTTCCGGTGATACGTCCAGCCCCTGGATGCCTTTTATCCGGCAGGTGATGTGTGCCCGGCCCGTCGTGGTTCCTGCTCTAATCGGCAGTTTGATGCTTTTACGTTTATGGGGTTCCAGGGCAATGGTGTGCCCGGTCTGGTCTGTGAAATACACCGGCCCGAAGATGTCTGTTGCCAGGGTTATATTTTGGATAATATCTGTTAAGTTGTTCAGGTCCAGCATGACAACGCCTTGGTCTCCGAAGGATAGAAAGCGCGGCATGGTGGCCTGGACCACGATGGGCGAGGCCAGGGTCATCTCCTTATCCCCGGCACCAAAAGTGTTGTCCGTATGGGCAATGGCCATGATTCGCACCTGTCCGTCAAAATCCGGAAGGTCCAGAGGGAATACGGCCTTCCCTTGGTCGTCGGCGTCAACGGCCTTCTGGTGGATGGCCAGGATTTGTACATCTGTTGAGGGCCGGTCCCCGCCCCGGGTCAGGGTTGCCATATCCCCGCCAAACCGCATCCTTGCATAGCTGCCGTCTGAGGTTTCAATGAGTTTTTGGTAAATGTCATGGATCTCGGGGCTGTATTTCCGGGGTTGAAAAAAGTAGCCAAAGGGGTCCGGGGTTTTAAACCGGGTCAGGTTTAAAATGCCGCTGTCCACGGCAGCCAGGGTAACCATGGCCTGCCTGGTCGGTTTGCCGTCGGCATCGGTCAGATTGACCGTCACATCCACCCGGCGGTTGGGTTCTGTTTTTTCCGGGGCCTGGATGTCAACGTTTATGCGGCGGTCGGTGCGGTCAAGGGGCAGGTGGATCAATCCCACGGACCGTTTGGGCAGCTTTGCGTTTCTGCTTTCTCCGGGCCGGATGATCAGTGCGGATACGTACAGATCGTGACGCGTCCAGTTTGGATCAATGGATATGGGAATCTCTTTTCCCCGGGCAGGAATATCAATGGGCAGAGTTAAAAGATTGTCTGCTCCATCCACAAATAAAAAGCCTTTTCCGCCCTGGGGGGCCTTGATCGTCACCCGGGCCGTGTCCCCGGCCCGGTAGCCTGGTTTGTCCAAGGTCAGATCCACCCGGTCCGGCCGGTTCATCTCTTTTGGGCCCTGGCCTTTGGGGCGCCAGCCGGCCCAGATGTTTTTGGAACTTGTCAGGCCTGTGGCGGGATTGTTTATTTCAATTCGGTATCCGCCCCATTCCACGGGGACAGTTACCAGGGCTTTGCCTTGGTCCGGAATATCAAGATCAAACCGGTCCACGGGATAGAACTGGCTGTTGGAGCCCCAGTGCCAGGCGTCGTTTTTATATTCCCAGTAATATTCCCGGTGCTCCCGGATCACCGTGACCTTCAGGCCCTGGGCAGCCTTCAGCCGGCCCTGGGTGTCGGCCAGGATTACTTCAAATTTTGCCGTGTCATTGTCAGGTACCTGATCGGGATCGTCTTTTGTGCCGGACATGTTTCTGATACCCACAAGGGTCTGGGCCGGCCATACCTGCCAGGAGGCGTTTCTGACCACCGGGCGTTCCCCGGAATCGTACAGGCTGACATTGGCGGTGACCCAGTGGGGGGAGGTCACTTCCGTCCACTGATTCTCCACGTCAATAACGCCTTTTCCCGTGTCGTTCAGGCGGATGTCGTCACAGGTGAATGTGGTGTTGATAAGGTCGGTGCCGGCACCGAACTCAAAACCGGGCAGGGTCTTTTTGAATAAATCCCGTGCCGGTTTTACATGGATCACGGCATTGGCCCGGCTGCCGCTTGCAGGTGCCCCGTAAAGAAAGTCGCCCTGGATATGGATGGCAAGGTTTTTATCCGGGGCCAAAATTTTGTCGTCTGTCTGGTCTATGATCAGTTTCATGCGCTCGGGCAGAAACTCGGATACAAGAAAGGGATAGTCTTTAAACTTGTCATCGCCGTTTGAAAATTTCACCCGCCATTTTCCTGTGAGCGCATTGGCGGGCAACTGAAAATTGGTGTTGAAATGGGTGCCTTTGCCCGGCTTCCAGGTAAATTCGCGAATGGTTTTTCCGTCGGGCTGAACCACCTTGGCTGCCACCTTTATTTCAGGCGCCATTCGGCCGTCCTGGTGTCGCAAGATGCCGTCAATCACAACGGTTTCCCCGGGGCGGTAAATATCCCTGGGGCCGTATACAAACAGATCCAGGGGCCTGAACAAGGCATTGCCCATGGCAAATTCCGATAGATCAAGGGCCGGGGTATCCATGGCCATCAGGCTGATATGATTTTTTCTGGAAACAGACACCAGTGCCAATTTTTCAAAGTGTCCCATTATAACGCACAGGCCGTCTTTGTCCGTTGACTGCTCAAACAGAACCTTGCCATCCTCGTTAACCCCTTTGATAACGGCTTTTTTAATTGGATCTGCCGTTGAAAGACTCTGGATGAAAAATCGGATTGAGGTGTCATAAACCCTGGCATGTACCCCTAAATCGGAAATGGAAAACCAGGTCATGCGGTAGCCGTGGCGATAGTGACCCGCACCCCGGAGTACGGCGATATAAATGCCGGGCGTTTTAAGTTCCCTGATATGGGTGATGGGAATGTTGAACCGGGTGCGCAAGTCTTTTTTAATGTCCAGATCCCAGCGGCCGGTATAGATAAGATCTGCGATGTCCGTCAGCTCATCAGACCGGTAATATCTTAAATATGTGGAATCCCAGAATTCATCTTTGAAATCGGTCAGCCGGTCCGGTCGTACCCTGAAAAAATCAATGTCTGCCTGTTTGATGTTCAGGCTGTCCACGGGCAGCCCCTTGATCAGGTCCGTGGCCAGGATGAATCCCGTGGAACCGAATGCGATCATGGGTTCCGCCGACCGGGTGGTTACCTCATATATGACGTTCTCGGCCAGGGCCTCACCCTGGGCCGGTGCCAGTCCTTTTGCCACATTGATGGTATAGGCGGTGTCCGGTTTTATCTGGGTGAAATAGGCCACCTTGGTATCCTTGGCCAGGATCCAGGCGCCGTCCACAGGGGTCTCGTCGGCGTCTTCAGCAATACTGAAATACGTGCTTAAGTCCTGTGTCGCATCCAGGGGTAAAGAAAAGGTGACGGCCAGAGCGTTTTGGCCGTCCACGGTCTGCTGACCGGCAAACCGGGCTTCAAGTTCAGCGCTTTGGGCTATACCCTGAAATGCGAAAAGGAGCAAACAAAAGGAGATTACCGGTAAAAAAATCAGGCGAAAATATTTCATATTATTGTCCTTATTTTCATTCGATGATCCAGTTTTTGTTAATTTGCCCAACTTCGGCGTTGGAAAAAATTTTTAATCCTCAAAATATGTCGTATATTCATCCGGTTAAAAATTGTTTCCGCCTTGAATTTGAACAAATTTCCTAAAAACTGGATTATCGAGTTTCAGGTTGTTAGTTCTCAAAATAATGGAGAAGTTTGACCTCCAAGCGTTTTATTAATTCCATTTTACCAGCGGGAGCCGTCTCATTGTAGAGCATTTCAGAGATTTCTAAGAACGCATTCAGTATTTTGGGATCAAATCGCTGTGCCTCCTTGAATAACATTTTAATGGCATCCTCATAAGAAAACGCTTGCTTATATGGGCGCTGGGAAGTGAGGGCATCAAATACATCCACCACTGCAAAAATTCGAGCTGCCGGCGGTATCTGGTCCCCGGCCGTACCAGACGGGTATCCACTGCCGTCATATCTTTCATGGTGAGACAGGATGACCTCCCTGGCGTCTGTCAGCCAACGAATATCTTTGACGATCTGTTCCCCCAGTTCCACGTGGGTCTGCATCTCTTTGAACTCTTCATCCGTGAGTTTATCGTGTTTGAGTAGAATATCATCCCGTATCCCGATTTTGCCCACATCATGAAGAAACGCTCCTTTAACAAGGGTTCGGATGGCGCCAGGGGACATTTTTACATGCTCGGCCAAGCAGAGGCTATAGTAAGTGACCCGGTAGTTATGTTCATCGGTATCGCTGTCCCGTTTGGCAATAGCGTTGCCAAGGGCAAGAATGGTGTGAAGGTTACTCTCACGCAATTCACGACTGATTCCCTGAAGCTTCCGGTAGAAATTGTAGGTCAGCGGATAGAGGACCAGAGTCATGGTCAAAATCGTACTGATGGTAATTATCAGTGCTATGCTCCGTATCTTTTCTAATCGATTCAATATGTTCGGATCAACCTTGACCATGAAGTCCATAAACCCGAGCAGTGTTTGGTCATGGTAGCGCGGGCTGAAAATCCGGAGATAAAGATCATCCTTAAACTCAATAAAATGAAATTCCTTATCATCGACCAGGGAAAACACATTTTCCCAATCTTTTTTTGCCTTGCTTACAGCCGGAAAGTCAGGCTCGCTGACATAGTGAAAGATGTCATGCTTGCTTGTGTCGTAAACGTCCAGCATCACAACACGGAAGTCGGTAAGTTTTTGGTTTAATAGATCAATTACATGCTCAAACAGCCGGGAATCCGTTTTACTGAAAGGCCGGATTCGCCCTTCAATAAAGCTGTAGTCGACTTTTTTTGCTTGCAGGAACAACTCCTGTTTGATGTGGCGGGTTTGGTAAAAATAAACCACCCCACTCCAAAACAAAAGTAGTAAAATCGTGCAACCTGTTATCCGCCAAAAGAAGATAGAGAGTAATTTTTTACTGCCGGTCCCGGTTTCCATAGACTAATCAATCGCTTTGTCAGCTGTTGGACGACCTCGCAAGCCGCAATAAGAATTTTAGGGTCATGATATGGTTTTTCCAGGTTTTCGTTCAGACACTAAGGAGCGGATTTTAAATAACTTGCCCACTTTGATATATCCGGGAGCGCAGGCGTCCCGCCTGCAGTAAAAATTCAGGCGGGACGCCCGCGCTCCCAGGTCAAATTATTTCGGTTTCGTTCCTAAATATGAATAATTTCCATATGTGTGTCGACAATAACGGCAAGTCCAAGCTGCTCAGCGGCATTAAACACTTTATCCACCTTTGAGTTGATGATCCTTGCATCGTTGCCCACCAGGGCAAATCCTATCTGGGCCCAGTCGTGGCTGTCATTCAGGCCTGTTTCCGCCACACTGATGTTAAAACGGTTCTGCAGCCGTGAGATAATGGGTTTAACAACAGAGCGCTTGGCTTTAAGGGAGTGAACATCATAAAGTCTGAATTTGATCTGCCCGATTCCAACAATCATTTTCTCTTTGTCTTCATTTTCTTTTCTTGGGTTTTTCCAAATAATCGACGCCTTCCTCGTAGAGATCCTTGAGCTTGGCCTCGATTGCCGTACACAATGTCTTGAGCACTTTGATACGGGCAAAATATTTATTATTCGCCTCTATCAGGGTCCATGGGGCATAATGTGTGCTGGTCCTATCCACCATATCCGTCACCGCCAGTTCGTACTGTTTCCATTTTTTCCGATTACGCCAGTCTTCTTCCGTGATTTTGAACCGCTTGAAATCGGTTTGCTCTCTGGCCTGAAATCTTTCCAACTGCTCTTTTTTAGTGATAGCTAACCAGAACTTGACCACCACCATGCGATGGCGGGTGATCTGTAACTCAAATTCGTTTATTTCACTGTAGGCCCTCATCCAGTCGGCCTCCGAACAGAATTGTTCGACCCGCTCCACCAGTACCCGACCATACCAGGATCGGTCAAATATAGCTACGCGTCCTTTACGAGGCAGATGCCGCCAGAATCTCCAGAGATACGGTTGAACCCTTTCCTCCTCTGTCGGTGAGGCAATGGGGATAACCTGATACCCGCGTGCATCAAGCGCCCCTGTAATACGACGTATGGCACCTCCCTTGCCTGCGGCGTCATTCCCCTCGAACACGGCTATGACGGACGTGTATTTAAACTTTGGATCCCTGATCAGCAGGTTTAGTTTGCTTTGGTATTTTTTTAATTTTTTCCGGTACTCTTCCTTCGTCAGGGATTGCGTCATATCCAAAGTCTTCAGCACGTTGACATTATCAATTGACGGCATAAGAGGCGGCGCGGGGATTGCCGGAGAGGGCTGGGCATCCAGACTCAATCGTTCCCGGATCGCATTGAGGATCAGCTTGCCGACGGTTAAGTTGCGGTAGCAGGCATCCGCTCCTTCAATGATCAACCAGGGCGCTTCAGCGGTTGAGGTTTGACGAATGACCTTTTCGTGAACTTTACGAAACTTGTCGTAGTTCTTGAAATGCTTCCAGTCACGTTTGGTGACCTTCCAACGGGTCAATGGGTCTTTTTCAAGCGATTGCAGTCGTTTTTTCTGTTCTTCCCTGGACAGATGAAACCAGAATTTAATGACCAGGGCACCCTCATTTACCAACATTTTTTCTAATTTTATTGCCCGGCCCATGCTTTGTTCCAGATCCGCATCATTGGTTCTGCCATAGGCCCTGTTCAGCATCGGCCATGTGTACCATGACCCCAGGAAAACACCAATTTTACCTTTTGGCGGCAAGGCTCTCCAGAACCGCCACATCATAGGTCGATCCAGTTCTTCGTCCGTGGGTTCGCCCATGCCGTGAGTTTGAATAAAGCGGGGATCCATCCATTCGTTCAACAGATTCACTGTGGCCCCGCGCCCTGCACCGTCCAATCCGCCGACCAGGATAATTACTTGAAAAGAGGATGATTCGTTCAATTCCAACTGGACGTTGAGAAGATCCTCACGCAGGGCAGGTACTTCTTTTTTGTATTCGGATTTGGGTATCTTATGTCCCAACTCGGCAGATTCAAACATCCCGTTGCTCCTTTATATCAATTGAGTCTCACTTTAGTTTCAGGTCTGTGGGGCCCTCATCATTGTCAAACCATTTAATTTCAATTTCAAGGCTATGTTCAACACCCTTCTTTTTTTTCTGTTCATCTTCCACCTGTATTTCCAGGATAAGATTTTGGGGTATTTGAAGGGTTAGTTCTTCGGAACCTTTACTTAATATAATAGTGCCTTCTGAAACTTTGTCGGCAAGTTGGTGTAAAAAAGTACTGACGTCCGTTCTGTTTTTTTTCTCTTGGCTTTTAAACAAACGAGTTTCTTTTCCCATGACTCCTCCGAAAATAGAATGCAAAATTTTTGTTTTTTTGATCAGTTTTTGGGCCTGCTAAAATTGACTGAAATGCTCTAAATACCCTGAATTAAAAGTATACAAATTTAAAAGCCTTTGCAAGTCTTAGGGCTATTTTCATGCGATTGAAGCTGATTCATCAATTACCGAACAGGCTCTTAAGCACCATCGGGTATGTCTAAGGGGCTCTTAAAGCGCCTGTGTCGGGGACGTGTTTACTTGAACTATTCGATAAATACTATATAACAGTGACAAAATAACGGGATGGGCCAGGAAACAGAAGGCTGTCATCCAGTATGTTCTTAGCGGTTACCGCCTTAGAACTGCTTGATTAATCTTAACTCCTGAGAAAGCGAATATCAGATCGGAACTCTTAATGAACAACACACAGACATTTCAATCGCAGTTGCGTCCCTTACTTTTTCTGACCGCTATATTTTTTTTGAACTTCAGCATTCGTATTATCATATCCCCACTTTTACCTACTATTTTGCAGGACATGTCCCTGACAGGCGACCAAGCCGGCTCCCTGTTTTTGGTATCTGCCTCGGGATATTTCATAACCCTGGTCTGCTCGGGATTTATTTCAGAAATACTGCTGCATAAGAAAACCATTGGCTTGTCTGCTATCGTGACCGGGTTTTTCTTTATCATAACAGGCGTATGTAACAGCTTGACCATGATGCGGGCCGGTATATTTATTACCGGCATGGGCGCGGGACTGTATCTACCCAGTGGAATTGCCTTGATTACTGCTGCGGTAAGCAGGCAGAACTGGGGTAAAGCCCTCGGGGTTCATGAATTGGCACCGAATTTAAGTTTTCTATTGGTGCCGATTATCTGTGAAGCCCTGTTGTTGTTGATGTCCTGGCGCAGTATTCTGATGTTGACTGGAATGGTCTCGGTGGTGCTTGGCATCAGTTTTTTAAAATTCAGCAAAGTCGTGGATTTCCCGGGGCAAGCTCCTATGTTCAGAGCCATTATCCCATTGTTATTCATCCGTTCTTTCTGGATTATGATTGTGCTGTTCACGATGGGGGTACTCAGTACCATAGGGATTTATTCCATGCTTCCTTTGTACCTCGTCGACGAGCATGGCATGTTACAGTCCCAGGCCAATACATTGATTGCCTTGTCCAGAATTCTTACCCTGCCTGTAGCCTTTACCGTTGGCTGGATATCTGACCGATATGGAATAAAAAGAACTCTGAGTACAGTGCTTATCCTAACCGGGATCTTCACCCTGGGTCTCGGAGTATTGACCGGGACAGGGCTTAAAACCGTGATTTTTCTGCAGCCACTTTTATCCGTCGCGTTTTTTCCCCCGGCATTTTCAGCGCTCTCCAGTATTGGAGCCAAAGAAACCCGGAATATAATCGTTTCGTTTACTGTCCCGGTCGCATTTCTCATTGGGGGTGGCGCTGCGCCAACTCTGATAGGATTTCTTGCAGCTAATGGATTCTTTTCTATGGGGTTCATCGGTGCCGGTATTACCATTTTAATGTTTGCATTCCTGCCGATTTTTTTAAAATTTAATGAATGATTTTTTCTATTCAATCTATGCAGGCCAGGTGCCAAAGGGCTGTTTTTCAAATTTCATTGACCCGTCACTGCCCTTGTAAATGTTGATCCAGGCATTCCAGTTTTGGGTATCTGTCTGCGGGTAATCCAGACGATAGTGACTGCAGCGACTTTCTTTACGCATGATGGATGCCTTTAACTTCATTTCAGCGCTGATAATCATGTTCGCGGTTTCAAATGCCAACCGCAGTTCATGCGAGTTTGCCGCTTTAAGCATGGGCATGTGATGATCCCTCAACTCTTCGACATAGGCTAATGCCGCTTTAAGAAGCTTTTCTTTCTTTACGTATATGATGAAATTTGGAATCATGATGCCCTGCAAGGTTTGCGTTACCCATGCGGGGCTGTATCCGGATTCTCTTTTTAACGGTGCAAGTATCTCTTCCTTTACGTCATTCATTTTTGTTTTTGATATTTTCGGCATTTCAACATCCCGGCAATATTCAGCGGCAGCCTTCCCTGCAACCGCGCCCTGTACCGCAGAACCGGCCAATGAAGATCCTATCTGCGTATAGATTGCCCCGGCCATATAGGAACCCAACGCATCTCCGGCAGCGTATAACCCCGGAATATTTGATTCACACGTTTCGTTGATGGGAACCAGGCCTTCTGATTTGTGAATGGACATCCCTGCAGAAGAACCGCCCACAAGCGTTCCTGCCATGCCCGGAGGGGGCCCTCCCTCTTCGTGCCGACCTGACGGTCCGGGGCGTCCTTCGCCTCTGGGAGGACGATTTCGTTTAAATTCATCCGGAACATAGGGTCCGCCTTCCGGTTCTTTATCCCCGGCTGCTCCGGGAGGGTCCATCTTAACGGGATTCCCGTTCATGTACGCCTTGTAATTTAAGTCCACACCCAGATCATGGTGCACTTCGACACCTGTTATGCCGGGCTTTCTTTCAAACATACCATGCCATCCGTCAAAGCAGGCGGCAGCGTTTTCCGCCTGGCCGGGATGGCCGTCGTTCCATTCCTTCCCCGTTACCTTGGCA